>NZ_JBEZFS010000014.1:0-195370 GCF_040649575.1 Nonomuraea sp. NPDC048916
CGGCCGCCACCTCAGGCCGCCAGCTTCTCGCCGGCGGGCACGGCCCGCGCGGCGCCCGCGACCGCACGCGGCGCGATCGCCACCCCCACCAGCGCGATGACGAGCGCGGCCGCGAAGACCGTCCAGTAGCCGGAGCCCACCGCGGTGCACAGCGCGGCCGTGACCGCGACGGACACCACCGACAACACCGCCTCCCCCCCCGGGGACGCTAATCCTCGTCCCTGGGCACGTGCGCGGCGGCTCCGGCGTCGCGCCGGGCCAGCGCCTTCCTGAACACCGGCGTCAGCAGCGCGAGCAGCGACAGCACCAGCAGAACCACGGCCACCGGGCTCTTCACCAGCACGGTCACGTCGCCCGCCCCGATGGCCAGCGCCCGGCGCAGCTGGATCTCGGCCATCGGCCCCAGGATCATGCCGATCACCGCCGGGGCGATCGGCAGCCCGAACCTGCGCATCGCGAACCCGAGCAGCCCGAGCAGAAACAGCACCACCAGGTCCACCACGGTCGCGTTCAGGGCGTAGACCCCGAGCGCGGCGAACAGCACGATCCCGGCGTACAGGTAGGGCCGCGGGATTCGCAGCACCCGGGCCCACAGCGGGGCCAGGGGCAGGTTGAGCACGAGCAGCATCGTGTTGCCGATGAACAGCGACGCGATCATGCCCCACACCAGGGCCGGGTTGTGGTCGAAGAGCTGCGGGCCCGGCTGCAGGCCGTACTGCTGGAAGGCGGCGAGCAGGATCGCGGCCGTCGCCGAGGTGGGGAGCCCCAGCGTGAGCAGCGGCACCAGGGTGCCGGCGGCCGAGGCGTTGTTGGCGGCCTCCGGCCCGGCGACGCCCTCGATGGCGCCCTTGCCGTACTCCTCGCGGGCGACCCCGCGCGCCAGCCGCTTCTCCGCCGCGTACGACAGGAAGGTGGGGATCTCCGCGCCGCCGCCGGGCAGCGCGCCGAACGGGAAGCCGAGCGCGGTGCCACGCAGCCACGGCCGCCACGACCGGCGCCAGTCGGAGCGGCCCATCCAGGCGCGGCCCACGGGCACCACGTCGGGGATCGAGTGACGCAGCCGTGAGGCCACGTACATCGCCTCGCCCATCGCGAACAGCCCGACCGCGACGATCACCACGTCGATGCCGTCCAGCAGTTGCGGGATGCCGAGCGTGAGCCGGGCCTGCCCGGTCTGCTGGTCGATGCCGATCAGCCCGATGACCAGGCCGAGCCCGAGGGAGGCCAGGCCGCGCACGACCGACCGGGACAGCACCGACGACACCGCGGTGAAGGCCAGGATCGCCAGCGCGAAGTAGTCCTCGGGGCCGAACGAGATGGCGAAGCTCACCACCGCGGGCGCGGCCACGACCAGCAGCGCGGTCGCGATCGTGCCCGCGACGAACGAGCCGATGGCGGCCGTGGCCAGCGCCTGCGCCGCCCGGCCGCGCCTGGCCATCTTGTTGCCCTCCAGCGCGGTGATCATCGAGGACGACTCGCCGGGCGTGTTGAGCAGGATCGAGGTGGTGGAGCCGCCGTACATGCCGCCGTAGTAGATGCCGGCGAACATGATGAACGCGCTGGCCGGCGGCACGGTGAAGGTGATGGGCAGCAGCAGGGCCACGGTCATGGCGGGCCCGATGCCGGGCAGCACGCCGACGAGGGTGCCGAGCGTGACGCCGATCAGCGCGTACAGCAGGTTGACCGCCGTCAGCGCCTCGGCGAACCCGCCGAGCAGCAGCTCGAACGAGTCCACCTAGATCACCCCCCGCAGCAGCCCGCCCGGCAGTGTGACGCCCAGCCCCTTGACGAACAGCAAGTACGTGGTGATCCCCAGGACCACCCCGACGCCCGCCGCGCGCAGCCGGTGCTCGGCGCCGAGCGCCACCGACAGCCCGAAGAACAGCAGGCTCGCGGCGATGATCCAGCCGAGCACGTTCAGCACGGCGGTGAATCCCAGGAAGACGCCGCTGACCAGCCCGACGCTCCGCCAGTCGGCCGGCGCGTCGAGGTCGACGTCCTCGTTCTCCTCGGGGTCGCCCCGGCCGCCGCGCAGCACGTCGGCCACGTAGCACAGGCCGATGAGGATCATCGCGCCGCCGACCAGCATCGGGAAGAAGCGCGGCCCGATGCCGAGCTGCGAGGCCGCCGCCGACACCCCCAGGGTGCCCACGACGACGAACCCGCCGAGGGCCAGCACCACGAGGGCCAGCCCAAGCTCGGGCCGCCACCAAGGCAGCCGCTTCTCGGCGGATCCGCGACCGGGGTCGTCGGGCGTGGACATCAGGAGACGAGCCCCATCTCGGCGATGATGCCCTTGACCCGGGTCTCCTCGGACTTCAGGTAGTCGGCGAACTGCTGACCGGTCATGAAGGAGTCGATCCAGCCGTTCTTGGCCACGGCGTCCTTCCAGGCCTGCGAGTCGTGCATCTTGGTCACCAGGCCGGTGAGCGCCTGCTTGTCGGCGTCGCTGAGCCCGCCGGGGGCCACGAAGCCGCGCCAGTTGGCCAGCTCCACGTCCAGCCCGCCCTCCTTGACCGTGGGCGCGTCCAGATCGGGCAGCCGCTCGCCCGAGGTCACGCCGAGCGCGCGCAGCTTGCCGGACTTCACGTGCTCGGCGAACTCGCCGACGCCCGAGATGCCCAGGGTGACCTTGTTGCCGAGCAGCGCGTTGAGCGCCTCGCCGCCGCCCGAGTGGGCGATGTAGTTGACCTGCTTGGGGTCGACGCCCGCGGCCTTGGCCATCAGGCCGGCCACGATGTGGTCGGTGCCGCCCGCCGAGCCGCCCGCGACGGAGACCTTCGCCGGGTCCGCCTTCCAGGCCGCGACCAGGTCGGACAGCTGCTTGAGCGGGGATTCGGCCGGGACCACGATGATCTCGTACTCCTCGGTCAGCTTGGCGATCGGCGTCGTCTCGGCCAGCGTGACCTTGGACTTGTTCTGCTCGATCGCGCCCACCATGACCAGGCCCATGGTCATCAGCAGGTTGCCGTTGCCCTTCTCGCCCGCGAGCTGGGCCAGGCCGATCGTGCCGCCCGCGCCGGGAACGTTGTAGACCTCGACCTTGCGGGCCGGGTCGGCGGACTTGAGCGCCTGCTCGGCCGTACGAGAGGTCTGGTCCCAGCCGCCTCCGGGCGCGGCGGGGGCCATGATGCGCAACGCGCTGGTGCCGCCACCGCCGCTGCCGCCCGTTTCGCCGCAGCCGCTGAGCGCGGCGACGGAGATCGCCGCTAGAGCGGCGAGTATGCGCAGACGCATGATCACTCCAAAGGGGGGATTTCACGTTATGGAATCTGGATCGTGAAGTGTCCGCCCGGTGGCGTCGAGGTTTCCGCGATAGGAGTCGTTTAGGTCGTTCTGGTCGCGACCGGCCCGTGACCTCGGGCTGTTTGCATGAGCCTCGTGAGACGGGTACGAGACGCCTCCCTCGGGACCCAGCTGTTCGTGCTCCAGATGGTGATCGTGCTGCTGGCCGTCGGGGGCACCGCGAGCGTGTGGGCCGACCACACCCGTGACCAGCTGGACTCGCTGTACGAGCAGCGGGCGCTGGCGATCGCCCAGTCGGTGGCGGCGCTCCCGCAGGTCCGCGAGGCCTTCGACCTGCGAAACCCGGAGAAGGTGCTGCAGCCGCTCGCGCTGAGCGTGCAGGGCTCCACCGGCGCCGACTACGTGGTGATCGCCAACCGCGAGCAGACCCGCTACGCCCACCCCAACGCCGCCCTGATCGGCGAACGGCTGTCCACCGACGGCACCACCGTGCTCACGACCGGCAGGAGCTGGGTCGGCACCGAGACCGGCACCATCGGCACCACGGTCAGGGGCAAGGCGCCGATCTTCGACGAGTACGGCGACGTCATCGGCCTGGTGTCGGTCGGCGTGCTGCGGACCACGGTCACCGGCCGGCTCGCCGCCGCGCTGCCCCCGCTGCTCTGGACCGCGCTGGCCGTGCTGGTCTGCGGCCTGACGGCCGCCGCGCTGATCACGGCGCGGGTCCGGCGGCAGACGTTCGGGCTGGAGCCCAGTGAGATCGCCGCGCTGCTGGAGCAGCGCGAAGGGGTGCTGCACGGCGTCAAGGAGGGCGTGCTCGCGCTCGACCTCGCGGGCAGGGTGACGCTGGTCAACGACGCGGCCCGCGAGCTGCTGGGCGACGTCGGCCAGGACCTGACGCGGATGCCGGTCTCCGACCGGATGCGCGACGTGCTGGCCGGCGACGACCCGGGGGAGGACCGGGTGGTGCTGCACGGCGACCGGGTGCTGGTGCTCAACCGCACTCCGGTCTCGGTACGCGGCCAGCACCGCGGCTGGGTGGTCACCCTTCGCGACCGCACCGAGCTGGTCCGGCTGGCCCGCGAGCTCGACGACAGCAGCAGCGCCACCGAGGCCCTGCGCGCCCAGGCCCACGAGTTCGCCAATCGCATGCACACGGTCGTCGGCCTGCTGGAGCTGGGCGAGCACGAGGCGGCCATCGGTTTCATCACCCGGTTCACCCGCGGCACGTACGCCGCCGACCTGCGCGAGCGGGTCCAGGATCCGACGCTGGCGGCGCTGCTGATGGCCAAGTCGGCCGAGGCGGCCGAGCGGGGCGCCCGGCTGGTGCTGGCCGAGGACTCGGACGTCCCGGAGGGGTCGGTCGGCGATCCGCAGGACGCGGTGCTGGTGATCGGCAACCTGGTCGCCAACGCGATCGACGCGCTCGACGGCGCGTCCGGCACGATCGAGGTGTCCCTGCTCGCCGACACCGGCGGCCTGCACGTGCGGGTCTGCGACTCGGGCCCCGGCATCGCGCCCGAACTGGTCGGAGAGGTCTTCGGGGAAGGGTTCACCACCAAGGCGGCGCATTCGGGCCCGCGCGGCCTCGGCCTGGCGCTGACCAGGCAGGCGTGTCTGCGCAGGGGCGGCTGGGTGAAGGTGCGCAACGCTGACGGCGCGGTCTTCACCGCGCTGCTGCCTCCCGCGGTCGTGGTGGGGACGAGATGAGCGCGGGCGAGAAGGGCTCGCGTGACGCGATGACGGGTTCCGGCCGGATGGGTTCGGGCGAGATGGGCTCGCGTGAGATGGGCTCGCGTGAGATGGGCTCGCGTGAGATGGGCTCGCGTGAGATGGGCTCGCGTGAGATGGGCTCGCGTGAGATGGGCTCGCGTGAGATGGGCGACGTGCGGGTGCTGGTGGTGGACGACGACTTCATGGTGGCCCGCATCCACGGCGGCTACGTCGCCCGGATGCCGGGGTTCCGGGTGGTCGCGACCGCGCACAGCGGGACCGGCGCGCTCGACGCCGTGGCCGAGCATCGCCCCGATCTCGTGCTGCTCGACATCTACCTGCCCGACATGTCGGGACTGGAGGTGCTCAAGTCGCTGCACGACGTGGACGTCCTCGTGATCAGCGCGGCCCGCGACGTGCCCACGGTCAGGGAGGCGATGCGCGGCGGCGCGGTCAACTACCTGATCAAGCCGTTCACCTCGGCGGCGCTGGCCGAGCGGCTCCGGCACTACGCCGGCACGCGCCGGCAGCTCACCGCCATAGGCCCCGAGGCCCGCCAGGACGACGTCGACCGGCTCTTCGGCATCCCCGGCTCGGCCACGGCGCTGCCCAAGGGGTTGTCGCCCGCGACGTGCGCCCTGGTCGCCGACACGTTGCGGGACGCGGGCGGCGACCTGTCGGCCGCCGAGGCGGCCGTGCTGGCCGGACTGTCGAGGGTCAGCGCCCGCCGATACCTGGAATACCTGTGCGCGGCGGGCCGGGCCGAGCTCCGGCCGAGGTACGGCACGGCAGGTCGTCCGGAGCATCGCTACCGGTGGATAGGTTGACACACTTCCGTAGTCATTTCCCGTGACATATCAGGATGCGCGTGCCTTACTGTTGCCTGAGGATGTGGCTGCGGAGCGGGAGGAGATTGAGGCGTGCGTAACGCCGGACCGATCGAATCACCGACGGACCCGTTCGCCTCGGTGCCGTTACCCTCGTCGGCCACCAGCAGGAAGCCACGGATCGAGGGTCTGCCGCCCGGCGTCTCGCGCGACATCTTCGGTGGCGTCCAGGACCCCGCGCCGGCCGCCGCGAAGGGCCCGAACGGTGGCGCGTCCCTGCCCCCCATCGCCGCGCCCGCGCAGCCCTGGCCGGTGAACGAGGGCCAGGTCGATCCGCCGATCCCGCCCGCCCCCGTGTTCGGCCTGCCGGGGGGCCAGCAGGACCGGCCCGCCGGTCTGCTCGACCCCGAGCCGTCCCGCCGCGGCCGGCTGCTGCCCGCCGTCCTCGTCCTCGTCGTGATGCTGGTCGTCCTGGCGTACCTGGTGCCCGCGGTGCTGATGTCGGGCTCGGTGCTGCGCGGCACGCGCGTCGGCGGCGTGGACATCGGCGGCCTCACCATGACCCGGGCGGCCGACAAACTCCGCACCGAGCTGGCCGCCAGGCTGAGCAAGCCGGTCGCCATCGACATCGGCGGCAAGCGCGAGACCGTCCAGCCGGACGAGGCCGGACTCGAACTCGACGTGGTCAGCACCATCAACCAGGCGCCCAGCGGCTTTCCCAGCCCCGTCGAGGTGTGGCGAGGGCTGACCGGCACGACCGAGCTGGAGCCGAAGGTGACGGTCGACGCCTCCCAGCTCACCAGGACCGTGGAAGGGCTGGCCGAGGCGTACGACAAGCCTCCTCGCGAGGGCCGGATCGCCTTCAGGGGGCTGGAGCCGGTGGCGTCGGCGCCGCAGGACGGCGTGCTGCTCGACCGGGAAGACGCCGTGCGCGTCATCACCGACGCGTTCCTCCACTCCCGCAGTTCCGTGACGCTCACGCTCATGCCCGCCAAGGCCCAGACCACGCCCGCGGACGTCACCGCGGCCAAGGCGGACGCCCTCCAGGCGGTCTCCGCGCCCCTCACGCTGGCCATCGACGGCAAGCGGGCCGAGCTCCCGCCGTCGGCCATCGCCGCCCATCTGACCTTCGTCTCCGGCGGCAAGGGCGCCCTGGTCCCCCAGTTCGACGCCGAGGCGGCCCTCGCGAGCGTCGAGAGCAGCCTGGTCGACGAGAGCCAGGCCCCGCGCGACGCCACGTACGAGATCGTGAACGGCAAGCCGGTGCTGGTCCCGGCCCGTGCGGGCAGGGGGGTGGACGACCGGCAGCTGGCCCGGGACGTGGCCAAGGTGGTCACCGGCGACGGCCCCCGGGTCATCCCGGTGAAGCTCGACGCGGTCCGCCCCGAGGTCGTCACGTCCGAGGTGAAGGACCTGGGCATCGCGGCGAAGGTGGGGGAGTTCACCACCTCGTTCGACTGCTGCCAGCCGCGCGCCGCCAACATCCAGCGGATGGCCGCCCAGCTCGACGGCTACCTGGTGAGACCCGGGGAGACGTTCTCGCTGAACGAGGCGGCGGGCGAGCGCACCCGCGAGAAGGGCTACGTCGAGGCCGGGCAGATCGTCGGCGGCCGGATGGTCAACATCGTCGGCGGCGGCGTCTCGCAGTTCGCCACCACGATGTACAACGCGGCCTACTTCGGCGGGTTCGACGACGCCGGGCACGTCCCGATGGACTACTACGCCGCCCGGTATCCCGCCGGTCGTGACGCCGCGCTGCTCTATCCCGATCTCGACCTGAAGTGGCGCAACGACTCCGACCACGGGGTGCTGATCAAGACCGCCTCCACCGGGACGTCGGTCACGGTCACGCTCTGGAGCACCAGGCGCTACGACCGGATCCAGGCGGTCGAGTCGCCGAAGCGCGCCTTCACCCCCTTCCGCCGCGAGACCAGCAGCGCCCCCGGGTGCCTGCCCGTGACCGGTCAGCAGGGCTTCACGATCGACGTCACCCGGGTCTTCTACAAGGACGGCGAAGAGATCAGGCGGGACCGGAAGCTGACGACGAAGTACCGGCCCCAGGCGCAGGTCACCTGCACGGTCACCGGCGGCACCGGCTGATCCCGGTCACGGGCGGCGCGGGGCGACCGACAGGATCCGGTCGTCGCCGTCGCGAACCGAGCCCCTGCCGTCCTTGTTGCTGGTCGACACCCAGAGCGTGCCGTCGGGCGACACCGCCACGCCGCGGAGCCTGCCGTACGTGCCGGTGAAGTGGGCGACCGGCGTGCCCGGCGACCCGTTCGGGTCGAGCGGGATCTGCCACAGGCGCTCGCCGCGCAGCGCGCCCATCCACAGCGACCCCTCCGCGTAGGCCAGGCCGGACGGCGAGGCGTCGGAGGTAGGCCAGGTGAGGATCGGGTTCACGAACTCGGGGTCGTCGCCGCGGCCCTCGACCTCCGGCCAGCCGTAGTTGGCGCCCGGCTTGATCAGGTTGACCTCGTCGTAGGTGTTCGCGCCGAACTCCGAGGCGTACATCCTTCCCGAGTCGTCCCAGGCCAGGCCCTGCACGTTGCGGTGGCCGAGGCTGTAGACGAGGGTGCCGAAGGGGTTTCCGGGAGCGGGCGCGCCGTCCGTGGTCATCCTCAGGATCTTGCCCGCGAGCGAGTCGCGCCGCTGGGCCAGGGCCCGGTCGCCGACCTCGCCGGTGCTCGCGTACAGGTAGCCGTCGGGGCCGAACTCCAGCCGGCCGCCGTTGTGGATGCCTCCCTTGGGGATGCCCTGGACGATCACCCGCGGCTCGCTCAGCCCGGTGTCGCCGAGGCGGTAGCGGACGATCCGGTTGTCCTCGGCGGCGGTGTAGTAGACGAACACCTGGTCGTCCTTGGCCGCCACGCCCATCAGCCCGCCCTCGCCCTCGGGGGTCACCCCTTGGATCCTGGCGAGCTCGGTCACCCGGCCCGCGGGAGTCACCCGGAGCAGCCGGGCCGAGTCGCGTTCGGTCACCAGTGCATCACCGTCCGGCAGGAACTCGATGGCCCACGGCACCGCCAGGTCGCGGGCCACGGTCTTCGGCTCGCCCGGCGGCGGAGCGGGTGAGACGGCGGCCGTCGGCGTCACCCCGCCCGCGCTCGAACAGGCGGCGAGTGCCAGCGCCAGAACGAAAGCCATGACAATTCTCATGTGTTCCATACTTCCCCGGTGGTCGTAAGGTTCTCGGCATGAAGATCTGGGTCCCTTCCGACGCGGTCGCCGGTGTCCTGTCCGATCTGCCCGGCGTGGAGTGCGAGGTCTACGCAGGCGGCCAGGCTCCGGACGGCGCCGGGGAGGTCGAGGTCTGGATCCCGCCGCTGGTCACGGTCCCCGACGTAGCGGGGACACTGGCCGGGATGACCTCGCTGCGCCTCCTGCAGACCGTCACCGCCGGTGTGGAGCCGTACCGGCCGCACATGCCGGAGGGCGCGGTGCTGTGCAACGCGCGCGGCGTGCACGACGCGGGCACAGCGGAGTGGGCGGTCGGCGCGATGATCGCGGTGCTGCGGGAGTTCCCCGGATTCGTCGACGCGCAGCGCAGAGGCGTGTGGACCTACCACCACACCGGCGTGCTGGCCGACTCCACCGTGCTGATCGTCGGCTACGGCTCGATCGGCGCCGCGCTCGAACGCCGGCTCGGCGGCTTCGAGGTCGAGGTCGTCCGCGTGGCCCGCGGCGCCCGTGACGGGGTCCACGCCATGGAGGATCTGCCCGGGCTGCTGCCCGCTGCCGACGTGGTGGTGTTGCTGGTGCCCGCCACCCCGGCCACCGCCGGGATGGCCGACGCCGCGTTCCTGGCCCGGATGAAGGACGGCGCCGTGCTGGTCAACGCCGCGAGGGGCGGGGTGGTCGACACCGACGCGCTGCTCGCCGAGCTGAAGACCGGCAGGCTGCGCGCCGCGCTCGACGTCACCGCGCCCGAGCCGCTGCCCGAGGGCCACCCCCTCTGGAGCGCGCCGGGGGTGCTGATCACCCCTCACGTCGCGGGCAGCACCCCCGCCTCCGACCGGCGCGTGCTGCGGCTGATCCGCTCGCAGCTGCTGCGCTATCTGGCCGGCGAGCCGTTGAACAACATCATCACGGACGCGTACTGAGAGTAATCCGGAACGTGGCTGGTCCGTGACCTCCAGTGCGTAGCGTTGCGTGTCTACCAAGTATTCCTGACTCACTGTCAAGTAAGTTCTCGGATCAATCGGTCTGTGTGGTTATCAGATCGGTGACGACATCGGCGTTGTCGCCACCCGAATACCCGCGACCGCACACACTGGCGATGTGGTCGGTCGGACATCGGCGATCATCGGGCAACGAGACGGGATGGGCAACGACTGTGATCCGCTGGCGTGACCCACGGGCCCCGCTGACCGCCGCGGCGGCGACGGGTGCGGCGGGATTCGCGGCTGCGCTCCTTGCGGGCGGCCCGGCCCTGGTCACCGGCGCCGTCGCGGGGCTTCTCGCGGCGCTGCTCGCCGGAGCCTCCCTGCTGCTCGCCTCCGTCCAGCTGGCCGAGCACCGCGCGGCCGCGGTCGGCGCACGCTGGATGGGCGGCGGCGCCTTCGCCTGGGCCGCCGGCGCGGGCGTGCAGTCGCTGGCCGAGAGCTCGAGCATCGTGGTCAGCTTCGGCGACCTGCTCCTGCTGCTGGGCGTGGTCCTGATGGCGGGCGGCGCGCTGACCGCGGCCGGTCGGGCCCTTCCCGGCACCGCCATCCTCAGGCTGGTCGCCGACTCCTACCTGTGCGCCGTCTCGCTCTTCCTGATCGCCTGGGTGATCGGGCTGCGCCACATCTACGCCCAGGTGGACCCGGCGATGTTCACCTTCGCCATGCTCCCGCCGATGATCTCGCTGCTAGTGACCTGCGCCACCGTCCCGCCGGTGGTCAAGGGCCGGTCCACGTCGTGGTCGCTCGCCCTGACCGGCACCGGCGTGCTCGCCACCACCACGATCGCCGGGATGGCGGGCGCCGTCGCGCGGCTGTCCGACAGCGCCCCGCCGACGTGGAGCGTGATGCTCGCACCGGTGGCGTTCCTGCTGCTGGCCGCCGCCCCGTGGGCGCTGCGCCCGGCCGAGTCCGAGCCCGCCTCCGCCGGCTCGATCCCCGGCAACCTGGTCGCGATGGTGCCGCCCGCGCTGGTCGCCGTGGCCACCTGCACGCTGCTCGTCCACCTGGCCGGCGGGCGGCAGGCGGTGCCGGTCTCCGGCGTCGTCGTGCTCGCCGCCTCCGCGGTGCTGCTCCTGCTGGTGCGCCTGACCGTGCTGGCCGCGGCCAACATCCGGCTGCGCCGGCTGGTCTCGCTCGGCGACCGGCAGCTGCGCGAGCTGGCCGAGAGCACCGGCGACGTGGTGCTGCTCTGCGACTACGACGGAGTGGTGCGCGAGATCGGCGCCGGCGTCGAGGTCACCTACGGCTACCGTCCCGACCAGCTCATCGACGGCACGATCTTCGACTACATCCATCCCGAGGACGTGCCCGGCCTCCAGCGGTCGCTGCGCGCGATGGTCGACGACGAGGGCGCCAGCCCGGGCACCTGCATGATCGCCTGCCGCGTACGCGCCTCCGACGGCACCTGGCGCCCCACCGAGTCCGTCGCCACCCGCCACGTCAGTGGCGACGACCTCGTCCTCGTCACCACCAGAGACGTGAGCGACGAGGAGGCGCTGCGCAACCAGGTCGCCCACCTGACCTTCCACGACGGCATCACCGGGCTGCCCAACCGCGCCTACTTCGAGGAGCGCACCCGAGAGGTGCTCTCCGGCCGCACCGGCCACGTCGCGGTCATCTTCCTCGACCTCGACGGGTTCACCTCGGTCAACGACTCGGTCGGGCACGCCAGCGGCGACCACCTGCTCGGGCAGGCCGCGCGCCGGCTGCGCGGAGCCGTACGACCCGACGACACGCTCGCCCGGTGGGGCGGTGACGAGTTCGCGGTGCTCGTGGAGACGGGTGGCGAGGCCCAACTGGCCGTCGACCTGGCCGAGCGGCTGCTGGGGGCCGTCTCGCAGGAGCCGTTCCGGGTGGCCGACCGCGACGTGGCGCTCACCGCGAGCGTCGGCGTGGCCTTCGCCGAGGACGACATGCCCTCGGGCGACCTGATCCGCAACGCCGACGTCGCCATGGCCAGGGCCAAGGAGCTCGGCGGGCGCCGGGTCGAGGTGTTCGCGGCGCAGATGCACGCCGACGTGGTTCGCCGGCTGGAGCTGGCCGCCGACCTGCAGCGGGCGCTGATCGAGCACCAGTTCGCGATCGAGTACCAACCGGTCGTCGACCTCGCGACCTCGCGGGTGACCGCGGTCGAGGCGCTCGTGCGGTGGTGGCGGGGGTCGGTCTTCGTGCCGCCCGACCAGTTCCTCGGCCCGGCCGAGGACACCGGGCTGATCGTGCCGCTGAGCGAGTGGATCCTGCGCGAGTCGTGCCGTGAGGTGGCCGCCTGGCGGGCGTCGTCGTGGGACATCGGGCTGTCGCTCAATCTGTCGGCCCGCCAGATCACCGCGCCCCGGTTCGTCGAGACCGTCGAGGAGGCGCTCGCCGAGAGCGGCCTGCCCGCCTCCGCGCTCACCCTCGAGGTGATCGAGGAGATGCTCGTCGAGGACGCCGAGGAGACGATCAAGCGCCTGTCCGAGCTCCGCGCGCTGGGCGTGCGGCTGGCGATCGACGACTTCGGCACCGGCTACGCCTCGCTGGCGTTCCTCCGGCAGCTGCCGGTCGACATGATCAAGATCGACCCGTCGTTCGTGTCGGGCCTGGGCAGGGACGACACGTTGACCCTGCTCACGCGGACGATCGTGCGGCTCGGCAACGATCTCGGCCTGATCGTGGTGGCCGAGGGCATCGAGCGTCCCGAGCAGCTGGAGCTGCTGCGTGAGATGGGCTGCACCCGGGGCCAGGGCTTCCTGGTCGCCAGGCCGATGGCGGCGCGCGGCGTCGACTCCCTGATGCGGACGAGTCTCACGGTTTGAGACTCGCGTCCCACCAAGTTGACATCGGGGGTCACAAAGGGGCTATGGTGTGCCCATGCTTCGTAGTGGGATTCTCGTAGTACTTCGCCGGCGCGCGGGCCGATAGCGAAGCACTACGACCTGCGCGCCGCCCCAGACCCGCCATTCCCGGCGGGAAGGGGCATTTTTTATGTCCTGAGTGAGTAGCCACACAAGGAACGAGCCGATGACCGAACGGATGACAGGTGCACAAGCCCTGGTCAGGGCACTGGAGCACGTGGGAGTCGACACCGTGTTCGGGATCCCGGGCGGCGCCATCCTCCCCGCCTACGATCCCCTCTACGACTCGACCAAGGTCCGGCACGTGCTCGTACGGCATGAGCAGGGCGCCGGGCACGCGGCCGAGGGCTACGCCCAGGCGACGGGCAAGGTCGGGGTGTGCATGGCGACCAGCGGTCCCGGCGCGACCAACCTGGTCACGCCGATCGCCGACGCCTACATGGACTCCGTGCCGATCGTGGCGATCACCGGCCAGGTCGCCAGCGGGGCGATCGGCACCGACGCCTTCCAGGAAGCCGACATCTCCGGCATCACCATGCCGATCACCAAGCACAACTTCCTGATCACCGACCCGTTCGACATCCCCCGCACGATCGTCGAGGCGTTCCACATCGCCTCCACCGGGCGGCCGGGGCCGGTGCTGGTCGACATCTCCAAGGACGCGCTGCAGGCCGAGACCACCTTCTCCTGGCCGCCGGTCATGCACCTGCCCGGCTACCGCCCGGTGACCAGGCCGCACTCCAAGCAGATCCGCGAGGCCGCCAAGCTGATCGCCGAGTCGCGGCGTCCCGTCCTGTACGTGGGCGGCGGCGTGCACAAGGCGGGCGCCTCGGCCGAGCTGATCCGGCTGGCCGAGCTGACCAACATCCCGGTCGTCACCACGCTGATGGCGCGCGGCACGTTCCCCGACAGCCACCCGCAGCACATGGGCATGCCGGGCATGCACGGCAGCGTCTCCGCCGTCGGGGCCCTGCAGCAGGCCGACCTGCTCATCGGCCTGGGAGTGCGCTTCGACGACCGGGTGACCGGGCAGCTGTCGACCTTCGCCCCCTCCGCCAAGGTCGTGCACGCCGACATCGACCCGGCCGAGATCTCCAAGAACCGCCACGCCGACGTGCCGATCGTGGGCGACTGCAAGGAGGTCATCACCGACCTCATCGCCACGATTGAGGCGTCGGCCCAGCGGGGCGACTACGCCGACTGGTGGACCGTGCTCAACGGCTACAAGGAGACCTACCCGCTCGGCTACGAAGAGTTCGAGGACGGCTCGCTGGCCCCGCAGTACGTCATGCAGCGCCTGAGCGCGATCGCCGGGCCCGACGCCTACTACGTGGCCGGCGTCGGCCAGCACCAGATGTGGGCCTCGCAGTTCATCGGCTACGAGAACCCGGGGACGTTCATCAACTCCGGCGGCCTCGGTACGATGGGTTTCGCCGTTCCGGCCGCGATGGGCGCCAAGATGGGCCGGCCCGACGCCACCGTTTGGGCCATCGACGGCGACGGCTGCTTCCAGATGACCAATCAGGAGCTGGCCACCTGTGCCCTGGAGGGTGTGCCGATCAAGATCGCGGTCATCAACAACGGTAATCTCGGCATGGTCCGCCAGTGGCAGACGCTCTTCTACGACCGGCGCTATTCCAACACCGACCTGCAGACCGCCCGCCGCATCCCGGATTTCGTCAAGCTGGCGGAGGCCTATGGTTGTGTGGGCCTGCGTTGCGAGCGTCCCGAAGACGTGGATGCCACCATCATGAAGGCCATGGAGATCACCGACCTGCCCGTCGTGGTCGACTTCGTCGTCCACCAGGACGCCATGGTCTGGCCGATGGTCGCGGCGGGCACCAGCAACGACGACATCAAGATCGCGCGGGACATGGCGCCGACGTGGGAGAGCGACGATGAGTAGGAGCGAACCCGACGAGCGCCCGCGGAGCGAACGAGGAGTGGTGAGCGACCAATGAGCAGGCACACGCTTTCTGTGCTTGTCGAGAACCGGCCGGGTGTCCTGGCCCGGGTGTCCTCGCTGTTCAGCAGGCGGGGCTTCAACATCGACTCGCTGGCCGTCGGGCCCACGGAGCACGACGACATCTCCCGCATGACCATCGTGGTCAGCGTCGAGGAGTTGCCGCTGGAGCAGGTCACCAAGCAGCTCAACAAGCTGGTGAACGTTCTCAAGATCGTGGAGCTCGACCCGGGGCAGTCGGTGCAGCGCGAGCTGATGCTGATCAAGGTGAAGGCCGACGCCGACAGCCGCTCCCACGTGCTCGAGCTCGTCCAGCTCTTCCGTGCCCGCTGCGTCGACGTGGCCTCCGACGCCGTGACCATCGAGGTCACCGGCACCCCCGACAAGCTCGAGGCGTTCGTCAAGGTCCTCGAGCCCTTCGGGATCAAGGAGCTAGTCCAATCGGGCATGGTGGCCATCGGCCGCGGCGCCCGTTCCATTACCGACCGGTCCCTCAGGGCACTGGACCGTACCGCCTGAAAGGTTCTACAGAAGTGACCGAGATTTTCTACGACGACCAGGCCGATCTGTCGATCATCCAGGGACGTCACGTGGCCGTGCTGGGGTACGGCAGCCAGGGCCACGCCCATGCGCTCTCCCTGCGTGACTCCGGGGTCGACGTGCGCGTCGGCCTGCCGGAGGGCTCCAAGAGCCGCGAGAAGGCCGAGAACGACGGCCTGCGCGTGCTCACCCCGTCGGAGGCGGTGGAGGAGTCCAACCTCACGATGATCCTGGCGCCCGACCACATCCAGCGCCACCTCTACGCCGAGCACGTCGCCCCCAACCTGGTCGAGGGCGACGCGCTGTTCTTCGGCCACGGCCTCAACATCCGCTACGGCCTCATCGAGGCGCCCGAGGGCGTCGACGTGTGCATGGTGGCCCCCAAGGGCCCCGGTCACCTCGTCCGCCGCCAGTTCGAGGCGGGCCGCGGTGTCCCGTGTCTCGTCGCCGTCGAGAAGGACGCCTCGGGCAAGGCCCTCGACCTGGCCCTGTCCTACGCCAAGGGCATCGGCGGCACCCGCGCCGGCGCGCTGAAGACGACCTTCACCGAGGAGACCGAGACCGACCTGTTCGGTGAGCAGGCCGTCCTCTGCGGTGGCGTGTCCGAGCTGATCAAGGCGGGCTTCGAGACGCTCATCGAGGCCGGCTACCAGCCCGAGGTCGCCTACTTCGAGTGCCTGCACGAGATGAAGCTCATCGTCGACCTCATGTACGAGGGCGGCATCTCGAAGATGTACTGGTCGGTGTCCGACACCGCCGAGTACGGCGGCTACACCCGTGGCCCGCGCATCATCACCGACGAGACCCGTCAGGAGATGCGCCGCATCCTCGGCGAGATCCAGGACGGCACCTTCGCCCGGCAGCTGGTCGAGGAGTTCGACGGCGGCCAGAAGGAGTTCACGCGTCACCGCGAGGAGCTGGCGGACAACCCGATCGAGAAGACCGGCGCCAAGCTCCGCCCGATGATGAGCTGGCTCAAGGCCTGACTCACCCGTGGGGGGCCCAGCGCCCCCCACGCTTCGGGCCCACCCGCCCGGAAGGCTTCACCCGGTCGCGATCTGCCGGAAGACGATCGTCGCCTGGAAGGCTCCGGGCCGGGAGGGGTCCGGCTCGGCCCGGGCACTGATGACGTCCGTCTCCGCGCTGGCGCCGAAGAAGCGTTCCGCTTCGCGGTAGGCGGCTTCCTTGAGCTCGAGAGGCGAGTTGCCGGTGACTGTCACCTGCAGTTCGAAGGGAATGGGCTTCATTTCACATCCATCCGCCGGTCTGACGGGGATCGACACTTCGGCGTCTGTAGCCCCTTCCCCGATGGGGCCGGGTCATGCGCGCTGGCTCGCGCCACCCGCCTGCCGCTGATCCTGAGGACGGTGAATGCTGGGACGTCCCGGTCAAGGGGTCATCGTGCTGGGACGGCGGATCGGGCAGGGGTGATCCGCGTGCCGGTTGGGGCAGCAGACCACGCCGAAGGTGGCGAACCGGCCCCCGGTCAGCCATTCGCCCCACTGCACGTCCACGCCCCGCGGCAGCGCGTCGGCCGCGTTGTCCAGCCGAGCCCGCGGACCCACCCGGTCGGAGTGCAGGAACGCGCCGCGGATCGTGCCGTACTGGGTGGCCAGCCACTCCACGGCCCTGCTCGGGTCGTCGAAGGTGGCGGCGATCCGTGAGGCGGGCTTGGCCAGCCAGTCGCCCGTCCGCATGGGGGGCAGGTGCGAGCCGGCGAACTCGGGCGAACCGGGGCGACGCTCGTCCTCGCGGCCCAGGTCCTCGCCGTGGCCGATCCAGGTATAGGCGTGCCAGTGCATGAACGCCCCCGCAGTCCGTCGGGTCCCACGAAGACCTACCCAGGAACGACTTACCCAGGAACGACCTGCCCGGGAACGACCTGCCCGGGAACGACTTGCCCGGGAACGGCCGTACGACTTTCCGGCGGTGCGGGACGGGTGATGCGAGCGGCGTGATGTGCGGGCCCGGCCGCGGTCCGTGTGCGGGGGAGGCGCGGCCGGGCCCGCCGGATGGGAGCGCCGTGGCGGGCGGTGGGAACCGGCGCGGTGGCGCGCTCGGTGGAGCCAGGCGCTCCCTGGCCGGGGGTGGGTCAGTGCGCGGCGAAGACCTGGGTCCAGTGCGGGCCGGTGGCCGCGTGGCCGACGCCGATGTGGGTGAAGGCGCAGTTCATGATGTTGGCGCGGTGGCCCGGGCTGTTGAGCCAGCCGTCGACGGCCTGCGCGGCGGTGCGCCGGCCCTTGGCGATGTTCTCGCCCCAGGTGCTGATCGGGGCGAAGCCCGCGGCCCTGACGCGGTCACCGGGCGAGCGCCCGTCGGGGGAGGTGTGGTCGAAGAAGCCCCTGGCGGCCATGTCCGCGGAGTGCCGTTCGGCGGCGGCGTGCAGCTTGGGGTCGTGGACGAGGGGGCGGCAGCCGCCTGCGGCCCTGGCCTCGTTGGTCAGCTTGACGACCGTGTCCTCGACGGCCGACGCGCCGCCGCTCTTCGGCGGGGTCTGCCTCTTGCAGGACAGGGTCACGGCCCCGGACTTACCGGCTCCGCCCCGGTAGTCGAGGGCGACGACGTAGTAGCGGGCAGGGGTTCTGACGCAGCGTACGCCGGCCACGATCCTGCCGTTGGTGAGCATCTTGGAGCCGCTCTTCACCGTACGGTCGGGGCCGGGCACGACCCGCTTGATCCGCACCCGGAACCGGGTCCGGTCGTCGCAGCCGCTCCTGATCGCCGCGCCCCTGATCATGCCCTTGACGTCGATCTGTGGCTTCACGGCCACGACCTGGCACGCCTGCTTGAGCGGGGCCCGCTCGATGGTGGCCGCCTGGGCGGGCGGGACGGGGAAGCTCAATGCCGCCAGACTTCCGAGGCAGGCCAGTGCCTGGAACTGTCCGCGCACCATGTCCTCCGAGGGGGGTTAGACACTGCGTCGAACCCGCATTCTGGTGGGCGCACATCGGCCATGTCAGGAAAAGTGGTGCTATACCTGGAGCTCCAAGTGTCCGAATCGTAACCACATCTCCCCCGACCTGGGTAAACCTCTCCCTCCTCTCGCGCGTCTGGATTCATCCATCGCGTCCCTGTGGCCCCAACGGGACCGTGGGGCGGTCCCGTCGGGGAGCGGGGGAGCGCTAGCAGTGGGCGGGCTTGAGCCAGGAGCACTCGAGGTCGCCGGAGCCGGCGGCGGTGTCGGTGCCCGTGCGGAGCTGGGCGGGCGCGTCGGCCGGGGCGGTGCGGGAGAACTGGGCGAGGCGGATCGCGATCTTGTCCTCGATGTCCTTCGGCGAGCCCGACAGGTACTGGTTGAGCATGATGGAGAAGACCAGCGGCTCACCGTCGGCGCTGGTGACGTAGCCCGACAGGGCGGTGACACCGGTCAGCGAACCGGTCTTGGCGTGGACGTTGCCGGCCGCGGGCGTGTTGCGCATCCGGCTGCGCAGCGTGCCGCCGACGAAGCGGTCGGCGTCGCCCGCGATCGGCAGCGAGTCGTACCAGGTCTGGTACCAGGGCTTGGCGCGCATGGCGGTCAGGAGCTGGACGATCGAGGTGGGCGTGAACCCGTCGCGGCGCGACAGTCCCGAGCCGTCGCGCATGTTGAGCACCTGGACGCCGTTCGCCTTGGCGAAGTCGGTGGTCACCTTGAGCCCGGCGGCCCAGGTGCCCTGGCCGGCGACCTCGCGGCCCATCGCCTTGGTCAGGATCTCGGCGTGGATGTTGTTGCTGAGCTTCATGAACGGCACCAGCAGCTCGCTCAGCGGCATCGACTCGTGCCTGGCCAGCTCCTGCGCGCCGGTGGGGGCCGCTCCGGTGACCGTCGGGCCGAGGACGCGGACGCCGTGCCTGCTCAGCGCCTTGCGGAACAGCGAGGAGACGTACGCGGTGGGGTCGTCGACGGCGACCCACTCGTTGTACGTGCCGGCCACGGTGCCGGTGATGACGACCGTGCGCGTGCCGTGCCGGCGTTCGATGAGCACGTTGGTCGAGGCGCCCACTGTGGCCTTGTTGACGATCTTGAAATAGTCGGTCTCGGGCGTGGTCGAGACCTTGACCTCGTCACCGGACGGAGCCACCGAGACGATCACCGAGCCGGCGTCGTAGTCGGTGTCGGGCGAGGCGGTCAGCGCGGAGATGGGCGCCGCGTAGTAGGCCGTCTCGTCGTCCCAGGTCCAGTCGTTGCCGAGCAGCACGGAGTCGAACCAGGTGTCGTCGGCCACGAGCTTGCCCGTGACCACCTTGATGCCCGACTCGGCGACCTTGGCCGCCAGGGCGTCGTAGTCCGCGGCCAGCATCGTCGGGTCGCCGGTGCCGCGCAGCACCAGGTCACCTGCCAGCGCGGAGCCGGCCTTGCTCCCGCCGGCCAGGACCGTGGTGGGGAAGCGGTAGTCGAGGCCGAGCGTCTCGGCCGCCGCCGCGGAGGTGAACAGCTTCGTGTTGGACGCCGGGATCAGCAGCTTGCCGCCGTCGGTGGCGTAGAGCTCCTCGCCGTTGGCCGCGCTCTTGACGACCACGCCGGCTCTGGCGATGGTCAGGCGGGAGTCGCTGAGGATCTGGTTCAGGTCCTGGGTCAGGTCGGCCACGCCGGGGGACGGTTCGAACGCGACCGCGGGGGAGGTGGGGCTGGACGCCCACGCGAGGGTCGCGACGAGCGCGCCCGCGACGAGGGAGGCTGAGGTGCGCCGCATGGGATCTCCAAAGGGCTGGGGGTCTCGCCTGGGATCATGGGGCAGCGCACAGAGCCTGTAATCCGCAAATATCCGTATTTTTCGGGGCTACCGGTGTACGGCGGGTCAGGCGGACGGCAGGCCCGCGCTCACCAGGAAGCCGCAGTCGCCGAAGGAGACCTCGTCACCCGACCGGACCCGGGCGGGCCCGACGAGCCGCCAGCCGTTCAGCCGGGTCCCGTTGAGCGACCCCAGGTCGACCAGCATCCACCCGCCGTCGGAGTCGCGGCGCAGCTCGGCGTGGACGCGTGACACGGTCAGGTCGGCCAGCACGAGATCGCACGCGGACCCGCGGCCCACCACGTAGCGGGCCCGGTCGTCGTCGGGCAGGGCCAGGCGGGGCAGGCGGGGCCTGCGCCAGGCCGACCGCAGGCCGGTGGTGAAGTCGGAGGCGGCCGACACCATGTCGGTCAGCCGCTGGCGAAGCGATCTGCGTCGCGGCAGATCGGCCACCAGTTTGTCCAGCTCATCCTGGTTGCGTGCTCGCAGCGCCTGATCCACCCGGCCGACGAACGTGTCGTGGGAGATCCGCCCCTCGACGGCCCGGTCGCGCAGCTCACCGATCGCACGATCGCGTTCCCCGTCGGAGGCGCGGAACGGTGGATGCGTCGAGCTCATCCCCCGAGTATCGGCCTATACGGCGCGCCCTGTCCAGAAAGCGTGGATCTCCGCGGAGCGATCCGGGTCGGCGGCAGGCGAGCGCCGACCCGGTCAGTGGGAGGCGTCCGGCACGGCGGCCCTCAAGGGATCCGTCAGCCGGTACTTCAGCGTCATCAGCACCGACAGGAAGATGATCAGGGCCGGCACCGCGGTCTGCCCGATGAGCACGGCGGTCACCGCGCTGTCCGGCTGCTGGACCGGGGCGCTCGGCTCCGAGGGGATGAAGCCGCCCACGGAGATGATCACACCGAAGATCAGCGCGCCGAACGCGCTGACCCCGCTCTCGATCGCCGTCCACAGCCCGGTGAACACGCCGGCCCGCCGGTTGCCCGTCGTCGTGGCGTCCAGCGCGATCACGTCGGCCAGCATGGAGAACTGCAGCAGCGTCACCCCGGCGATCCCGGTGCCGACCAGCAGGAGCACGGCGTGCGCGTAGACGACTCCGAAGATCGGCGTGGCGAACGCGGCCGCGGTGCCGCTGCCGTACAGGATCCCGGCCAGGATCATGGCGCCGCGCTTGTCGAACCGTTTGGCCAGCCGGACCCACAGCGGCATGGTTAGCAGCATCGGCCCCACCAGCACGGCGAAGAGCGTCTTGGTCGTTCCCGGGTCGCCGAGCGTGTAGGCGGCGAAGTACGGCGCGGCGGCCAGCATCGTGGCGATCGCGAGCTGCTGCGTGCAGCTCAGCGCCAGGAGCCAGACGAACGCGGGATTGCTCCGGGCCGCCGCGAACTGTCGCCGGAGGCCGCCCGTGTCCGCGTGGGGCGCGGCGGTCATCGGGGCGCGCGCCGTGCCGAAGAAGGAGCCGAGCATCGCGGCGAGCATGATGAGGGCGATCGTCACGGCCATCAGCCGGTAGCTGCCGAGGGTGCCGTTGTCGCCCTGGCTGTTGACGATGGTCGGCGCCAGGACGCCGCTGATCAGGGTCGCCAGGCCGACGAAGATCATCCGCCACTGCAGCAGCGAGGTCCGCTCGTGGTAGTCCTCGGTCATCTCGGCGGGCATCGCCTTGTAGGGGACCTCGAACAGCGCGTACGCGGTGGCGGCGGCCATGAAGCACAGGCCCACGTAGATGGCCGCCGGGACGCCGGTCAGCGGCGGCCCGGCGAACACCAGGAAGAACATGAAGGGCAGCGTGCACGCGCCCGCGAGCAGCCACGGCCGCCGCGGGCCCATCCGTGACCTGGTGCGGTCGGACCAGCGGCCGACCAGCGGGTTGATCACCAGGTCCCAGACCTTGGGGGCGGCCACCACGATCCCGGCCACCCATCCGGGCACGGCCAGGAAGTTCGTCATGTAGTAGAGCAGCAGCAGGCCGGGCACGGCGCTGAACGTCGCCGTGCAGAACGATCCCACGCCGTAGCCGAGGCGTACACCCCGGGAAACGGTGGGTACGCCCACGGCCGGTGCGATCATGCCCCTCATCTAAACCGAGCGGGCCCTTGTTCGGTAGAGCCTATTTTTCCGGATACTCCCTGGATATTCCGGGATATGTTGCCATCTAGTCGCGTACGTCGGCACAGACGACGTGCGCGCCGATCTCGATCATCCGGCGCTCGCTGCGCGTGTCGGCCACCCGGGCCATGAGGATCGGCGCCTCGCTCGCCGCGAACTGCGGCAGCCGGGCCCGGACCCCGCGGTGCAGGTCGCGGACAACGTCCTCGGCGGCCGACATGTGCACTTTGACGTGCAGCATGATGCCGGGAGCCCCGGAGGCCGTGCGGGCCTCGGAGATCCAGACGTGGTGCACCAGCGGGAAGTCCATGAGCAGGGTGGCGATCGCCCGGCGGAGCGCGGGCAGGATCGGGTGCGCGCACCGGCGGTAGCCGGGGTCGACCTGCTGCATCGGCCCCGACAGGTGCGGGCGCGGCGCCGGTATCCACGGCATCGGGGGAGACTCGGTCGAGGGGGGCGCGACCTGCGCGAGGGCGGTGCCCCGCGAGACCGTGGCCATCGCGCCCGTGGCGTAGGCGGCCGGCGCGGCGCCGGACAGGACCGGCGTGGGCCCCGTACGGGTCGCGGTGAGGAAGCGCTGGAGGTCGTCGATGGGCACGGCCGCCGCGGCGGGTCCGGCCGCGTCGATCACGATCTCCCGTACGCCGGTGACACGCTGGATGTCGAGGATGGTGTCCGCGTCGCAGGCTGACAGCGAGTGGCTGCCCCGATGCCTCGCATAGGTCGCCGCTCCGGTGTAGCCGAGCAGCACGCGGTCACCTGCCTGGGTGGTGCCCAGGACGACGGATCGGTCCGGTCGTACGGCCACCAGAACTCCACCGTCCGCGAGAGCTGCCAGCAGGCGGTGCGGGGCGCCATGCTGTGCGAGCACGTGGGCGAGCGCAGGGTTCCCGATGCTCATATGACGAACCATAGGTAGTTGGCCATGGCTTATCAGGCTAATAGCCAATAAATCTCCCGATCAAGACAAAGACGGGTCCCATGTGGATGACTTTGGCCACGGGTGGGTACGCCGGGCAGGCGCCGTCTCAGAATGCGGGTCCTTCGTGAATGCATTCACAAGCGCGGATAGACTCGGAGCGATCCCGAGGGACCCGTCGACGTGTCCTTCCCGCCCGCCGCATGCATCTAAGGATCCCATCAGTGAACAAGCCCGTCGTTCTGGTCGCAGAGGAGCTGTCCGAGGCAGGCCTCGCCGTGCTCGGCGCCGATTTCGAGGTTCGCCACACCGACGGCGCCGATCGTTCCCAGCTGCTGCCGGCCCTCGCCGGCGTCGACGCCCTGATCGTCCGCTCGGCCACCCAGGTCGACGCCGAGGCCATCGCCGCCGCCCCGAAGCTTCGCGTGGTCGCGCGCGCCGGTGTCGGCCTCGACAACGTCGACGTCGAGGCGGCCACCAAAGCCGGCGTGATGGTCGTCAACGCGCCGACCTCCAACATCACCAGCGCCGCCGAGCAGACCGTCGCGCTCATCCTGGCCTGCGCCCGCAACACGGCCCAGGCCCACGCCGCGCTCAAGAACGGCGAGTGGAAGCGGTCGAAGTACACCGGCGTCGAGCTGGACGAGAAGGTCGTCGGCATTCTCGGCCTCGGCAAGATCGGCCAGCTCGTGGCCCAGCGCCTGCAGCCGTTCGGGGTCGAGCTGATCGCCTACGACCCCTACCTGCCGCCGGCCCGCGCCGCGCAGATGGGCGTCAAGCTGCTGAGCCTCGACGAGGTCATCAAGCAGGCCGACTTCATCACCGTGCACCTGCCCAAGTCCAAGGAGACGATCGGGCTCATCGGTGACAAGGAGCTGCACGAGGTCAAGCCCTCGGTGCGCATCGTCAACGTGGCCCGTGGCGGCATCGTCGACGAGAGCGCCCTCTACGCCGCGATCAAGGAGGGCCGCGTCGCGGGCGCCGGCATCGACGTGTTCGCCAAGGAGCCCTGCACCGACAGCCCGCTGTTCGAGCTGGACCAGGTCGTGGTCACGCCGCACCTCGGCGCCTCCACGCACGAGGCCCAGGAGAAGGCCGGCACCCAGGTCGCGCGGAGCGTGAAGCTGGCGCTGGCCGGCGAGTTCGTGCCC
Source organism: Nonomuraea sp. NPDC048916 (assembly GCF_040649575.1). Taxonomy (NCBI): domain Bacteria; kingdom Bacillati; phylum Actinomycetota; class Actinomycetes; order Streptosporangiales; family Streptosporangiaceae; genus Nonomuraea; species Nonomuraea sp. NPDC048916. The sequence continues at coordinate 24,187 of NZ_JBEZFS010000014.1, forward strand.
GACGCCGTCAACGTCCAGGGCGGCGCGGTCGCCGAGGACGTCAAGCCGGGCCTGCCGCTGGCCGAGAAGCTGGGCCGGGTGTTCACCGCACTGGCCGGCGAGGTCGCCATCAAGCTCGACATCGAGGTGCGTGGCGAGATCGCCTCGCACGACGTGCGGGTGCTGGAGCTCGCCGCCCTCAAGGGCGTCTTCAGCGACGTGGTCGAGGACTCCGTCACGTACGTCAACGCCCCGCTGATCGCCAAGGACCGCGGCCTCAGCGTCGAGCTGGTGACCAGCTCCGACAGCCCCGACTGGCGCAACGTGGTGACCGTGCGCGGCGTGCTCGCCGACGGCCGCCAGGTCTCGGTCTCCGGCACGCTGTCCGGGCCACGCCAGATCACGAAGATCGTCGAGGTCAACGGCTACGAGATGGAGATCGAGCCGACCGAGCACCTGTCGTTCTTCACCTACACCGACCGTCCCGGCGTCGTCGGCGTCGTCGGCCGCCTCCTCGGCGAGCACGGCGTCAACATCGCCTCCATGCAGGTGGCCCGTGATGTCAAGGGCGGCAAGGCGCTCATCGCGCTGACCGTCGACACGGCCATCCCGGCCGACGTGGTCGAGCAGATCGTCTCCGAGATCGGCGCTGAGAGCGGCCGCTCGGTCGACCTCGAGGACTGACCTTCCGGAGGGCACGGCTGCCGCTGGATCCGTCCGGCGGCAGCCGTTCTGTTGTCTCAATATGTGAGATACTAGGACATCCAACGAGACAGCGGAACCACCGCCGGGTAGCCTGAACGACAAGATGCGCCAGGTTCTCGTACTCATTACCTGCCGCGGCGGGGCCTGTTAGGGCAGGTCGGCGACCCGCCGCGGTGAGCGGCGTTCCCGTCGGCCGTCAGTCCCCTTCGCCCGGTCCGTGACCCGGACCCGCGAGCTCAAGCCCGGTCGGACTCGCGACCGGAGTCCGACTTCCCACCGACGACGCCCCGCGAAACGAGATGAGTCCCATGGACGACATGTACGCCTGGAACGGTGCCGAAGGGCACGAGGACGAGGCCGCCGAGGCCCTGCAGACCGCGCTGGACCGCCGGGACAACGGCGGCCCGCCTCAGAACTCGAGCCGGTAGAAGATCGACAGCTTCTTCAGGGCGGGAAAGACCCGCATGACGCGGGCCGTGATCCGGTAGGAGATCGACAGGTCGCCGAAGCCGTCCATGTCGAACACGCTCAGCGCGCTCACGCAGCGCAGCCTCGGGCTGATCGACAGCAGGTCCGATGGGCCCTCGATGCTCCAGTGCATGTCGGCCCCGGCCCTGCGGACGGGTTTGTTCAGCAGTTGCAGGCGCAGGCCGCGGCGGCTGATGGAGTCGAAGACGATCTGCCCGCTGGGGAAGCCTTCGGCGATCCGGCGCAGCAGCTCGCGGCCGTCCTCCTCGTGGAGGTAGTAGATGAGGCCCTCGGCGATGACCAGCACCGGCTTGTCGCGCGGGACCGCGTCGAGCCAGCCGAAGTCGGTCACCGACGACCTGATCAGGGTGAGGCCGGGGCGTTCGGGGAGTACCTTCCGATACAGCTCGATGACCTCGGGGTAGTCGACGTCGTACCAGTCGACGCCGGGCGGCGGATCGAGGCGGTGCACCCTCGTGTCGAGACCGCAGCCCAGGTGGAGCACGGTCGCCTCCGGGTGCCGCCCGAGAAACTCCCGGGCCCAGCCGTCGAGGAAGCGCGCCCTGAGCGCGACCGCGGGCGCCGTGCGCGGGGTCAGGCCGGTCTGGCGGAAGTCGTGGTCGATCCGTTCGGCTACCTCGGCGGCCAGGGTGTCGCCGAGCAGCGGGTGTGGTGAACGGGCGTCCAGCGCTCTGCCGTACAGCGTGGCGAGGAGAGTCGCCCGCTCGCCGGTGAAGTGCGGTTTCTCCGTCGTCATGCCATTTACGCTACTCCGGGCGGAGTAAAATGGAATGTCCAAAAAATGAGACGGTGTGTTCGTCAGACGAGACGAGCCGGTAAGGTGCCATCCATGGAGTCGCGCAACATTCGCCTGGCAGTCATCCCCGGAGATGGCATCGGCACCGAGGTGGTGGCCGAGGGGCTCAAGGTCCTGGAAGCCGTCGGCACGAAGATCGAGGCAACCCACTACGATCTGGGCGCCGCCCGCTATCACCGCACCGGCGAGACGCTGCCCGACGCCGTGCTCGACGAGCTGCGCGGCTACGACGCCATCCTGCTCGGGGCCGTCGGCGACCCCAGCGTGCCGCCGGGCATCCTGGAGCGCGACCTCCTGCTCAAGATCCGCTTCGCCTTCGACCACTACGTCAACCTGCGACCGGTCAAGCTCTTCCCCGGCGTCGAGACCCCGCTGGCCGACACCCGGCCCGAGGACATCGACATGATCGTCATCCGAGAGGGCACCGAGGGCCTCTACGCGGGCACCGGCGGCGTCATGCGCCGCGGCACCCCGCACGAGATCGCCACCCAGGAGTCGCTCAACACCGCCCACGGCGTGGAGCGTGTGGTGCGCTACGCGTTCGCGAAGGCGCAGTCGCGGCCGCGCAAGAAGCTGACCCTCGTCCACAAGACCAACGTGCTGACCTTCGCCGGCGACCTCTGGCAGCGCACGGTCAACCAGGTGGCCGAGGAGTTCCCCGACGTCACCACCGACTACAGCCACATCGACGCGGCCTCGATGTTCTTCGTCAGCCAGCCCGAGCGGTTCGACGTGGTCGTCACCGACAACCTGTTCGGCGACATCATCACCGACCTCGGCGCGGCGATCGCCGGTGGCATCGGCCTGGCCGCCAGCGGCAACATCAACCCCGAGCGCACCACGCCCAGCATGTTCGAGCCGGTGCACGGCAGCGCCCCCGACATCGCCGGCCAGGGCAAGGCCGACCCGACCGCCACGATCCTGTCGGTCGCCATGCTCCTCGACCACCTGGGCCTGCACGCCGAGGCGGCCAAGGTCGAGCAGGCGGTCGCCGACGACATCGTCGAGCGGCTGGCCGGGTGGGCGAGCCGCACCACGCACGAGATCGGTGACGACATCACCGCCCGCGTATCGAGCTAGGGCCCGCCCAGCTCCACCGGCGCCTGGCGGTCCCGAACAAGGACCAGCCAGGCGCCTTTTCGCGTCTAAATGGCCAAACACCCCATCGGCCTCTTGCCATCCCAAATAGCGAGACAATAGGAAGTACGCACAGCCTTCGGGCAGCGCCTAGCAGATCCGTGGATTCGCAGAGAGAAGGAACCTTCGTCATGACCATCGCTCAGAAGCTCAGCTTCGACGTGCAGCACTCCGACCACGCTCGCACCGCGGCCGAGCGGGAGCAGGTACTGGCGAACCCCGGATTCGGCCAGGTCTTCACCGACCACATGATCTCGATCGACTACACCGACGGCGAGGGCTGGCACGACGCGCGGCTCGAACCGTACGGGCCGCTCTCGCTCGACCCGGCCACGGCGGTCCTCCACTACGCGCAGGAGTTGTTCGAGGGGCTCAAGGCCTACCGCCAGATCAACGGCTCCATCGTGACCTTCCGTCCCTACGCCAACGCCGCCCGCTTCAACCGCTCGGCCGAGCGGATGGCCATGCCGGAGCTGCCCAAGGAGACGTTCGTCGAGTCGCTGGAGCTGCTCGTGCAGACCGACCGCGACTGGGTGCCCACCACCGAGGGTCACAGCCTCTACCTGCGGCCCTTCATCTTCGCGACCCAGGTCGGACTCGGCGTCAACTACCCCTCCCGGACTTACCGCTACATGGTCATCGCCTCGCCCGCCGCCTCCTACTTCTCCGGCGGCATCAAGCCCGTCTCGGTGTGGCTGTCGACCGAATACACCCGCGCCGCCCCCGGCGGCACCGGCTTCGCCAAGTGCGGCGGCAACTACGCCGCCGCCTTCGTCGCCCAGCGGCAGGCCGTCGAGAACGGCTGCGACCAGGTGGTCTGGCTCGACGCCCACGAGCACCGCTACGTCGAGGAGATGGGCGGGATGAACCTGTTCTTCGTCTTCGGCGACAAGCTCGTCACCCCGGCGCTGACCGGGACCCTGCTTCCCGGCATCACCCGCGACTCGATCCTGACGATGGCCGCCGATCTGGGTCTGCGGCCGGAGGAGCGCCTGATCACCACGGACGAGTGGCAGGCCGGGTGCGAGTCCGGGGAGCTGTCGGAGGTGTTCGCCTGCGGCACGGCCGCGGTCGTCACGCCGGTCGGCTCCGTCAAGGGCGCCGACCGCGCGTGGAGCATCGGCGACGGAACTCCCGGCCCGGTCACGATGCGGGTGCGCGAGGAGCTCGTCGGGATCCAGTACGGCTCGCGGCCGGACCCGCACAACTGGATCCACAAGATCAGCTGACCGGATTCCGGCTCAGCCGTTCTTCCGCACCATGGTCAACCCGTCGGCGATGGGCAGCATGACGACCGTCACCCGCGGATCCTCCGCCACGAGGTCGTTGAACTCACGCATCAGCACCGTGATCGCGTCATCGCGCGACGGGTCGGCCACGTACCCCGTCCACAGCGTGTTGTCCACCATGAGCAGCCCGCCCGGCCGCAGCCGGTCCATGAGCAGCTCGTAGTAGGCGGGGTAGCCGGCCTTGTCGGCGTCGAGGAAGGCGAGGTCGACGGGCTGGTCGAAGGCGGCCAGGGTCTCCAGCGCGGGGCCGAGCGTGAGCCTCACCCGATCGGACACCCCGGCCCTCTCCCAGTAGCGCCGGGCGATCGACGTCCACTCCTCGCTCACGTCGAAGCAGTGCAGCGTGCCACCGGACAACCCGCGGGCGATGCACAGCGACGAGTATCCGGTGAACGTTCCCACCTCGACCGCGACGGCCGGCGCCACCAACTGGGTGATCATGGTGAGGAACCGGCCCTGGTCGGCGGAGATCTGCATCCCCGCGTCGTCGCCGGTCCGCTCCGCGGTCTCCGCCGCCAGCTCCTGCAGCAACAGGTCGGGACGGGTGGTGTGCTCGAGGATGTATCGGCCGATGGCGGTGCCCGCCGCGAATGCCTTCATGAGGTCATTGTCCGCCCTCCGCCGTGCCCCAGCATGAGCAGCCGGACGTCGGGTTCGTCGCCGGTGCCACACGTCTGGATGAGCCGCCCCAATCAGTCAGATTTCACCTTCTTCAGGTAGGGTCTGCGCGATCAATGAGCTGAGGGCGGGCGGATGAAGAACAAGGTGGCGGCCGTGTTGGTCGCATGCGCGATGCTGGCCGTGGTCGCGGTCGTCGGGTTCGACGACGGCCAGGCACCGCAGGGCGTGCGGCTGACCCGGCAGGTCGACGGCACCATGGTGCTGGCCGACGGCCGCGGCAGCGCGCCGGTGCTCGACATCTACGAGGACTACGACTGCCCGGTCTGCAAGGACCTGCACTCCCGGGTCGACGCGACGATCCAGCGCCTGGCCAGAGAGGGCAAGGTCAGGGTGGTCTTCCACCCCGTCACGATCTTCCGGGACGAGCCGATGCGGTCCAACTCCATCAGGGCCGCGGCCGCCGCCCGGTGCGTGCCCGAGGCCAGCTGGCTGGCCTTCCGCGACGAGCTGTACGACATGCAGCCGGCCCCGCACGGGGTGGCCTCCGGGTTCACCGTGGAGGAGCTGGCCGCGGCGGCCAGGAAGGTCGGCGCGTCGGTGGACGAGTGCGTCATCTCACAGTCCTTCGTCCAGGCCCACCTGACGGAGAGCGCCAAGATCCGGATCGAGGGCACGCCCACGGTGCTGCTCGACGGGCGGATGCTGGGTGACTCGGCGTTCGACCCGGCCGCGCTGGAGGAGGCCATCATCGGCGATCCGGGCGTCACCGTGTGACCTTTCCGATCTCGGATGACGAGATCGATGTGCCAGATGGTGGATTCGTATGGCAGACTCGCAGGCATCATGTTCTACCGTCTGCTCATTATCGACAGGCGCGCTGGCTGACACAGGGACACCGCCAGCGCGCAGACCTCTCACGTCCGTGAGGGGTCTTTTTGTTTTCCCAGGGAGACGACAAACCATGGCCGACGACCGCTTCCACGTGTACGACACGACGCTGCGCGACGGCGCGCAACAGGAGGGGCTCAATCTCACCGTCGCTGACAAGCTCTCCGTCGCACGCCACCTGGACGGGCTGGGCGTCGGCTTCATCGAAGGGGGCTGGCCGGGCGCCAACCCCAAGGACACAGAGTTCTTCAGGCGGGCTCGAACAGAGCTGGACCTGAAGCACGCGCAGCTCGCCGCGTTCGGTGCGACCCGCCGGGCCGGTGTGAAGGCAGCCGACGACCCTTTGGTGGCCGCTCTGCGCGAATCCGGCGCGGGGGGGGGGGGGGGGGGGGGGGGGGGGGGGGGGGGGGGGGGGGGGGGGGGGGGTTCCTCGACGCCGAGCACTTCTTCGACGGTTACAAGTCCAACCCAGCCTACGCGCTGGAGGTCATCCGCACGGCGGCCGAGGCCGGAGCGGGTGTGATCGCGCTCTGCGACACCAACGGCGGCATGCTCCCCGACGAGCTGGCCGAGATCGTCCAGGCCGCCGTCGGCACCAGCGCCCGCGTCGGCATCCACTGCCACGACGACACCGGCTGCGCGGTCGCCAACACGCTGGCCGCCGTACAGGCGGGCGCGACGCACGTGCAGGGCTGCGCCAACGGCTACGGTGAGCGGTCCGGCAACGCCAACCTGTTCACCGTGGTCGCCAACCTCCAGCTCAAGCGGGGCTTCGACCTCGTCCCTCCGCAGGCCCTGGCCGACATGACCCGCATCGCGCACGCGATCACCGAGGTCACCAACGTCACCCCCAACTCCCACGCCCCCTACGTGGGCACGTCGGCGTTCGCCCACAAGGCGGGCCTGCACGCCAGCGCGATCAAGGTCGACCCCAACCTCTACCAGCACATCGACCCCGCCCAGGTGGGCAACGACATGCGGATGCTGGTCTCCGACATGGCCGGCCGCGCCTCGGTCGAGCTCAAGGGCCGCGAGCTGGGCTACGAGCTCACACCCGCCAACACCAAGACCCTGGTCGACCGGGTCAAGGAGCTGGAGGCCAAGGGGTTCACCTTCGAGGCCGCCGATGCCTCGTTCGAGCTGCTGCTGCGCGACACCGTCCAGGGCGAGCAGCGGCGCCACTTCGAGGTCGAGTCGTGGCGGGTGATCGTCGAGCGCACCAAGGGCGGCGAGCTGGTCAGCGAGGCGACCGTCAAGCTGCACGCCAAGGGCGAGCGCATCGTCGCCACCGGCGAGGGCAACGGCCCGGTCAACGCCCTCGACCGCGCGGTGCGCCTGGCGCTCGAGAAGCTCTACCCCGAGCTGGCCAGGGTGGAGCTGGTCGACTACAAGGTGCGGATCCTGGAGGGCAGCCACGGCACCGGCGCCGTCACCCGCGTGCTCATCACCTCCAGCGACGACACCTCCGAGTGGGCCACGGTGGGCGTCGCCGAGAACATCATCGCCGCCTCCTGGCAGGCGCTGGAGCAGGCCGTCACCTACGGCCTGCTGCGCGCGGGCCGAGAGGCGGCCTAGAGGAGACCGGCGGGGAAGGTCACGCCCTGGACGGTGACCTTCCCGCCAGAGCACGACACCTTCGGCGAGTCCGTGTCCGGCACGATGACGGTCAGCAGCGACGTGGCGGCGGGGGAGACCACGACGTTGGCCGGCTCCTTCGACAGGTAGGTCGGCGACACCCAGCCCAGCTTCCCGCCGCGCTCCACCTTCTGCCCGCCCACCGGCTCGCACCCCGACAGCTGGAGCAGCGTCACGTTGAACTTGCCGTCGCTCAGCACCACCCGGCCGCCGCGGTTGGAGACGACCTTGAGCGACGGGGCGAACCGCCACAGGTTGCGCACCTTCTTGCCGCCCGACGCGGTGTCCAGCACCGCCATCAGGCCCGCGCCGGGGTCGCCGTGGTTGACGAGCACCGAACGGGTACGGGAGGTGCCGTAGGCCTTGTCGGTGAGCCGGAACGCCTGCCGGTCCTTGCCCATGCTCGACTTCGTGAGCTTGCTGACCGTACGCGGCCGGAATCGCTCGCCCACGACGGTCGGGATGTTGTGCGCCTCGGGCGAGAGCGTCCAGTAGCGGTAGGCGCTCTTCTCGTAGGAATGGAACCCGGCGTCGACCAGGACGTCACGGCCGTGCGCGTAGTAGGTCACGCCCAGGTGGTCCTCGTGGCCGTGGAACTTGGTGCCGGGGCCGAACCTGATCGAGTAGTAGGCGGAGTCGGCCTTGCCCCAGTCTGTCCGGCCGTACACGTAACCGGCCCGGTAGACCTTGACCTTCTCCGAGGGCGTGCCGGTCTCCATCTTCGGCTCGGTCTCGGCGCTGCCGTCGCCGATGGGCACCATGTAGCCGTTGGGCATCGTGGAGTGGGCGATGAAGTCCTTCAGCGCCTCGGACCGCTTGGAGATCTCACCCGGCACCTTGCGGCCGCAGTCCTTCATGCCGGCCATGGCGACCTGCAGCCTGCCGTACACGTAGACGGCGTAGCGCGGCGCCTGCTCCATGAGCGCGCCCTGCGCGTCGACGTCGAGCTTGACCGTGCCGGTGAGCCGCCTGGAGGCCAGGCCGGACCAGTCCTTGCGGCCGTAGCGGCAGCCGATGCTCATGAGCGCGATGTCCTGGTCGATCCCGTGATTGTGGCCCTTCTTGTAGAGCCTCGGGTCGGACAGCAGCTTGGCGTGGACGGCCAGGCTGTCCTTGAGCCAGCCGTCCTTGACGTGCATGCTCAGGCACACCAGCGCCTGGGTGCGGAGCGAGACGGGATGGTCGTTCCAGACGTACGGCTTGGTGCCGCGGGCGCCGTGCCTGTTGTTGGCCACCCAGTCCTTGGTGATCTCCTCGGCGCGGTCGAGGTAGGCGCGCTCGCCGGTGTTCTCGTACGCCACGACCAGCGTGCCCATCCAGCGCAGCGACTGGAAGACGTACTCCCACGAACGGTTCTTGTACGGGCTCATGCCCCAGTCGATCCTCTTGCCGATCTTGACTGCGGGCAGGCTCACCAGCGAGATCTCGCCCTTCATGACCTCGTCGGCCGTCGGCGATCCGGGCAGCCAGTCGCCCTGGCACTGCGCGGTGCGCTTCACCGGAGCCTCGGCCTGCGCGGTGCCCGCCAGTCCTGCGACGGCGAGTGTGAGGGCAAGGGGGATCGCGAGGCGGCGCACGCCAGTTCCTTCCGGGCAAGCTTCAGGGGGCAAAAGAGACGTTCAGGCGAAAGAGACGTGGTGGAACATGGTGGCCGGGCCCGATCATGGGGTCAAGTTGGGTTCCGGATCGTTAGCGCCCCGACGTTCATTCGTACTTTATAGGCTGGTTTGCTCATAGGGACTGAGGAGGCGGATGGTGTCCACGCTACGCAAGCACTGGATCTTTCTCCTCGCCCTGCTCGCAGGAGCGGTCCTGCGAGGCGTGGCCGTCCTCGGCTACCGGCCGGCCATCTGGTTCTGGGCCGACTCCTTCGCCTACCTCAACGCCGGGCTCGACCCGCGACCGCTGGAGTCACGCACCTCGGGCTACTCGTTGTTCCTGTGGGCGCTCAAGCCCCTGGCCAGCATCGAACTGGTCGTCGTGGTGCAGCATCTGCTCGGGCTGGGCATCGGTGTGCTCGTCTACCTGCTGCTGCGCCGCCGGCTGCCCGGCTGGGCCGCCACGGTGTTCGCGCTGCCCGTGCTGCTCGACGCGTTCCAGATCCAGCTCGAACACCTCATCATGGCCGACCTGCTGTTCGTGTTCCTCGTCATGGCGGCGGTCGCGTTGCTCCTGTGGCGGCCGAGCCTGACGCCCTGGACCGCCGCGGGCGCCGGACTCCTGCTCGCCGCGGCCACCGTGACCAGGACCATCGGCCTGCCGCTGATCGCCGTCGTGCTGGTCGCGGTGCTGCTGCGCCGTACGGGGTGGAGGCCGGTCGTCGCGCTCGCCGCGGCGGGCGCGATCCCGCTGGCCGGCTACGCGCTGTGGTTCCAGTCCGAGTACGGCACGCTCGCGCTGAGCCGCGGCAACACGTTCCTGTGGGCCCGGACCATGACGTTCGCCGACTGCGCGAAGATCAAGCCCGACGTGCCGCTGTGCCCGGCCGAGCCGCTGGGGGAGCGCCTGGCGCCTCCCGAGTACATCTGGTCCGCCGACTCGCCGATCAACGACGTCAAGGGCGGGCCGGCCAGGCGCGACGAGCTCGCCGGGGCCTTCGCCAAGCAGGCCATCCTCGCCCAGCCGCTCGACTTCCTGCGCGCGGGGCTGGTCGACGTGGCGCACATCTTCTCCTGGGAGCGCCGGGTGTACCCGGTCGAGGGCGAGCAGAGCGCCTACGTCTTCCCCGGGGAGATCGCGCCGTTCAAGGACTCACCCGCCTCCAAGGACCGCACCGCCGAGGAGATCACCACCGCCTACCAGGGCGACTCCGGCGAGACGGTCATGGTCGAGCCCTACGCGGGCTGGATCCGCGGCTACCAGTCCTACGGCTACCTGCGTGGACCGTTCCACCTGGCGCTCCTGGTGATCGGCGCGGCCGGGGTCGCGCTCAGGTGGCGCAGGCTGGGCGGCGACGTGCTGCTGCCGTGGGCGAGCGCCATGACGCTGCTCGTGCTGCCGGTGTTCGTCGCCGCCTTCGACCACAGGTACGTGCTGCCGGCCATGCCGCTCGCCTGCCTGGCGGCGGGACTGGCGCTCGCCCGGCCCCACGACGCGGGCGGGGATCCGCACCGGAGCGGCGCGGCGCCGGACGAGGCCCCCCAGCCGGTCGGCCGGGTGTCCCGTCCGTGAAGCCGGGCACACGGCCGGCGAGAGATTGGCCGGATCCCGTCGATGGGTGACCTCAGGGCCACTCGTCCCGGCCGGACCCGGCGCTCCATGATGAACGCATGAACCTGAACGACCTGGTGCTCCCCGACACTCCTGCCTGCCGCGGCGCCCTGGAGGTGGCGGCCCGCTACCACTCGCCCTCACTCCTCAACCACTCGATCAGGGCCTACCTGTGGGCCGCGGCCCACGCCCGGCTGCACGACATCGCCTTCGACGCCGAGCTGTTGTACGTGTCGGCCATGCTGCACGACATCGGGCTGGCCGCCGAGTTCGACAGCCACACGGTGGGATACGAGGAGGCCGGCGGACACGTGGCCTGGGCCTTCTGCACGGGAGCCGGGTGGCCCGAGGACCGCAGGCGGCGCGCCTCAGAGGTGATCATCCGTCACATGTGGGACGAGGTCCCGGTGGACGAGGACCCGGAGGGGCACCTGCTGGAGCTCTCGACCGCCATGGACATCTCCGGCCGCCGCACCGACGAGATCCCGCCCGGGCTCCGCGACGAGGTGCTCGCCCGGCATCCGCGCCTGGAGATCGCCAAGGAGTTCGCCGCCTGCGTCACCGACCAGGGCACGCGCAAGCCGTCGAGCCTGGCCGGCGGCTTCGTGCGGTCGGGCATCGCCGAGCGCATCGCCCGCAACCCGCTCGACGCCTAACCCTTCGGCCCGGCGCTGTCCACGACCTCGAACGACCACAGAGTCGCCCCCGACGCGGCGGGCCCCCGCCCGTGGCCGTGCCCCTGACCGGAGCCCGCCGCCTCGGCGTGGCCGCGCTGGAAGTCCTGGCTCTCCTGCCACCTGAGGAAGTCGTCCTCGCTGCGCCACCGCGTGTAGACGAGGTACTGGTCGGTGCCCTCGACGGGCCTGAGCAGCTCGAACCACTCGAACCCGTCGGCCGACTCGACCATCCCGGCCCGGTTGGAGAACCGGTGTTCGAGCTCTTCGCGCATCTCGGTGGGAACCGTCAACACGTTGATCTTGACGATGGACAACGCGACCCCTCTCGCGGCGAACCTCACCGCACCGTCCGGTGCGGGCTCCAGGCTAACGCGACGTCTGGCGTGTCGCCGTGAACCGACTCCCCGGGCGGCGGCGATAGCCTTGTCGGGTGCGTATAGCGAGGTTCTCCACAGACGATGGCGTGTCGTTCGGCGTGGTCGAGGGCGGCCCGGGCGAGGAGTTCGTCTCCGCGATCTCCGGCCACCCCTTCGGTGAGGTGCAGTTCACCGGCGAGCGGTTCCCGCTGGCCCAGGTGCGGCTGCTCGCCCCCATGCTGCCGAGCAAGGTGATCGCCATCGGCCGCAACTACGCCGAGCACGCGCGCGAGATGGGCAACGAGGTGCCCGAGGAGCCGCTCATCTTCCTCAAACCGTCGACCTCGGTGATCGGCCATGGCGAGCCGATCGTCTACCCGACCTCGCTGTCCGACCGGGTCGACTTCGAGGGCGAGCTGGCCGTGGTGATCGGCCGGTTGTGCCGCGAGGTGCCGGTCGAGCGGGTCAAGGACGTCATCTTCGGCTACACCTGCGCCAACGACGTCACCGCGCGCGACCTGCAGAAGAAGGACGTCCAGTTCACGCGGGCCAAGAGCTTCGACACGTTCTGCCCGCTCGGCCCGTGGATCCGCACCGACCTCGACCCGAGCGACCTGGCGCTCACCACGACCGTCAACGGCGAGGTCCGCCAGAGCGGCCGCACCAGCCAGCTCATCCACGACATTCCCGCGCTGGTCGCCTACGTCAGCGCGGTCATGACGCTGATCCCGGGCGACGTGATCCTGACCGGCACCCCCGACGGCGTCGGTCCGATCGAGCTCGGCGACGAGGTCAGCGTCGGCATCGAAGGCATCGGCACTCTGACGAACAAGGTGGTCGCTCGTGACTGATCTACGGGTGCGGTTCGCCCCATCCCCAACCGGCATGTTCCACGTCGGCGGCGCCCGCACGGCGCTGTTCAACTGGGCCCTGGCCGTGCGGTCGGGCGGCCGTTTCGTGCTGCGCATCGAAGACACCGACGCCACCCGCAACCGGCCCGAGTGGACCGAGGGCATCATCTCGGCGCTCGACTGGATCGGCATCAACGGCGGCGCTCCGGCGTTCGAGGGTCCCTACTTCCAGTCGGCCTACGAGCCGCAGCACCGCGAGGCCGTGGCCAAGCTGCTCGCCGACGGCAAGGCCTACCACTGCGACTGCACGCGTGAGCTGCTCGTCGCCCGCACCGGCTCCGAGCACAAGGGCTACGACGGCTTCTGCCGCGACCGGGGCCTGACCGAGGGCGCGGTGCGCTTCCGCACTCCCGACGAGGGCGTCACCGTCGTCGACGACGTCATCAGGGGCCGGGTGGAGTTCCCCAACGACTCCCAGGAGGACTTCGTCATCGCCCGCACCGACGGCTCGCCCCTCTACGTGCTGGCCAACGCCGTCGACGACATCACCCAGGGCATCACCCACGTGGTGCGCGGCGAGGAGCACCTGGGCAACGCCGCCAAGCAGCAGCTGCTCTGGCCCGCGCTCGGCGCCACCCCGCCGGTCTGGGCGCACCTGCCGGTCATCGTCAACGAGCAGCGCAAGAAGCTGTCCAAGCGGCGCGACAAGGTGGCCCTGGAGGACTACCGGGCCGAGGGCTACCTGGCCGAGGCCATGGTCAACTACCTCATGCTGCTCGGCTGGGGCCCCGGCGACGACCGGGAGATCATGCCGTGGTCGGAGATGGTGCCGCTGTTCCGGCTCGACGCCGTCAACAGCTCCAGCGCCTACTTCGACGAGAAGAAGCTGCGCGCGTTCAACGGCGAATACATCCGGGCCCTGCCGCTGGAGACGTTCGAGGAGCGCTGCGCCCCCTACCTCGAGCCCGACTGGGACCGCGAGATGTTCAGCAAGGTCGCCGGCCTGGCCCAGACCCGCATCACGGTCCTGTCGGAGATCAGGCAGAACGTCGACTTCCTGTTCCTGGACGAGCCGGTGTTCGACCAGGCCTCCTGGGACAAGGCGATGAAGAACTCCCCGGTGGAGATCCTGTCCGGCTACCTGGAGCGGCTCGACGTCGTCAGCTGGGATCCCGAGTCGCTCAAGGAGGCGCTGGAGGAGGTCGGCACGGCCCACGGGCTCAAGCTGGGCAAGGCCCAGGCTCCCGTACGCGTCGCGGTCACCGGGCGGACGGTCGGCCTGCCGCTGTTCGAGTCGATCGAGGTGCTCGGCCGCGAGCGGACCCAAGACCGGATCCGCGCCGCGCTGACACGCCTGCGAGGCTGAGCGCCGCCCCGGCGGCCCTGGCCGGCCACACCCCCGTGCCCCCGGGCCTCGGACTCAGCGGACAGCCGAGGAGCAGTCGCACCGCGAAGCCCGCCGGCGTGGAGGTGAGGCCGAGCCAGAGGGGTGACCGTACGCGTTCGGAGCGGGCCGTCTGGATCACGGCCGCCTGGCGGAGCGCGTAGAGCACATCGGGAGACCGGTCGCCAGGACGTCCCTGATGAGGAGTCCGGCGGCGGATCGCCGATCTCGACACTCGCTGACTCAGCGGTGCCGCCGCCGGACCGTGGAGCCGGGTGTCAGACCAGGCCGCGGCGCTCCAGCAGCGGCTGGATGGACGGCTCGCGACCGCGGAAGTCGCGGAACGCGGTCAGCGGGTCGAGGCTGCCGCCCTTCGACAGCAGCGCGCGGCGGAAGTGGTCGCCGTTGGCCCGCTCCAGCCCGCCGTTCTCCTTGAACCACTCGACGCTCTCGGCGTCGAGCACCTCACTCCAGATGTAGGAGTAGTAGCCGGCGCTGTAGCCGCCGGAGAAGACGTGGGCGAAGTAGTTGGTCCGGTAGCGCGGCCTGACCAGCGGGAAGGCGATCTGGGCCGCTTCCAGGGCCGCCTGCTCGAACGCCTCGGCGTCCTCGACGGTCTCGCCGGGGCTCAGCCGGTGCCAGGCCCAGTCGAGCAGCGTCGCGGCCAGATACTCGACGGTCATGAAGCCCTGGTTGAACTTCTCCGCGGCCTTCATCTTCTCCACCAGCTCCGCGGGCATCGGCTCGCCCGTCTCGTGGTGCCTGGCGTAGTTGGCCAGGACCTCGGGCCAGGTCGCCCACATCTCGTTGACCTGCGACGGATACTCGACGAAGTCGCGCGGCACGTTGGTGCCCGAGACGCGGGGATAGCGCACCTCGGAGAAGAGCCCGTGCAGCGCGTGGCCGAACTCGTGGAAGGCCGTGCTGACCTCGTCGTAGGTCAGCAACGCCGGCCCGGTCACGGGCTTGGTGATGTTCAGATTGTTGATCACCACGGGCTTCTCGCCGAACAGGAACGACTGGTTGACCAGGTTGTTCATCCACGCGCCGCCGCGCTTGGTCGGCCTCGCGAACGGGTCGAGGGCGAACAGGCCGAGCGCGCTGCCGTCCTCGTTGAACACCTCGAAGATCCGCACGTCCGGGTGGTAGCCGGCCAGGTCGGTCCGCTCGCCGAACGTGACGCCGTAGAGGCGGGTCGCGGCGTAGAACACGCCGTCGAGGTAGACGCGGTCGAGCTCGAAGTAGGGCCGCATCGCGCCGGCGTCGAAGTCGTAGCGGGCCTGGCGCACCTTCTCCGCGTAGAACGACCAGTCCCACGGCTCGATCTCGAACCCGGCCTGCTCGGTGAGCGCCTCCGCCTCCTTGCGGGCGTTCCGTACGGCGGGCCCGACGAGCTGCCCCAGCATGCCCTCGACCGCCTCGACGCTCTTGGCCGTCTGGTCGGCGACCTTGTAGGCGGCGTGGTCGGGGTAGCCCAGCAGCCGGGCCCGTTCGGCCCGCAGAGTCGCGAGCCGCACGGCCAGCCCGAAGTTGTGCGGCGCCCGCTCCACGCTCAGCGTGTAGAGCCTGCGGCGCACGTCGCGGTCGGTGAGCTGGGCCAGCCCCGGCTGGTTGGTGAAGTTGAGCAGCGGCAGGACGTAGTGGCCGTCACGTTCCAACGACTCGATCTCGGCCTCGTCGAACCCGTCGAGCTCCTTGGGGTCGTCGACCACCAGCGCGGACTCGGTCGAGGCCTTCAGCAGGTTCTGGGCGAACTCGGTGGACAGCCTCGACTGCTCCTCGTTGAGCTCCTTGAGCCGCTCCTGCTCGGCCTCCGACAGGTCGGCGCCGGCCCGGATGAAGTCCTCGCGGTACTTCTCCAGCAGCCACGCCTCCTCGGCGTCGTCTGTCGTCACCTGCTTGATCCGGGCCCAGAGCGCCCGGTTGAGCCGGATCGCGTCGCTGTGCTTGGCCAGCTCGGGAGAGATCTGCTTCTCGATCTCCATGACGGCGTCGGTCGAGTCGGAGGCGGCGACGCTGAAGAAGGCCGTGGCCGTGCGGTCGAGGATCCGCCCGGACCGTTCGAGCGCGGCGATCGTGTTGCCGAACGTCGGCGGCTCGGTGTCGCGGGCGATCGCGTCGACCTCCGCCAGCTGCTCGGCCATTCCGCGCGCGAACGCGGGCAGGTAGTGCTCCTCGCGGATCTCGGCGAAGGGCGGCAGCTGGTAGGGCAGGCTGCTGGGGGCGAACAACGGATTCTCGGCCAACGCTTGGGCTCCTCCACATGGTGTTTTGTCAGCATCAGCTTGGCATGACAGGGGCCTCGCCGCGTGCTCTCGCGCAATCGTTTTGGTCTTGGCCCCCAAGCTGGGCTATTCTTTCGGAGGTCGCCGCACGAACCCTAAGGGGTTCGTAACGGTGGGGTATGGTGTAATTGGCAGCACGACTGATTCTGGTTCAGTTAGTCTAGGTTCGAGTCCTGGTACCCCAGCATCTGACGGATGTCTCGCAAGAGGCATCCGTTTTTGGCGTTCATGGGGTTTCTTTAACCGTGAAGCGGAGACCGTTTCGCCCGCCGGCGACCTCCGGTGCCGCGTGCTGATCGCCGCCACCCCGGTGCGGCCGGGGCCGCGCCGGGCCGTACGAGCCGATGGGACGACCGGGTGCGCCCCCGCAGGCCCGATCCGCTGAGTTGATAGTGGTTTTGCGTGCTCCTTGGGGTGCGGTAGAGTTACCTCCGTTGCCGGGGAGACCCGGCTGATCGCTTGCTGACAGGGTCCCGTCGTCTAGTGGCCCAGGACGCCGCCCTCTCAAGGCGGTAGCGCCGGTTCGAATCCGGTCGGGACTACCACTGTCAGGCAAGTCACGAAGGTCCCGTCGTCTAGTGGCCCAGGACGCCGCCCTCTCAAGGCGGTAGCGCCGGTTCGAATCCGGTCGGGACTACATCTGCGAAGGCCCGATCATCGATCGGGCCTTTCGTGCTTTCCACACCGGGCGTTCCCACCGCCCCGCTCGCTCACCCGTCCATGAGCGCCTTCCGCGGCGCCTCGGCGGCTTCCCCGGCCCGGCCGGGGAAACCGCCGTGGTCGACGGGGGACTCCACCGGCGCCGTGCCGAGCGGCCCGGCCAGCGCCATGGAGGTCTGGTAGGTGAGCAGGCCGCCCGCGGCCACGCCGAGGCCGACGACGACGACATGAGCCGAGCCGGCGACCGTGTGGTCACCCGCGAGCGCGTCGGCCGGCGGCGCGAAGGCCGCGGCCGACATCGGGTCCCACGACCAGCGGCAGCGGCCCCGCGCCGCGGACCTCGTAGTGGATGCGCCCGCCCGGGACGCCGAGACGCTAGGAGGTGGCCGAGCGGGCCCGGAAGAGGGCCCGGCGAGCCGCCTTGGCGACCTGCTTGTCGGGATGGACCTGCGAGATCAGGTCGAGCAACTCCTCGACGTGGGCGTGCGGGATCTTCCAGATCACTTCGAGCAGGCTGTTGAGCAGCTCGGGCCCGATGTCGCGGACACTGCCGACGAACTCCGCCCGGCCCAGGCCCGCCGAGATGGTCCACATGTCGAGGATCAGCCAGTGGGTGTCGTCCTGCGTCGGCTCCGGCGCGTCCGGCACGTTCAGGTGGCTCAGGTGCGTCGCCGCGTAGGGCCGCAGGGACGGCTGCTTGAGCGCCTCCTGCCAGGCCGGGATGGCCGCCTCACCAAGGGCGCCCACCACGCTGGCGGCCTGCACCCGGATGAGCGCGTCGCTCTCGTCCTCGGCGGCCGCCTCCAGCAGCTCCTCGGCCGCCCGGCCGGGCTCACGCAGCCGCATCCAGGCGGCGAACTCGGCGTCGGCCTCCTCCTCGGGCAGCTCGGCGCTGAGCGCGAGCAGCTCGTGGGCGCTCATCGACTCGATCGCGGGCCGCGCGTCGACCTCGATGTCGGAGTCGTCGACCAGGTGGACGACGCCCTCGGTGCCGAGCGGCGTCAGGGTGACCGTGCCGTCGGCGACCGTGACCATGCCGTAGCCCGTCAGCCAGTCGACCGCCGGGGTCAGCGGGTCGTCCGCCGCCTCCCACGCGTCGGCGCCCAGCTCGTCGAGGTCGGCGGCCGCCTCGGCCAGCTCCCGGCGGAGCTCGTCGAGGTCGCGCGAGCCGCCGGCCAGCAGCAGCCTGACCAGCACGCCACGGGTGAGCCCCGCCAGCGCCATGGTCAGGTCGTCGTCGGCCAGCTCGGGGTCGCCGTAGTCGACCGAGTGGAGGCCGAGCATCCAGGCGTCGAGCACGTCCTCGTCGTCGTCGAACGGCCACTCGGAGGTGTCGTCCTGGACGGCCACCGTGTTGGCTTCGCCGGGCTCCAGGAACTCGAGGTCGACGGCGAGGTTCCAGATGTTCCACAGCTGGGGCACGGCCTCGGCGAGCGAGCCCTGGGCCTCGGGCCTGGGCAGCCCGACGACGCCCAGCGCCTCCTCGACCTCGGCGTCGGACAGCAGGGTGTCCTCGCCCACCCGGCGGCCGGAGCCGACCCACAGCGCCAGGTCGCGGGCCTTGGCGATCAGCGGCACCTCACGGGCCGCCGCGGCCAGCTCGGTGTCGGGCCGCAGCCTGATGGTGTCGAGCTCGGCCAGCTCGTCGGCGAACAGCTCGAAATCGCCGAGATCGCCGCCCTCTTCCTCCTCGTCACCGGTGTCCTCGGTGTCGTCGAGGAGCTCCTCCATCAGCTCGACGAACTGGTCCTCGACGTCGTCGAGCTCGGCTCGCAGGTCGTCGAGGGAGTCGGACCCCTTGGCCAGCCTGCCGGTCTGCGAGAGGAACGTCAGGTAGGCGTCGACGGCCGGGAGCATGCCGTCGGCGGCGGAGTCGGGGTCGTCCACCACCTTCGGCATCCGATCGAGCAGCAGGTTTCGCAGGTCGGCGCGCTTCCACGTGCCGGAATCCTGGGAGAAGGCGAGACGGTGCCACAGCACTGCCGGCCCCACGAGCTCGGGGTCGCTGTCGGGCGCGTTGGTGCTCGCCCACAAGATGAACTCTTCGAGCAGGGGTCGCAGCTCAGTGGCGGCTACCTCGATGCGATCTGTCACGCACTCAGGCTAGTGCGCCCGTGAGGCACTCGGCTCCCCAAATAGGCGCTTTTGCTGATCATGACGTACGTCGCATGGATTCGGTGACCCGTTCGGCGGCCGCCATCACCGCCACCGCGTGTAGTCGTCCCGGGGCTCTGGTGAGTCGTTCGATGGGGCCGGAGACCGACACGGCGGCGACCACCTTGCCGCCGCTTCCCCGGATGGGGGCGGAGACGCTGGCCACTCCCTGCTCGCGCTCTCCCACGCTGTGGGCCCAGCCGCGGCGCCGCACCGAGGCCAGCGTGGCCGCGGTGAACTTGGCGCCGCGCAGGCCGCGGTGCAGCCGGTCGGGCTCCTCCCAGGCCAGCAGGATCTGCGCCGCCGAACCCGCCGTCATGGGCAGCGCCGAGCCGACGGGCACCGTGTCACGCAGCCCGCTGGCCCGCTCGGCCGCCGCCACGCAGACCCGCTCGTCCCCCTGACGGCGGTACAGTTGCGCACTCTCGCCGGTCAGGTCGCGCAACTGCAGCAGCACGGGCGCGGCCACCGCGAGCAGCCGATCCTCGCCGGCCGCCGTGGACAACTCCGAAAGGCGCGGCCCGAGCACGAACCTGCCCTGTGTGTCACGAGTCACGATGCGGTGGTGCTCAAGGGCGACGGCGAGCCGATGGGCCGTGGGGCGGGCCAGACCGGTGGCCTGAACAAGCTGCGCGAGCGACGCCGGACCCGCTTCGAGAGCATTGAGCACCAGAACGGCCTTGTCGAGTACGCCGACTCCGCTAGAGTTGTCCATACACCGATACTGCCGTCTCGACATATGAGAAGGCAAGTTGGAGACTCTCCCGCGAGGGAGCGCCGATCTCCGCACCGAGGAGCGCGGGGAGCACTGCGACCAGGGCGAGATCGGGTCTCGGCGAGCAAGTCGCGATGCGGGGCATCGCATCAATAGGAGGAGATCATGGGCCGCACACTGGCGGAGAAGGTCTGGGAGCAGCACGTGGTGCGCCGTGCCGACGGCGAACCCGACCTGCTCTACATCGACCTGCACCTCGTTCACGAGGTGACCAGCCCGCAGGCGTTCGACGGGCTCCGGCTCGCCGGCCGGCCTGTGCGCCGCCCCGAGCTCACCATCGCCACCGAGGACCACAACGTCCCGACCGTGCTCGGCCCCATCTCCGACCCCGTGTCGAAGACCCAGGTCGAGACGCTGCGCAAGAACGCCGCCGAGTTCGGCGTCCGGCTCTACCCGATGGGTGACGCCGGGCAGGGCGTGGTGCACATCATCGGCCCGCAGTTCGGCCTGACCCAGCCGGGCATGACGATCGTCTGCGGCGACTCCCACACCTCCACCCACGGCGCGTTCGGCGGCATCGCGTTCGGCATCGGCACCTCCGAGGTCGAGCACGTGCTGGCCACGCAGACGCTGCCGGCCTACCGGCCGAAGACCATGGCCATCGAGGTCTTGGGCGAGCTGCCTCCCGGTGTCACGGCCAAGGACCTGATCCTGGCCATCATCGCCAAGATCGGCACCGGCGGCGGGCAGGGCTACATCATCGAATACCGCGGTGAGGCCGTGCGGAAGCTCTCCATGGAGGGCCGGATGACGGTCTGCAACATGTCGATCGAGGCCGGCGCGCGGGCGGGCATGATCGCGCCAGACGAGACCACGTTCGCCTACCTCAAGGGCCGCCAGCACGCGCCGAAGGGCGAGTCGTGGGACCAGGCCGTCGAATACTGGAAGTCGCTGCGGACCGACGACGACGCCGTGTTCGACAAGGTCGTCGAGATCGACGCCTCGACGCTGACGCCGTACGTCACCTGGGGCACCAACCCCGGCCAGGGTCTGCCGCTGGGCGAGGTCGTGCCCGACCCCGAGAGCTTCGCCGACCCGATCGCCAGGCAGTCGGCCGCGCGGGCGCTCGAGTACATGGGCCTGACCGCGGGCACGCCGCTGCGCGAGATCGAGGTCGACACGGTCTTCGTCGGCTCGTGCACCAACGGGCGCCTGGAGGACCTGCGCGCCGCCGCCGAGATCCTGCGCGGCCGCCAGGTGAAGACGCGCACGCTGATCGTGCCCGGATCGATGCTGGTCAAGCTGCAGGCCGAGGAGGAGGGGCTGGACGAGGTGTTCAAGGCGGCCGGCGCCGAGTGGCGGGAGGCCGGGTGCTCGATGTGCCTCGGCATGAACCCCGACACGCTCCAGCCGGGCGAGCGCAGCGCCTCCACCTCCAACCGCAACTTCGAGGGCCGCCAGGGCAAGGGTGGCCGCACCCACCTGGTGTCACCGCAGGTCGCCGCCGCGAGCGCGGTGACCGGCCGCCTGACCGCCCCCGCCGACCTCTAGGAGACCCTGATCATGGATGCCTTCACCACCCACACCGGCAAGGCGGTGCCGCTGCGCCGCGGCAACGTCGACACCGACCAGATCATCCCGGCCGTCTGGCTCAAGCAGGTGAGCAGGACCGGCTTCGAGAAGGGCCTGTTCGCCGCCTGGCGCGAGGACCCGACGTTCGTCCTGAACGACCCGTCCTACGAGGGCGCCTCGATCCTCGTCTCGGGCCCCGACTTCGGCACCGGCTCCTCCCGCGAGCACGCCGTCTGGGCCCTGCAGCAGTACGGCTTCCGCGTCGTGATCGCCGCCAGGTTCGGCGACATCTTCCGTAACAACTCCACCAAGATGGGGCTGCTGCCGGTCGTCCTGCCCGCCGAGAAGGTCGAGGCGCTGCAGACCGCCGTCGAGGCGGACCCCACGCTGCGGGTGACCGTGGACCTGGCCGAACGCCAGGTGCGCTGGGCCGGCGAGACCGTCGGATTCGAGATCGACGACTACACCCGCTGGCGGCTCATGGAGGGGCTCGACGACATCGGCCTGACCCTGCGTCACGCCGACGAGGTGACGGCATACGAGAATGGTCGGCAGCCATGGCTGCCGACGACCGTCTAGAAGACGACGAACTGGCGCGGCGGTTGCGCGAGGCGCACCGCCGCGTCCGCATGCTCCCCGCCGCCGAGAGGGAACGCCTGGGGCGCCGATATCTGGCGATCTGCGACCTCGCCAAACGTGACCGGGAAAGGGCCGCGACCAGGCTCGACGCCTTGCTCGACGCGCTTGACAGCGCCTCCGACACGCCACACGCACCCGAAAATCCGCTCGGTATTTGAGTTCCCCCGCGATCCCGCCTACTTTCGAGCGCGTAAGGGGTTTCTACGTCGAGCTTCGTGAGCTGGAACCCCGAGCCGTAACTGGGGGAGCAGAACAGACATGAACAAGCGAGAACTCGTTGACGCCATCGTAGATCGCGTGGGGGACAGAAGGACGGCCACCGAGGCCGTCAACGCGATCATCGATGCCGTCCAGAAGGCAGTCGCGAGCGGCGACAAGGTCTCGATCACCGGCTTCGGCGCGTTCGAGATGGTGCACAAGCCGGCTCGCACGGCCAGGAACCCGTCGACCGGAGCAGAGATCAAGGTCGACGAGAGCTGGGGGCCGAAGTTCCGTCCGGGCTCAGACTTCAAGGAGCTGGTGAACGTGGCCGGCAAGAAGGCCGCGAAGAAGAAGTAACGACGTCGCATCCGCCCGGCCCTCACTCCGAGGGCCGGGCTTCTTTCTGCCCCGGATCAGTCGGGCACGGGGAACGTCGACAGCGTGATGTAGGTGATCTCGCCGTCGGTCACCACCAGGCGGACCCGCTGCCCCGACCGCAGCAGCCGCAGGGGCCCCGCGTCGAAGGCCCGGGCGCCGAAGGGCAGCACAGTCCCGTCGTCGAGGAAGACCGAGCCCGAACGGGTCACCTCATCGAAGCCGCGCACCGTTGCCTGCACGCAGCCCAGCGTAAACGGTCGGCCCTCCGCGCGCATGCGGCGCGGGTCGCCCGGATCGGGTGGATCAGCTGGACGGCCACAGGTCGGCGACCACGGCCGCGGTGTGCCGTCCGAGGCCGAGCGCCATGGCCGCGCGCAGGTCGCCGGGGGTGTCCACGTCGCGCCTGACCGACTCGACGCCCTCCACGCACAACTCCTTCGCCCCGCCGGCCAGATGCTTGGCCCGTGACTCGCCGCCGAACCTGGGCGTGAACGGCAGCCCCGGCCGTACACCGTAGAAGGTGGTGCCGACGTCGAGTGCGTCGGGGACGAACGCCTGGTCGAACTCGGCGGCGGCGGCCAGGACGGCGGCCAGCTCCGCGGGCCGCAGGGCGGGCAGGTCCGCCTGCAGCGCGCCCACCGGGTCGCCGGGCGCGAGGCGTACGGCATGGGCGGCCCCCGTGCGAAGCGCGGTGTTGAGACCGTGGTCGGGGTCGGGCACCACGTCGGCGCCCAGCGCGGACAACGGGCCCGCCGCGGCGGGGTCGGCGGTCACCACGATGACCCGCGCGACCAGCGGGCACGACAGCGCCGCCGAAACGGTGTCACAGGCGACCGCGACGGCCAGCCGTGTCCGATGCGGGCCTGTCGCGGCGGCCAACCGGGTCTTCGCCGCGACCAGCGTCTTCACCGGGATCACCAGTGACCAGCGGTTGCTCATAGGGTTAAGCATCGCGCCTCGACATCCCCTGCGGACAACCGGGAGACTTGGGGCGCATATCGTACGGGTTGGAGGAAACCATGAGCCGCCGCCTGACGCGACCATCGCGTTTCTGGGAGACTCTGGCCGTCGTGATCGTCAAGCCACTGTCATGGCTCCTGGTCAAGCGTGACTGGCGGCACGGAGACCGCGTTCCCCGCACCGGCGGCGTGATCATCGCAGCCAACCACCTCTCGTGGACCGATCCGGTCCTGTTGTCGCACTTCCTCTACAACAACGGTCGCTGGCCGGTGATCCTGGCCAAGGTCGCGCTGTTCAAGGTGCCGTTGCTGGGCCACGCGGTGCGCTCGCTGTGCGTCATCCCCGTCGAGCGGGGCAGCAGTGAGGCGGCCAGGTCGCTGCACACGGCGGCGCAGCGGCTGCGAGAGGGGTGCGCGATCTTCTTCTATCCCGAGGGCACCTGCACCCGTGACCCCCGGCTGTGGCCGATGGTCGGCAAGACGGGCGTCGCGCGGCTCGCGCTGGAGAGCGGGGCCCCGGTGATCCCGGTGGCCCACTGGGGGGCGCAGGAGTTGCTGCCCTACGGTGCGAAACGGCCGAGGCTGTTCCCGCGCAAGACGTTCCACGTGTCGGTGGGGCCGCCGGTCGACCTGTCCCGATACGCCGGCGAGCCGCCGCACGCCGAAGTCCTGCGCGCGGCGACCGCCGACATCATGGCGGCGATCACCGAGCAGCTCGCGGAGCTGCGCGGGGAGAAGGCGCCCGAGACTCCCTACGACCCGGCGGGACGGTGAGCACATGACGAAGGTCGCGGTGTTCGGCACAGGCTCGTGGGGCACCACGTTCGCCATGATCCTGGCCGAGGTGGGCAACCGGACCATCCTGTGGGGGCGCAGGCCGGAGCTGGTCGAGAGCATCCAGCGGGCCCACACCAACCTCGACTATCTGCCGGGTGTGGCGTTGCCCACATCGCTGGAGGCCACGACCGATCCGGCCGAGGCGCTCGACGGGGCCGACTTCGTCGTGCTCGCCGTGCCCTCGCAGTCGTTGCGGGTCAACCTGGCCGCCTGGCGCGAGCACATCCCCCGCGACGCGGTCCTGGTCAGCCTGATGAAGGGCATCGAGCTCGGCACGACCAAGCGGATGAGCGAGGTCATCCGCGAGGTGGCGGGGGTGCCGGAGGAGCGCGTCGCGGTCGTCTCCGGCCCCAACCTGGCCAAGGAGATCGCCCAGCGGCAGCCCGCCGCGTCCGTCGTGGCCTGCGTCGACGAGGGTGTGGCCGCTCGGCTGCAGAAGGCCTGCCACCTGCCGCCGTGGTTCCGGCCCTACACCAATCCCGACGTGGTGGGCGTGGAGCTCGGCGGCGCCGTGAAGAACGTCATCGCGCTGGCCGTGGGCGTGTCCGCCGGGATGGGCATGGGCGACAACGTGGGCGCGATGCTCATGACCAGGGGCCTGGCCGAGATCTCCCGCCTGGGCGCGGCGCTCGGGGCCGACCCACACACGTTCGCCGGGCTCGCCGGGATGGGCGACCTGGTGGCCACCTGCGTCTCGCCACTGTCGCGCAACCGCACGTTCGGCGAGCGGCTCGGCCGCGGCATGACGCTGCAGGAGGTGATCGCGAGCACCAAGCAGACCGCCGAGGGCGTCAAGTCCTGCGAGTCCGTGCTGGCGCTGGCCCGGAAGCACGACGTCGAGATGCCGATCACCGAGGTCGTCGTCGGAGTGGTGCACGACGGCATGTCGCCGAGTGAGGCGGGCATGCTGCTCATGTCCCGTTCGCCCAAGCCAGAGCGTTACGGGGTCTGACCATCGCCGCCACCACCCGCGCGGGTTGACTCGCTGTAGTGAGGACACGCCGGTAGATTCGGACGTCATGAGCAAGCCACGCGTCGCCGTCGTTTTCGGAGGTCGCAATTCCGAGCATGCCGTGTCCATCATGGGCGCGGGCAGCGTGCTGGAAGCGATCGACAGGACCAAGTACGAAGTGATCCCCATCGGGATCGCCCAGGACGGCAGGTGGGTGCTCGCCGCGACCGGCCAGCGGTTCGCGATCGAGGAGGGGGAGCTGCCCGCCGTCGACACCTCGGGCGCGGCCCTGGCGCTGCCGTCCTCCGGCGCGGGCTCGCTGATGGCCTACGACCCGGGCAGCATCCCGGTGGAGCTGGGCTCGGTCGACGTGGTCTTCCCGGTGATGCACGGGCCGTTCGCCGAGGACGGCACCATCCAGGGCCTGCTGGAGATGGCCGGCGTGCGCTACGTGGGCTCCGGCGTGCTGGCCAGCGCGGTCGGCATGGACAAGGCCCACATGAAGACGGTGATGGCCGCGGCCGGGCTGCCCATCGGGCGCTACGTGGTGGTGCGCGAGCGTGACTGGCGGCTCGATCGCGACCGGGTGCTCAAGGAGGCCGAGGAGCTCGGCTGGCCGGTGTTCGTCAAGCCGGCCAGGGCCGGCTCGTCGCAGGGCATCTCCAAGGCCCACGACAGGGCCTCTCTGGAGGCGGCCGTCGAGTTCGCCCGGCAGCACGATCCCAAGGTGCTCATCGAGGCGGCGGTGGTGGGGCGCGAGATCGAGTGCGCGGTGCTCGAGTCGCTCGGCGACGAGCCGCCCGGCGCGTCACTGCCCGGCGAGGTCAAGGTCGAGGGGGGCCAGGAGTTCTTCGACTTCGAGGCCAAGTACTACCCCGACCAGATGTCGCTGACCGTTCCCGCCGACATCCCCGAGGAGACGGCCGAGCAGGTGCGGGCGATGGCCGTGCGCGCGTTCGAGGCGCTCGAGTGCGAGGGGCTGTCGCGGGTCGACTTCTTCTACACGGCCGAGGGCGAGCTGATCTTCAACGAGATCAACACGATGCCCGGCTTCACCTCGCTGTCGGTGGCGCCGCAGCTCTGGGCCGCCTCGGGCCTGTCCTATCCGGAGCTGGTGGACCGGCTGATCCAGCTCGCGCTGCACCGCTCAGCGGGGCTGCGCTGACACCTCGGCGATCGGGCCCGACAGGTCGGCGAGCACGCTCGCCGCGACGTGCGTGCCCGCGACCGTGACCTCAACGTAGGCGGGGTCGGCGACGGCGGTGAAGAGCGTCGGCCGCTCCGGGTCGGCGAACCAGCCCACCCCGTTGATCTCCTGCAACTGATCGGTGGGGGCCATCCTGGCCGGCCGCGGCACCCCGCAGCGCACCGCGATCTCCCCCTCGCCCCAGACGGTGACGTAGGGGGACTCGGGGGTGGACGTGCCACGCTCCACGCCGTCGAGCCGCTGGGGCAACAGACCGTGCAGCCGCACGCACGCGGCCGCGGCCTCACCCTGCGGGGCAGGCGGCTCGACGTGTACGGCACCGCATCCGGCGAGCGCGAGCAGGACCAGCAGGACGGGAGCGGTGCGCATGAGAGATGTTTACCTTGGATACCTTAGATGTGGACAATCGGGCACGTAAGGGTACGTGTGATCCCATCCACGGCCTGGATCTGGGCCACGACCAGTTTGCCGAGCTCGTCGACGTTGCGCGCCTCCGCGCGCACGATCACGTCGTACGGGCCCGTCACGTCTTCGGCCTGAGTGACCCCGGGAATCCCGGAGATCTCGCGGGCCACGCTTGCGGCCTTACCGACCTCGGTCTGAATAAGGATGTAGGCCTGCACCATTACGTCCTCCCGGGCGATTCGATCACGCCGAAGGGCCACCGTACCCTGTGTGCGTCAGGAGGTGCGTCATCACAGTCGGAGATCTCGGCGAATTCGGAGCGGTAACTCGTATTTCAGGACGTCTGCCCCAAGGAGAGACAGTGCTCCTCGGTCCAGGCGACGACGCTGCGATGGTCAGCGCGCCAGACGGGCGCGTCGTGGTGTCAACGGACCTCCTAGTCGAGGGTAGGCACTTTCGCCGCGATTGGTCCAGCGGCTACGACGTCGGCCGGAAGGCGGCGGCCCAGAACCTCGCCGACGTGGCCGCCATGGGCGCGGTCCCCACGGCCATCGTGGTCGGGCTCGGGATACCCGCCGATCTGCCGGTCGGCTGGCTCGACGCGCTGACCGACGGGTTCCGCGACGAGTGCGCCGTCGTCGGCGCGAGCGTGGCCGGGGGCGACATCGCCCGGAGCGACCTGGTGGTGCTCGGCGTGACCGCGCTGGGCGACCTGGGCGGGCGGGCCCCGGTGACCAGGTCGGGGGCACGTCCGGGCCAGGTCGTGGCCGTCGCCGGGCGACTCGGCCACGCCGCAGCCGGCCTCGCCCTGCTGGAGGCGGGCCGGGAGGGCGATCGCGCACGGGAGGCGGGCCGGGCTCCGTCCGGGAACCGGCTGCCCGGGGAGGCGGGCCGGTCGGACGCTCCGCCTGGGGACGGGTTGCCCGGCGAGGAGGACCTGGAGGGCGATTCGGGTGTGGAGCGGGCGCTCCGGGAGGCCGTGGCCGCGCATCGGCGGCCGTGCCCGCCCTACGCGTGCGGCCCGGAGGCGGCGAGGCTCGGGGCGAGCGCGATGCTGGACGTGAGCGACGGGCTGCTACAGGACCTGGGGCACGTCGCGGCGGCCAGCGGGGTGCGCGTGGAGCTGGACTCCGCCGCGTTCGCCGTGGGGGCCCCGGTCAGGGCCGCGGCCGCCGCGCTCGGGATCGATCCGCTCGACTGGGTGCTCACCGGTGGTGACGACCACGCGCTCGCGGCGGTCTTCCCCGCAGAGGTACGTCTGGGGCCGTCGTGGCAGATCGTGGGCCGTGTCGTCGCAGGCCGGGGCGTGGCCGTCGACGGGCGTGAGACGGGAGACGGCGGCTGGGATCACTTTAGGTGATGACTTGTCCTGATATGTGGAAAATCTCCGGGTGTGACGGGGAACTCCCGTGATTGCTGTGACAAAGGCGTAGTAAAGGTGTTATGAAGATTGGCGGCCACTGTACCCAGCAGAAAGGGCAACCATGGGCCGCCACGGCACAGGTGGATCCGAAGACGCGGACGAATGGGGTGACGGCAGGTCCGACGACTCACAGGAGGACCTGAGGTTCACCGACCATGCCGCGAAGTGGGCTACCGCGCCGGACCCGACCGCCACGAGTTCCTTCTGGGACTCGGACGAGCGGCAGGCCGAGCCCCCCGGCTGGCCGTCGCTGCCCGACCAGGTCGAGGTGACGGGCCAGTGGGCGCCGATGCCCAGACGCGAGCCCGGCCAGGAGCTGAATCCGCCGCCGCCGTCCTCCCCGTTCGAGACGACCGGAGCCTTCGCGCCGCCTCCCCCGCGCCTCCCGGGAGGGTCCGTCCCGCCGCCGGACCAGCCTTTCGAGACCACCGGCGCCTTCACCCGGCCCGCGCACTGGGACACCCCGGGGGAGAGCACACAGACCTTCTCGGTCGCCGACGAGTTCGGCCCCCAGGCCGCCGGTCCCCGAGGGACGCCGGAGCCCCATGGGGCTCCTCCGGGATCCACGGACCCGCGCGCGTCCGGTGGTCGCGGTGCACCGGATCCGTTCGGAGCGCCCGATTCGCACGCCAACGGCCCCCCTAGCGATCCGTTCGGGACTCCTCCGGGAGCTCCCGATCCGCGTATGTCTGGTGGTCGCGGTGCACCGGATCCGTTCGGAGCGCCCGCCGGGGCCTCGGACCCGCGTGCGCACGGTCCCTCCAGTGACCCGTTCGGGGCGTCCGATCCGCGTGCCTACGGTCCTCCCAGTGACCCGTTCGGGGCTCCTCCTGGGGCATCGGACGGGTACGGGGGAGATGCCACGCAGGCGTTCGGCCAGGAGCCGGACAGCACTCAGGCGCTCCGGCCGCCCGAGCCCGGCGACGTGAAGGTGTTCGGCAGCCCGACCGTGGCCGACGCGCCCGCCCCGGCCTGGGCGGACGGTGCCGACGGCTTCCTGGGCTCCGGCTGGTCGGCGGACGGGCCGGACGAGCCTCGCCGCCGTCGTGGCCGCCGCAAACCGCCGCCTCCGGATGACGACCCGCTGGACGAGGCGCCCACGGGCGGCAGGGGCCGCGTGGCCCTGCTCTCCGTGGTCGCCGTGGCCATCGTGCTCGGCGGCACCGTCGCCGGCGTCAAGCTGATGAGCGGCCCCGGCGGCGCCGAATGCCCCGGCGACACCTGCACCGCCGTACAGGCCTCCAGCCAGCCAGCGCCTGAGGTGTCCGAGCCGGTCGAGGAGGAGGAGTCCCCGGTCGACGAGCCGACCGAGGAGGAGCAGTCCGACGCGGCCGACACCCCGACACCGCAGAACACGACGAGCGCGCGGACGCCGCGCCGTACCTCCTCACCCGAGCCGACGCCCACCAGGACGAAGGAGAAGACGTCGGCGAGGCAGACCGACGAGCCGCTTCCGACGAGCTTCGAGGAGAGCGCTTCGGAGACGCCGACGGAGGAGCCGATAACGATCAACGATCCCGGCGGCAGGCCGACCGACGCCACGCCCGCCGACCCCGAGCCGACCGCGTCGGCCACGACTCAGTCGGCGCTCAGCGGCGGCTCGGTGAACGTCAACTTCAACGTCGTCAGGCAGGGTGTGGCCAACTACACCGCGCATCTGGACGTGGTCAACGCCTCCCCGCAGGCGATGAAGTCGCTCACGCTCTCGCTGCCCGTCGTGGGCCGGGTCACGAGCATGACGGGCGGGGAGTGGACGCAGGACGGCAACCTGCTGATCATCGACCTGTCCGGCGCGCTCGCGAAGGGCGGGTCCGCCGAAGTGAAGTTCTCCGCCACCGGCCGGGCCGCGCAGCCGCGCAACTGCGGGCTGGTCGGCGGGGAGTGCTCCGTCAACTGAATGGTTGGATGGGGGATATGACCGTTACGACCCCTCCACGTGTGCTGACCATCGCCGGATCCGACTCCGGAGGCGGGGCGGGCATCCAGGCCGATCTCAAGACCATGCTGGCCCTGGGCGTTCACGGGATGAGCGTCGTCGCCGCGGTGACGGCGCAGAACTCACTGGGCGTCCAGGGCTACTGGGAGCTGCCGGCCGAGGCCGTGCGCGCGCAGCTCGACTCCGTGCTCGGCGACATCGGCGCGCAGGCTATCAAGACGGGCATGCTGGCCTCGCCCGAGCTGGTCGAGACCGTGGCCGTGGCGCTCGGCTCGTACGCCGCCCCGGTGGTGGTCGATCCCGTCGGGGTGTCGAAGCACGGGGACACGCTGCTCGTGCCCGAGGCCGTCGAGACGCTGCGGACGCAGCTGCTGCCGGTCGCCACGGTCGTCACCCCCAACCTGTGGGAGGTCGAGCAGCTCACCTCGGTCAAGGTGGAGGACGAGCGTGACCTGCGCCGCGCCGCCGACGCGGTGCTGGCGCTGGGACCCGCCTGGGCCCTGATCAAGGGCGGCCACTTGCCGGACGAGCCGGTCGACCTGCTGACCGACGGCACGAGCGAATACCGCTTCCGCGCCGAACGCCTGGACAACCGCCACACCCACGGCACGGGCTGCACGCTCGCCTCGGCCGTCGCCTCCTACCTCGCGCTGGGCGAGGACGTCCCCGCCGCGGTCGAGAAGGCCAAGGAATACGTCACGGGCGCCATCGCCCTGGGCTTCCCGCTGGGCGCCGGCATCGGGCCCGTGGACCACGCCTGGCGGTGGCGCTGAGGACCTCCGGGCATGACGAGAGCCCGCCGCTCGATGAGCCGGCGGGCTCTCGTGGAAGTCGGAACTAGCGGGTGACCTTGCCCGCCTTGATGCACGAGGTGCAGACGTTCAGCTTCTTCGGCGTGCCGCCCACGACCGCGCGGACCGTCTGGATGTTGGGGTTCCAGCGACGGCGGGTGCGGCGGTGAGAGTGGGACACGTTGTTGCCGAAGGTCGGACCCTTGCGGCAGACATCGCAGACGGAAGCCACGGTATCGCTCCTTAAAACAGTCGATGTAGCCCGGTCCGCTGATGTTCGTCGGAGCGGAGGGCATGCCGGGACAACCGGCCAGCCAGACGAGGATATCCGATCCGCACCCTTCGGTGCGAACCCGAGCAGCTGACCCGGCGATATCCTCCTCGTTCAACGTAGCGCACTCGGGGAGGGCGGAGCGTCGCACATGGAGGTCCTCGACCCACCTCGCGTACGCCGATGGGCACGCCTGGCGGCCGAAGCGCTGGGCAAGGCGCGGGCGGAGATCGACGCGCTCAACGTGTTCCCCGTCGCCGACGGCGACACCGGCACCAATCTGCACCTGACCATGCTGTCCGCGGCCGAGGCGGTCGAGGCGCTGCCCGACGACGTGGACGTCGCGGTGGTGTGGCAGACGCTCGCCTACGGCGCGCTCGTCGGCGCGAGGGGCAACTCGGGCGTCATCGTCAGCCAGGCGCTGCGGGGCCTCGCCGAGGTGCTGAAGGACGAGACCGACCTGCGGGCCGGGCTGGGCCGGGCCGCCTTCCTGGCCAGGGAGGCGGTGGCGCGGCCGGTCGAGGGCACGGTGCTGAGCGTGCTGAGCGCGGTGGCGCGAGCCGTCGAGGATGAGAGAGGCGGCCTGGGCGAGGTCGCGCGGCGGGCGGCGGGGGCGGCCCGGGCGGCGTTGCGTCGCACCCCGGAGCAGCTCGACGTGCTGGCCCGCAGCGGCGTCGTGGACGCGGGCGGGGCCGGGCTGGCGATCATCCTCGACTCTCTGGTCGCGGTCGTCACCGACTCCTACAGCGAGCGCTACGACGTGCCCGCGCCGACGTCGCGGGTCTCGCCAATGACCGAGGTGGGCGCGGGCTACGAGGTGATGTACCTGCTCGACGCCGACGACTCCGCGGTGGCCGGGCTGCGCGCGGAGCTCGACGCGATGGGCGACTCGCTGGTCGTGGTCGGCGGCGAGGGGCTGTGGAACGTGCACGTCCACGTGGACGAGGCCGGCCCCGCCGTCGAGGCCGGGATGCGGGCGGGACGACCGCACCGGATCAGGATCACCTACCTGGCCGAGCGGACCCATCGCGGCGACGCGGGCAGGGGAGTGGTGGCCGTCGCCGCGGGCGACGGGATCGCGGCGCTGTTCGAGCAGTGCGGCGCGGTGGTGGTGCGCCGGGAGCCCGGCACACGGCCCGCCCTGCCCGAGATGCTGGCCGCGATCAGGCAGGCGGGCAGCGAGGTGACCGTGCTGCCCAACGACGAGGGCGCCCGGTCGGTGGCGGCCGCGGCGGCGCAGATCGCCCGCGAGGACGGCGTGGTGGTCAGCGTGCTGCCGACCAGGGCGACCGTGCAGGGGCTGGCGGCGCTGGCCGTACACGATCCGTTACGCCGATTCGACGACGACGTGGTCGCGATGACCGACGCGGCCGGGCACACCCGCCACGGGCACCTCGCGATCGCCGACAGGGAGGCGGTCACCAGCGCGGGCGTGTGCCACCCCGGCGACGTGCTGGGGCTGATCGACGGCGACGTCTCCGTGATCGGCCGCACACTCGACGACGTGGCCGCGCTGGTCGTGGGCAGGATGGTGGCGGGCGGCGGCGAGCTCGTGACGCTGGTCACGGGCGCGGACGCCCCCGAAGGGCTGGCCGACCGGCTGGCCGGTCACCTGCGGAGCTCCAGGCCCGACCTCGACCTGGTGGTCTACGACGGCGAGCAGGGCGGCTACCCGCTGCTCATCGGCGTCGAATGATCCGGACGGCATCGGGATTCATCCGGATGTCATCCGGACGACGGGACTCGCCAGGGAGCGTGGGCGGTCCGTTCTGTCGGTCGGAGACGGTAGAACATAGAGCTTTGACGACCACCACCCGCCCGGCAGCCGAAGGCGGGGTGTTCCACCGGCAGCTACCTCACGAGGAGGAGGTCGCGTTGAGGTTCGCGGAGACTCGGGAGATCACCGTGTCCGGCCCTGCCGCGCGTTCCCCTCGCCCTGACGGACGAGGTCTCCACGCCGCGGGTGCCCGGTGAGCCGTTTCGACGAGCCCCTGACGAAGGCGCTCGACCCGAAGACCGCCAAGCTGCTGCGCGGCGTGCTCGGCCTGGAGACGGTCGGCGACCTGCTGCGCCATTACCCCCGCCGCTACGCCGAGCGCGGCGAGCTCACCTCGCTCGACGCGCTCGAGGTCGACGAGCACGTCACCGTGGTGGGCGAGGTCACCAGGCTCATGCGCAAGCCCATGCGCAACCGGGGCGGCACCTGGCTCGAGGTCGAGGTCGTCGACGGCACGGGCAAGAAGATCTACCTGTCGTTCTTCGGCAAGGGCTCCCACGTGGCCGAGTCGCGGCTCAAGCCGGGGCGGCGCGGCATGTTCGCCGGCAAGGTGGGCCTGTTCGGGTCGCGCACCAGCCCGCGCTGGCAGCTGTCGCATCCGGAGTTCGAGCTGTTCGAGGAGACCGAGGCCAGTGCCGCCGAGTTCTCCGCCGCGCCGGTGCCGATCTACCCGGCGGGCAAGGACCTGACGCCGTGGGTGATCAGGCGAGCGGTCGGGGTGGTGCTCGACACGCTGGGGCCGCTGAGCGACTCGCTGCCCGAGGAGCTGCGCGCCCGCCACGGGCTGCAGGATCTGGGCGAGGCGCTGGTGGCCATCCACCGGCCGAAGGATTTCGGCGAGGTGCGGCGGGCCCGCGAGCGGCTCAAGTTCGACGAGGCCTTCGTCCTGCAGGCCGTGCTGCTCCAGCGCAGGCAGGCCGCGACCGCCTGGCCGGCCAGGCCGCGCCCGCGCCGCGACGACGGGATTTTGGCCGACTTCGACGCCCGGCTGCCGTTCGCGCTCACCGAGGGGCAGGCGCTCGTGGGCGAGGAGATCGCCGCCGACCTCGCGCGGGAGCATCCGATGCACCGGCTGCTGCAGGGCGAGGTCGGCGCGGGCAAGACGGTGGTGGCGCTGCGCGCCATGCTGCAGGTGGTCGACGCGGGCGGCCAGGCCGTCCTGCTGGCCCCCACCGAGGTGCTCGCCCAGCAGCATCACCGCTCGATCAGGGCCATGCTGGGCGACCTGGCGCAGGGCGGCATGTTCGGCGGCACGGCGGTCACGCTGCTCACCGGCTCCATGAGCGCCGCCGCCCGCCGCTCGGCCCTGCTCGACGCCGCCTCGGGCACGGCCGGCATCGTCGTGGGCACCCACGCGCTGCTGCAGGAGCACGTCCAGTTCGCCGACCTGGGCCTGGTCGTGGTCGACGAGCAACACCGGTTCGGTGTGGAGCAGCGCGACGCCCTGCGCGAGAAGGCCGGCGGCGGGCGTCCGCACGTGCTGGTCATGACCGCCACCCCGATCCCGCGCACGGTCGCCATGACCGTCTTCGGCGACCTGGAGGTCTCGACCCTGTCGCAGCTTCCCTCCGGCCGCGCCCCGATCACCACGCACGTGGTGCCCGCCGCCGACAAGCCCCACTTCCTGGAGCGCACCTGGGAACGGGTGCGCGAGGAGGTGGCGCTGGGCCGGCAGGCCTACATCGTCTGTCCCCGCATCGGCGATCTGGAGGGCGACGAGGGCGACCTCGCGCCGCCCGCCGACGACGAGCGCCGCCCGCCGCTGGCCGTCCTGGACGTCGCCGAGCTGCTGTCCGAAGGCCCCTTCCACGACCTGCGGCTGGGCGTCCTGCACGGCAAGCTCCCGCCGGAGGAGAAGGACGCGGTCATGCGCGCGTTCACCCGGGGCGAGCTCGACGTGCTGGTCGCGACCACGGTCATCGAGGTGGGAGTCGACGTGCGCAACGCCTCCGTCATGATCATCATGGATGCCGACCGGTTCGGCGTCTCCCAGCTCCACCAGCTCCGCGGCCGTGTCGGCCGGGGCGGCCTGCCGGGGCTCTGCCTGCTGGTCTCCGACTTCCCCGAGGGCACCCCCGCCCGGGCCCGCCTCGACGCCGTGGCCTCCACCTTGGACGGTTTCGAGCTGTCGCGGGTCGATCTCGAGCAACGCCGTGAGGGCGACGTCCTGGGCGCGGCCCAGTCGGGCAAGCGGTCGTCGCTCAAGTTGCTCCAGCTCCTGCGCGACGAGGACGTGATCGAGACGGCCCGCGAGGAGGCCGCGGCTCTCCTGGCCGAGGATCCCTCCCTGACGGCCCACGACGGCCTCCGAGCCGAGATCGACCGCCTCCTGGCAGACGAACGCGCCGAATACCTGGAAAAGACCTGATCCGACCGCTGGTGCGGGGTTCTCACCGGAGGATCACCGCTCCTGCCCAAGGGCTACGGCGAGAAGTCGCCGGAGCATCACGGCGGGTTCCAGCCAGAGGCCATGAGGAACTCTCGCCAGGAGACGTACGGCGAGTCGATCGGATACCGGAAGATCGCGGCTGCTCGCCGGCGGATCACGAACCCAGCCGCGGGGACGGCCTCCCCCCGAATGCCGTCCCCGGCTGGGCCCACCCCTCGGGTCAGGTGCCGAGGGAACCGGTGTGCGGAAGGGCTCACGATCACACCGGTCGGCCTCCAGCTGGGTCACCTCGGAGGCCGCAGGACTCATCATGCGTGGCCGGTCAGACGATGTGAATCACCCTTGCGCTCTCGAGGCCGACACTTGTGCACTCTTGACCTGCGCTGACATGCGGAACAATGGCTCTCATGACTCGGATCATCGCGGGGACCGCGGGTGGGCGGCGGCTGGTCGTGCCGCCGGGGCGCGGGACGAGGCCGACCAGCGACAGGGCGCGAGAGGGGATCTTCTTGACCCTCGACTCGCTCCAGGGGCTGGCGGGCGCCCGGGTGATCGATCTGTACGCGGGATCGGGCGCGGTCGGGCTGGAGGCGCTGTCCAGGGGTGCGGCCCACGCGTTGCTGGTCGAGGCGGATCCGAAGGCGGTCCGGACGATCAGGGCCAACATCCAGGCCCTGGGGCTCGACGGGGCCCAGGTGGTGGCCGAGAAGGTGGAGCGGCTGCTCGGCAGGCCCGCCGAGGTGTCCCGGCCCCGCCAGGGCGGGCGCGACGCGGGCGGTGACCAATGTCATAGCGAGGCGCGTGAGCCGTACGACATCGTCTTCGCGGATCCGCCCTACGCGGTCACCGGTGAGGAGGTCACCCGCGTGCTGGAGTCGCTGCGTGACAACGGGTGGCTGGCCGAGGGCGCTTTGGTGGCGTTCGAGAGGGAAACCAGGGGAAAGCCCCTCGTGTGGCCTGAAGGCTACGTTGAGGAGAGGGTCCGTCGTTATGGTGAAGCGTCCGTTTGGTACGGTCGCGCCGCCGGGAACCCGTAGACCTGGGAGGCGTCTTGCGCCGCGTTGTCTGCCCGGGGTCGTTCGACCCCATCACGAATGGTCACCTCGACATCATCGGCCGGTCCGCCCGGCTCTATGACGAGGTGACCGTGGCCGTCCTCATCAACGTCGAGAAGAGCAGCCTGTTCACCGTCGACGAGCGGATCGACATGTTGCAGACCGTGACCAAGGAATATCCGAACGTCAAGGTCGAGAAGTTCCACGGACTCCTCGTCGACTTCTGCAAGCAGAACGACATCCCCGCCATCGTCAAGGGGATCAGGGTGGTCAGCGACTTCGACTACGAGCTGCAGATGGCCCAGCTCAACTACCGCCTGTCCGGCGTCGAGACGCTGTTCATGCCGACCAATCCCGAATACTCGTTCCTGTCCTCGAGCAGGGTGAAGGAGATCGCCCGCTATGGTGGCGACGTGTCGGGCCTGGTGCCAGATCTTGTGCACACGCTGCTCATCGAGCGGCTCAGGAGCTGACCGCGGCCTGCTATCCTTTTATTTCAGCCTTGTACGACGGCGACGGTTTCGCCATGCCTAGCGAGAGCAGGATGACTCAGCACCTCGACCCCCGCTCCCCTTGGGTGATCTCCACTCATGACCTGGGAAAGCGGCCGGGCACGATGAAGCGGGTGACCCTGACCCTTCCGGCACCGGCAGATCTCGGCGTCGACATGATCGGTGTCCCCAAGGACGCCGAAGTCGAGCTGGATCTCCGGTTCGAAGCAGTGATGGAAGGCGTGCTCGTCTCGGGCACGGCGCAGGCCCCGCTCGGCGGGGAGTGCGCGCGGTGCCTTGACCCGGTGACCTCGGAGATCGGGGTCGACCTGCAGGAGCTGTTCTTCTACTCCGACGAGGACGCCTCCGAGGAGGATTCACTGCTCGACGGTGCGCTGCTCGACCTCGAGCCGACGTTCCGCGACGCGGTGGTGCTCGCACTGCCGTTGAGCCCCGTCTGTCGTGACGACTGCCCGGGGCTCTGCACGGAGTGCGGGGTCAAGCTGGCCGAGGCCGGCGACGATCACGGGCACGAGAAGATCGACGCTCGCTGGGCGTCGTTGCAAGGTCTGGTTACCGAGAACGATAACGATCAGGAGAAGTGACGTGGCCGTCCCGAAGCGAAAGATGTCGCGGAGCAACACCCGCGCCCGTCGCTCCCAGTGGAAGACGACTGCTGTCGCCCTGGTGAGCTGCCCGCAGTGCCGTTCGCCCAAGCAGCCGCACATCGCGTGCCCCACCTGCGGCACCTACAACCGTCGTCAGGTCATCGAGCCGTCCGCCTGATCTCGCAGTTGACGTGATGCCGACCGGGTGCCATTGTGCCCCGGTCGGCGTTAACGTCTCAGATGCGTGCGGTAGCGGTCCGCCCGCGGTCGTGGTGGACGCCGGGGCTCTGTTCTCCCCGACGCCCACCACGTTTTCGGGCATCCTCCGCGGCCGTCGCGCCATGTGAAGATGTCCGAGGAGGAAACACGTGGGCGCAGGTCCTAAGCCGGTGGCTGTGGAGGTCGCCGGAGCAGAGCTGGAGAGAGTGCTGTCCGTCAGCCTCGACTCCGACATCCTCGAGCGGGCGCTGACGCACCGCTCCTACGCGTACGAGAACGGCGGCCTGCCCACCAACGAGCGCCTGGAGTTCCTCGGCGACTCGGTGCTGGGCCTGGTGGTCACCGACACCCTCTACCGCAATCATCCCGACCTGCCCGAGGGTCAGCTGGCCAAACTGCGGGCCGCGGTGGTCAACATGCGCGCCCTGGCCGACGTGGCCCGCGACCTGGGGCTCGGCCGATTCCTGCGGCTCGGCAGGGGCGAGGAGGGCACGGGCGGGCGCGACAAGTCGTCGATCCTGGCCGACACCCTGGAGGCGCTGATCGGCGCCGTCTACGTCGACAAGGGGCTGGACGAGGCGTTCCGCGTGGTCCACCTGCTGTTCGACCCGCTGATCGTCCGCTCGGCCTCGCTGGGCGCGGGGCTCGACTGGAAGACGTCCCTGCAGGAGCTCACCGCCTCCGAGGCGCTCGGCGTGCCCGAATACCACGTCGAGGAGAGCGGCCCCGACCACGCCAAGTCGTTCACGGCCGTGGTGCTGGTGGGCGGCGAGGCCTACGGCTCGGGCACGGGACGCAGCAAGAAGGAGGCCGAGCAGCAGGCGGCCGAGGCGGCGTGGACCCGCATCAGGGCCCGCCGCGAGCAGCGCGAGAGCCAGCCGGCGGGCTAGGTTGCCCGAGCTGCCAGAGGTCGAGGTCGTCCGGCGGGGCCTCGCGCAGTGGGTGTCCGGCCGGGAGATCGCCACGGCCGAGGTGCTGCATCCTCGTGCCGTCCGGCGTCACGTTCCCGGCGCCTCGGAGTTCGCCGCCCGGCTGAAGGGCCGCACGGTGATCTCCGCCGAACGCCGCGGCAAATACCTGTGGCTGCCGCTGTCGGGCGCCGAGGAGGCGCTCCTGGCCCACCTCGGGATGAGCGGCCAACTGCTTGTCGTGGATCCGCACTCGCCGCTGGAGAAGCACCTGCGGGTACGTCTCGGTTTCGCGGACGGTGGCCCCGAGCTGCGGTTCGTCGATCAGCGGACGTTCGGCCACGTCATGCTCACGGCCCTGGTGGACGGTGTCCCCGAGCCGATCTCGCACATCGCCCCCGACCCGTTCGAGGAGGCGTTCGACGACGAGGCGTTCGCGGACGGCCTGCTGCGCAAGCGGACCGAGATCAAGCGCGCACTCCTCGACCAGTCGCTGATCAGCGGGGTCGGCAACATCTACGCGGACGAGGCGCTCTGGCTGGCCCGGCTGCACTGGGCCCGTCCCACCCAGACGCTCACCCGGCCCAAGATCGCCGAGCTGCTGGCCGCCGTACGCGAGGTGATGGGCGCAGCCCTGGCACAGGGCGGCACGTCGTTCGACAGCCTCTACGTGAACGTCAACGGCGAGAGCGGCTACTTCGAGCGCTCCCTCGAGGTGTACGGCAGGCGCGACCAGCCCTGCTCGCGGTGCGGCACCCCGATCCGGCGGGAGGCGTTCATGAACCGCTCGTCCTACTCCTGCCCGCGATGCCAGCGCAGACCGCGCTGACACCGGTTCGCCCGGAGGCGGGCTCCGTGCGCTTGAGCGGCCCGCTGAGAGGCGTACGACCGGAAGTGGTCCTGGAAGACCGGCCCCGGGCACTCGGGCGTGTCAGGCGGCCGATGGCGTCCGGCACGCGTTCGGACGCCGGCCCCTGTTGTGGGCCGCCTCAAAACCAAGCAAAGGTGCGGCTGTCCGGCAGGGCCGAAAAGGGCGATCCGCGACTACAGGGAGTGAGGAGGGGCGAGGGGTGCGGGACGTGCGAATGACCGCCTGGGTGCGGGGCAGGGTGCAGGGAGTGGGGTTTCGCTGGTGGACCCGGGCCCGTGCGCTGGAGCTCGGCCTGGAGGGCTGGGCGCGCAACACGGACGACGGCCGGGTGGAAGTGGTCGCCGAAGGGCCCCGCGAGTCGTGCGTCAAGCTGCTTGAGCTGCTGAGAGGTTGCGACACGCCGGGCAGAGTCGATGGAGTAGTGGAACGCTGGAGCGAAGTGCGAGGTAGTTTGGGTGGATTCCAGGAGCGGTAAGGGCTTCCGTTAAACCCCCCAAATGGGGTATAGTTATATGGCAAGAGTGCCCACTGGGGGGTATCAGCGGTTCGCTCGACTTGACCGCCCACACTGCCGGTGCGACTCTTGTTAGGTACCACGCGCACCCCTCCCGCGGAATAAGAAGTGCGCGAACCAGTCTGGTCACTCAGCGTGGAGGACCCTTTACTATGGCGAAGGCTCTACTCGGCCACGTCGGCGGTCCTGACCCTCGAATGGTCTCGGAGATGCGCCGTCTGCAGCAGCGAATCCGTGATCTGGAGGCAGAACTCATCCGACTTCAGGCCCAGAATGACGCTCTTGCGGCGCAAACCCGCGATGAGGCAATCAGTCGCATGCAAGAGCGCGAGCCGGCACTCACCT
The DNA here is from genome assembly GCF_040649575.1 of Nonomuraea sp. NPDC048916. Taxonomy (NCBI): domain Bacteria; kingdom Bacillati; phylum Actinomycetota; class Actinomycetes; order Streptosporangiales; family Streptosporangiaceae; genus Nonomuraea; species Nonomuraea sp. NPDC048916. Next base: position 64,766 of record NZ_JBEZFS010000014.1, read on the forward strand.
GACGAGTGATCGGAGCGCATGATCCAGGGACGTCTCCACGAGGCGTCCCTCGTTATTTGCCCTCTTAGTTGACCCTTTCCCGGAATGTCTTTGTGGCTCTTTTGCCTGGTCCACCGCTGACGCGACTGCGGAGGCCAGCGTGGGGCAGACAGGACCAGTAGGCTTTTCCGAGTTCCTTCAGGGAGAAGCCCGTTCAGGGAGAAGGGGGTCGGCGCTTGTATTTGAAGACCCTCACCCTGCGCGGCTTCAAGTCCTTCGCCTCCGCGACCGCCCTGCGCTTCGAACCCGGCATCACCTGTGTCGTGGGCCCCAACGGCTCCGGCAAGTCCAACGTCGTCGACGCCCTGGCCTGGGTCATGGGCGAGCACAGCGCCAAGTCGCTGCGCGGCGGCAAGATGGAAGACGTTATCTTCGCCGGCACCTCGTCCAGACCCCCGCTGGGCCGGGCCGAGGTGACGCTGACCATCGACAACTCCGACGGCGCGCTGCCGATCGACTACACCGAGGTCACGATCAGCCGGCTGATGTTCAGGTCGGGCCAGAGCGAATACGCGATCAACGGCGACACCTGCCGCCTCCTCGACATCCAGGAGCTGCTGTCCGACTCGGGCATCGGCCGCGAGATGCACGTCATCGTCGGCCAGGGCCAGCTCGACGCCGTGCTCCACGCCGGTCCCGAGGACCGGCGGGCGTTCATCGAGGAGGCCGCGGGCGTCCTGAAGCACCGCAAGCGCAAGGAGAAAGCGCTGCGCAAGCTCGACGCGATGCAGGCCAACCTGACCCGCGTCCAGGATCTCGCCACCGAGCTGCGCCGCCAGCTCAAGCCGCTCGGCCGCCAGGCCGAGATCGCCCGCAAGGCCGCCGTGATCCAGGCCGATCTGCGTGACGCGCGGCTGCGGCTCCTGGCCGACGACGTCGGCATCCTGCGCGCCACGCTGGAGCGCGAGGCCGCCGACGAGGCGGCGATCCTCACCAGACGCACCCAGGTGGAGGCCGAGCTGGCCGAGGGCCAGCGGCGCGAGGCCACCCTGGAGGGCACCGAGGCCGAGGCACAGCCCCGGCTGACCGCCGCGCAGGAGACCTACTTCCGGCTGTCCAGCCTGCGCGAACGCATCACCGGCCTCGAACAACTGGCCGCCGAGCGCCACCGCCACGCCGTCGACGCCGCCGTCGAGCGGCGCGGGCGCGACCCCGAAGACCTCGAACGCGAGGCGGCCGAGGTGCGTGAGCAGGAGCTCGTCCTGCGGGCCGAGCTGGAGCACGCCCAGGAGCTGCTGGAGGAGGCGGTCCAGCGGCGTGCCGACTCCGAGGCCGAGCTGGGCGCCGAGGAGCGGCGGCTCGCCATGGCCGCCAGGGCCGCCGCCGACCGGCGCGAGGGCCTGGCCCGGCTCCGTGGCCAGGTCGACTCCGTCCGCAGCAGGTCACGAGCCGCCGAGGAGGAGATCGGCCGCCTCAACCGGGCCGTCGCCGAGGCGGTCGAGCGTGAGCAGCGCGCCCGCGAAGATCTGGAGGATCGGCGGCGTGCGGAGCCCGCCGCCGATCCGGCGCTCGCCGAGGAGCTCGCCACCGCGCAGGCGCTGGTGGAGGAGGCGAGCGCCATCGCCGACGAGGCCCGCGCCGCGGCCTCGGCGGCCAAGACCGCCCTCGACACGCCGCGTTCGGCCGCGCAGGCCGCCAAGGCCGGGGTCGTCGCGGCGCGCACCGCCGACCAGGAGGCCCAGCGGGCGGTGGCCGCCCTGCGGGCCCGCTGTGAGGCCTTGGAGCTCGGGCTGGCCAAAGGCGACGGCGGCGCGGCCCTCCTGGAGGCGGACCTGGCCGGGGTGCTGGGGCCGCTCGCGGCTTCGCTCCAGGTCACCCCGGGCGCCGAGCCGGCGGTCGCCGCCGTGCTCGGCCCGGTCGCCGAGGCCATCGCCGTCAAGTCCGTCGACACGGCGGTCGAGGCGCTGGAGCTCCTGCGGGTCAAGGAAGCAGGTCAGGCGACCCTCCTGGTGGCCTCCTCGGACGGAAGGTCGGCCGACGGCGCCGCCCCGGTCGCCCGCCTGGTGGCGCCCGAAGGCGGTGAGTGGGCGGCCGACCTGGTGCGGGTGCCCGGCCGGCTGAGGGCCGCCATCGATCACGTGCTGGCCGACGTGGTCGTCGTCGACGATCTCGACGCCGCTCGCCGGGTGGTCGGGGGTCACCCGGAGCTGCGTGCCGTGACCAGGGCCGGCGATCTGGTCGGCGCCCACCTGGCCGGCGGCGGGTTCGCGGGCGGCACCTCGGTCCTCCAGGTGCGGGCGGCGCTCGACGACGCCGTCGCCGATCTGCGAGACGCGGAGGCCACGGCCGAGCGGACGGCCGAGGCCCTCGACGAGGCCGCCGCCGCCGAGCAGGCGACCCAGGCGGCCGTTGAGGAGACGCAGGCCAGGGTCAATGAGGCGCAGACCGCGGTCGGCACGGCCCAGGCCGGGGTGAGCGCCGCCCAGGGCGCCCTCGACCAGGTCAGGGCCCGGCAGCGGGAGGCCGACCAGCGCAACGCGGCCGCTGCCAGGCACCTGGCCCAGCTGGAGGCCGCCGCCAAGGCCGCCCACGACGAGGCCGAGCGCCTGCGCCGCAGCGTCGGCGCCGCCGAGGAGTCCAGGGCCGAGGGCCTGGAGGAGCTGGCCGAGCTGGAGATCAGGCTGGCCGAGGCCGAATACTCCCAGGAGCTGGAGGCGGAGCCCACCACCGAGGCCCGCGACGAGTTCGCCGCCGCCTGCCAGACCGCCAGGCAGCGCGAGATGGAGACCCGCCTGCGGGTGCGCACCGCCGAAGAGCGGGTCAAGGGCCTCGAAGGCCGGGCCGACGGCCTGGTCCGGGCCGCGCAGCGCGAGCGCCACGAGCGTGCCCAGGCGGCGGCCCAGCGCGCCAGGCGCAGGCGGCAGGCGGTCGTCGCCGAGGCCGTCAGCGGGGGCGCCAGGCGGGTGCTGGCCGCGCTGGCCACGTCCATCCAGCTCGCGGCCGGGGAGCGTGACGCGGCCGATCTGGCGAGGGTCGCGATCGACGCCGAGCTCAAGCAGGTACGCGTCCGCGTCCGCGAGCTCAGCCACGAGCTCGACAAGCTGGTCAACCGCGTGCACGGCAGCGAGGTCGCCCGCACCGAGCAGCGGCTCCGCCTGGAGCAGCTCGAACACCGGGCCCTGGAGGAGTTCGGCGTCGAGCCCGAGACCCTGATCTCCGAATACGGCCCGCAGGCCCCCGTCCCCGGCGACCCGCCGGTCCCCTACGTACGCGAGGAGCAGGAGAAGCGGGCCCGGGCCGCCGAGCGGCAGATGAACCAACTGGGCAAGGTCAACCCGCTCGCCCTGGAGGAGTTCGCCGCCTTGGAGGAGCGCCACGCCTTCCTCACCTCGCAGCTCGAAGACCTCAAGAAGACCCGGCGTGACCTGATGACCGTGGTCAAGGAGGTCGACGACCGGGTGGAGCGGATGTTCGCCTCGGCCTACGAGGACGTGGCCCGCGAGTTCGAGCAGATCTTCACCCGGGTCTTCCCCGGCGGCGAGGGCAGGCTGGTCCTCACCGAGCCCGGCGACATGCTGACCACCGGCATCGAGGTCGAGGCCAGGCCGCCGGGCAAGAAGGTCAAGCGGCTGTCGCTGCTGTCCGGCGGCGAGCGGTCGCTGACCGCGGTGGCGTTCCTGATCTCCATCTTCAAGGCCCGGCCCTCGCCGTTCTACGTCATGGACGAGGTCGAGGCGGCGCTCGACGACACCAACACGCAGCGGCTGCTGAGGCTCTTCGAGGAGTTGCGGCAGAGCTCGCAGCTGATCGTCATCACCCACAACAAGCGCACGATGGAGATCGCCGACGCCCTCTACGGCGTGTCGATGCGGGGCGACGGGGTCACCCAGGTGGTCAGCCAGCGGTTGCGGGAGCGCGAGTCGGTCTGATCCGCGTGGCCCCGGGCATGACCATGCCGGTCGATCTGGAAAACTGACGTCTGTGGATGGTTACCTCGGCGTCATCGTGATCGTGGTCGTCGTCGCCCTCGTGGCGGCGGGCGGCCTGTTCCTGCTCTTCAGACCGGGAGGCAAGGCCGCGCCACCGGTCGAGCCGCCCGAGACGCTTCTGCTTCCCGAGGAGAAGGAGAAGCGTCCGGCCGCGGGTGGTGAGGAAGGTGAGGGGGCGACCACCACGCTCCCGCCCCCGGTCAAGCCGGCCGAGCCGGTCGTGCTGCCGCCCGAGGTGGAAGTGCCGCCGCCGTCCGCCGGCCGGATGGTGCGGCTGCGGTCGAGACTGGCCCGCTCGCAGAGCGCGCTCGGCCGGGGGCTGCTGGAGCTGCTCTCCCGCGACCGGCTCGACGACGAGGTCTGGGACGAGATCGAGGAGGCGCTGATCACCGCCGACGTCGGTGTCGCGCCGACCCACGCCATCGTCGAGGAGCTGCGGACCAAGGTCAAGGTGCTCGGCAGCCGCACTCCCGACCAGGTGCGCGCCCTGCTCCGCGAGCAGCTGCTGGCCCAGGTCAATCCCGACCTCGACCGCACCCTGCACATCCAGAAGCACGGCGAGCGGCCCGCGGTGGTCCTCGTCGTGGGCGTCAACGGCACCGGCAAGACCACCACCACCGGCAAGCTCGCCCGCGCGCTCGTCGGCGACGGCAAGAAGGTCGTGCTCGGCGCGGCCGACACGTTCCGCGCGGCGGCGGCCGACCAGCTGCAGACGTGGGGTGACCGGGTCGGCGCCGACGTGGTGCGCGGGCCGGAGGCCGGCGACCCGGCCTCGGTGGCCTTCGACGCGACCGCCAAGGGCATCGACGACAAGGCCGACGTGGTCATCGTCGACACGGCAGGCCGGCTGCACACCAAGACCGGCCTGATGGACGAGCTGGGCAAGGTCAAGCGGGTCATCGAGAAGAAGGCCACGGTCGACGAGGTGCTGCTGGTCCTCGACGCCACCACCGGCCAGAACGGCATGCGCCAGGCGCAGGTGTTCGCCGAGGTGGTCAACATCACCGGCATCGCGCTGACCAAGCTCGACGGCACGGCCAAGGGCGGCATCGTCATCTCGGTGCAGCGCGAGCTGGGCGTGCCGGTCAAGCTGGTCGGGCTGGGCGAGGGCTCCGACGATCTGGCGCCGTTCGACCCCGAGGTGTTCGTGGACGCGATTCTCGGGGACTGACACAAAATCAATTCGGATATGTCACTTACCGGATGATGTCTTGTTGTTTGACCGGTCCCGTGTTGACATTGAGCGGTCCTCGGAAACTGATCGGAAAGAGCGCTCAATGAAAAAGGTCGTCGTCCACAAACCCGGCACCGTCAAGCTGTCCGGAGCCGCGACTCCGAAGCACTCGGTCTGACCTGCCCTGAACGGTCGTCGGAGGCCGGCGTCTGCGGTGGTGACGCCGGTCTCTCTCCTTCTCCGGGAGTGACGCTGAGAGAGATCACGGTTGACGCCGATCGCAGGCTGCGCGGCCCCTACACGCTGGCGTCCGGGCTGCTCGAGGCGCTGGTCCCCGACGCGGCGGCCGATCTGGTGGCCGCGCACGACATCGAGATCAGGGTCGCGGCGCCCGGCCTGCGTGACCGGGTCCCCGCCCGGAGGACCTCGCTGGCCGACCGGCTGCCGCAGGACGAACGCATCCTGGTGCCGGCGCCGCTGCGGACGCTCCGGGTGGCGAACGGGCTGGCGGAGTTCGTCCGCGATCATCTGGCCGCCACGGTGTCGCTGACATTATGGGTGGATAACGCCGAGGAATCGGACCCGACCGATACTGAATTCCTCGCCGTGCTGGCGCGTCGCGTGCCCGCCGGATCTCTCGCGATCGTGATCTCCCCGCCCGGGCCGCCACGCCCCGTGCCCGTCGTCCCGCCGATGGAGGAGCTCGACCGCTATCGCAACGAGGGCTTCCACCACGCCCTGGCCGAGGCCGGCACGGCACTGCTGCCCACCCTGGCCGAGGACGGCGAGGAGTGGTGGACGCTGCTCCACCGCACGACCACCGCGCTGGCCGCCCTCGACAGGGAGGACGACGCCCGCGACCTGCTCGACCACGCCCGGCGGGTCGGCACCGATCCCAAGCAGCTCGCCACGGCCGCCTACGCCACCGCGATGCTGCTGGTCCGCCACCACGACCCGGGCAAGCGCGACCCCGAGGAGGCGATGGCCTGGATCGACGAGGCCGTCGCGCTCACCTCGCTGCTGCCCGACCGCCGCGAGCGGGCCTTCCACCTGGGCTTCGACCTCAACGGCAAGGCGCTGGTCGAGGTGCGCAGAGGACATGCCGCGCGGGCCGAGCGACTCGTGCAGGAGGCCATCGAGCTGGCCGAACGTGACCTGGAGCCCGAGCGGCACCCCATCCACAAGCTCGTGCTGCGGGCGAACCGGGCACAGCTTGCCGCGCTGCGGGGTGACCTGGAGGGCGCGCTGTGCGATCTCGACGCGGTCATCGCGGCCGATCCGGGCTACCCCGACTACTACGTCGACCGGGGCAACCTGCTGCACCGGCTGGGCCGTCCGGCCGAGGCGGTGGCCGACTACGAGACGGCCATACGGGTCGGCCCGCCCTTCCCCGAGCCCTACTACAACCGCTCCGAGATCCGCTTCGCCGCCGGCGACTTCGCGGGCGCGCTGGCCGACCTCGACCACGCGATCGAGCTGGACCCCGGGTTCACCGACGCCTACGTCAACCGGGCCGGGCTGCTCGTGGCGCTGAACGAGCTCGCCAGGGCCAGGGCCGACGCCGAGCGCGACCCCGGCAACCCGTTCCTGCTCTGCGTGCTGGGCCAGATCGAGGCCGCCGAGGGTCACGTGCTGGAGGCCCGCAAGGCGTTCGACTCGGCTCTGGAGCGCGAGCCGCGACTTGCGGCGGCCTGGGCGGGGCGCGGCGCGCTCGCGTACGAGGAGGGCGACTACGAGAGCTCGATCGCGGACCTGGGCCGGGCGATCGAGCTGGAGGAGAGCGCCGAGGTCAGGTTCAACCGGGCGCTCGCGCTCCGGACGTCCGGGCAGCCCGCGTTGGCCCGGGCCGATCTGCTCCGGGCCCAGGAGCTCGCGCCCGGCGACGAGGACGTACGGCGGGCGCTCGCCGAGCTGGCCTGAGCCGAGCTGGCCTGAGCCGAGCTGCCCCTGAGCCGGCCTGGTCTGCCGGGCGGCGCGGCGGCTGGGCGGGGTCGCTAGCGGTGCGGGCCGATCGGGATGACCAGCGGAGTGCCCGCCACCGGGTCGGTGATGACCTTGGCGTCCAGCTCGAACACCTCGCGCAGCAGGTCCTCGGTCAGCACCTCGTGCGGGGCGCCGGAGGTGATCACCCGGCCCTCGCGCATGGCCACCAGCCGGTCGGCGTAGCGGGCCGCCAGGTTGAGGTCGTGCAGCACCATCACGATGGTCCGGTCGGCCGCCCGGTGCAGGTGGCGGACCAGCTCCAGCACCTCCACCTGGTGGGCCAGGTCGAGGAAGGTGGTCGGCTCGTCCAGCAGCAGCAGGTCGGTGCCCTGGGCCAGGGCCATGGAGATCCAGGCCCGCTGCCGTTGCCCGCCGGACAGCTCGTCCAGCGGGCGCTCGGCCAGGTCGGCCAGGCCGGTCATGGCCAGCGCCTCGCCCACGGCGGCCTCGTCGTCGGACGACCACTGCCGATACCAGGTCTGGTGCGGGTGGCGGCCCCTGGCGACCAGGTCGGCCACGGTCAGGCCCTCGGGCGCGGTGGGCGCCTGGGGGAGCAGCCCGAGCACCTTGGCCACCTCGCGGGTGGGGATGCGGTCGATGCGCTTGCCGTCGAGCAGCACCTCGCCGCCCTGCGGCTTGAGCAGCCGGCCGAGGGCGCGCAGCAGCGTGGACTTGCCGCAGCCGTTGGGGCCGATGATCGTGGTGACCGTGCCCGGCTCGATGCCGAGGTCGAGCCCGTCCACGACGGTCCGCTCGCCGTACCCGAGCTTGACGCCGGCGGCCTGGAGCCTCATGTGCGTGCCCTCCAGATGAGGTGGATCAGGTACGGCGCGCCGAGCACCGCGGTCACGATGCCCACGGGCAGCTCGATGGGGGAGAAGGCGGTGCGCGCGATCAGGTCGGCGCCGGTCGTGAGCAGGGCGCCCACGACGGCCGACGACAGGAGCGGCGGCTGGGCGCAGCGGGCCACCCGGAGCGCGATCTGCGGCGCGGCCAGCGCGACGAACGCGATCGGCCCGGCCGAGGCGGTGGCGACGGCGGCGAGCAGCACGGCGGCGAGGATCAGCAGGGCCCGCGACAGGTTCATCCGCACGCCCAGCGCCGTGATGGTGTCGTCGCTGAAGCGCAGCGAGTCGAGCGACCGGGCGCCGAGCAGCGTCAAGGGGATGACCACGGCGAGGGCCACGCCCACGGGCCTGACGTGCTCCCAGCCGCGTCCGTTGAGCGATCCGCTGATCCAGACCATGGCCCGGCTGGTGTCGTTGACGTCGCCGATGGTCAGCAGCCAGAACTTGACGTTGGTGAACACGGCCGCCACGCCGATGCCGACGAGGACCAGCCGGTAGCCGTCGAGCCCGCGCCGCCAGGCCAGCGTGTAGACGATCACGGCGCCGGTCAGCCCGCCGGCCAGTGCCAGCGCCGGGATGCCGAGAGCGGAGAGCATCCCGCTGGCGCCGCCGTACACGCTGCCGCTGATCACGACGCCGGCCACGACGGCGACCGAGGCGCCGGTGGTGACGCCGAGGATCTCGGGGCTGGCCAGCGGGTTGCGCGCGATGGACTGGATGATCGCGCCGGACAGGGCCAGCGCGGCGCCCACCAGCGCGCCGGTCAGGGCCCGGGGCAGGCGCAGATCCATGATGACGAAGTGGCCGGCGCTCGCGGTGTCGAACGTGGCCCGCACCACCTCGGCCAGGCTCATCTGGATGTCGCCGATGCGCATGTTCAGTGCCATGAGCACGCCGAGCAGCAGGAGGCCGCCCAGCGTGACGGCGGCGGCGCGGGGCCGTACTCGCCAGGAAAGGCCGGCGATCCGGAGCGCGAGGGCGGTCGTCACAGCCGCACCGGCTTCCTGCGGCGGACCAGCGCGACGAAGGAGGGGGCGCCGAGCAGGGCGAGCACCACGCCCACCTCCAGCTCGCCCGGAGGGGCGACGACGCGGCCGATCACGTCGGCGAGCAGCAGCAGCGCGACGCCGATCAGGCCGGAGTAGGGCAGCAGCCACCGGTGGTCGGTGCCGGACAGCGAGCGGGCCAGGTGCGGCACGATCAGGCCGACGAACGCCAGGGAGCCGCAGGCGGCCACCGCGGCGCCGGTGAGCAGGGTGACGGCGGCGACGCCGACGCCCCGGGTGAGCCCGATGCGCTGCCCGAGTCCGCGAGCGACGTCTTCGCCGAGCGACAGCGCGTTCAGGCCGGGGGCGTTGACCATGGCCAGCAGGAGGCCGGTCACGACGAACGGCAGCACCTGCCAGATCACGTCGGAGCCGCGGGCGGCGATCGAGCCCGCCTGCCAGAACCTGAACACGTCCATGGCCTGCTCGTCCAGGAGGACCATGGCCGAGGTCAGCGCGTAGAGGAAGGCGCTGACGGCGGTGCCCGCGAGGGCGAGCGTGACGGGGGTGGGGCTGCCCCGGCCGCCGACCATGCCGAGCGCGAACACGCCCACGCTCGCGACCAGGGCGCCGGCCAGGCCGAACCAGATGTAGGCGAGCAGGCTCTGGGCGCCGAGCAGGATGATCGAGGCGACCATGGCGAAGGCGGCGCCCTGCGTGACGCCGAGCAGTCCGGGGTCGGCGAGCGGGTTGCGGGTGTGGCCCTGCATGAGCGCGCCCGCCACGCCGAGCGCGAGGCCGGCCAGCACGCCGAGCACGGTCCTCGGGACGCGTAGCGAGCGGATGATGATGTCGTTCTCGGTGCCGGTCGGGGCGGTGAGCGCCTGCCAGGCGTCGGCCGGCGGCACGGGCCTGGATCCGATCGTGATGCTCAGCGCCACGGTCACGCAGACGGCCCCGAGCAGCGCGGCGAGCAGCAGGAGACGCCGGTGGCGGAGGGTGTGCGAGCGTCGCGCGACAGCGGTTGCGCTCACCCGTCCCCCCAGCGTTTGCCCGATCCCGGAGAAGTATGTCAGGTTAGGCACGGCTAACCTAACTTAGGGTTACCTAACCTGGAAGGACTTTTGATGAGATCGTGGCGTGCGCTGGTAGGGGCCGTACTCGTGGCAGGGCTGGCCGCTTGCGGCTCGACCGGCACCGAGCCGTCCGCTGCCCCGGAGAGCTCGGCCGGGCCGTTCCGCACCATCAAGCACGCGATGGGCGAGACCGTGATCCCGAGCCGGCCCAAGCGGGTGGTCGCGCTGGACCAGAGCTTCGTCGACGCGGTGCTCACGCTGGAGACGCCGGTGGTCGGCTACACGACGTACCGCTCGATCGACACGGCGCTGCCCGACTACCTCGGCCCCGTCGCCGCCGAGTACGGCAAGGAGGCGGCGTCCGTCGGCACGCTGGAGGAGCCGAGCCTGGAGAAGGTCATGGTGCTCAAGCCCGACCTGATCGTCTCGGCCAAGGTCCGCCACGAGGCGCTCTACGACAAGCTCTCCAAGATCGCCCCGACCGTGTTCAGCGAGACGACCGGCGCCATCTGGAAGGAGAACCTCCGCCTGATGGGCCAGGCGCTCGGCAAGGAGGACCTGGCGGAGGCGAGGCTCAAGGCGTTCGAGGAGCGGGCCGGGAAGATCGGCTCCGCGATCAAGGAGAAGGAGGGCGAGATGCCGACCATCTCCATCGTCCGCTTCGCGGGCGAGCCGACGGCCCGCCTGTACGTCGAGGCTTCTTACTCCGGCCTGGTCATGAAGGACGTCGGCTTCCCCCGGCCGGAGGGGCAGCCCACCGTGAGCGACTCGATCGTGGTGAACGTCAGCCAGGAGCGCATCGCCGACCTGGACGCCGACCGCATCTTCGTCGCCACCTACGCGGACCCCGCCGCCGACGGGCCCAAGGAGCAGTTCGTGAACAACCCGCTGTGGGACAAGCTCAAGGGTGAGAAGCACGAGGTGAGCGACCTCACGTGGATGACCGCCGTCGGCATCCAGGGCGGCCACGCGATCCTCGACGACGTGGCCAAGCTGTTCGCGGTCGACCCGGCCAAGGCGTCCTAGGGCACGTCCTGGGGCGGAGGCGTCCTAGACGTCAGGCGGGCAGGAACGCCCGCAATTCGTCGAGGTGAGGGCGGAGGTCGAGGTTCTGGGCGGCGAGCCAGTCGGGGGCGCAGTAGGTCCCCCGGTAGCGTTCGCCGCCGTCGCAGATGAGGGTGACGATGCTGCCCTGCTCGCCGGCCTCGCGCATCTCCTTGATCAGGTCCACGCAGGCTGCCACGTTCGTGCCGGTGGACCCGCCGACGTCCCGCCCGGTCACCTCGCGCACCCAGTGCATGGCGGCGATCGACCGGGCATCGGGTACGGTCACCATGCGGTCGATCACCGTGGGCTGGAAGGACGGCTCCACCCGGGGGCGGCCGATCCCCTCGATGCGCGAGCCCGGGGCGGTGACCGAGGAGTCGCCCGACACCCAGCTCGGATAGAAGGCGGAGCCCTCGGGGTCGGCGACGGCGAGACGGGTGTCGTGGCGGCGGTAGCGGATGTAGCGGCCGATGGTGGACGAGGTGCCGCCGGTGCCCGCGCCGACCACGATCCAGGAGGGCACGGGATGTGGCTCCAGCGACATCTGCGCGTAGATCGACTCGGCGATGTTGTTGTTGCCGCGCCAGTCGGTCGCCCGCTCGGCGTAGGTGAACTGGTCCATGAAGTGGCCGCCGGTCTCGGTGGCCAGGCGGTGTGACTCGTCATAGATCGTGCTCGGGTCGTCGACCAGGTGACATTTGCCACCGTAGAACTCGATCAGATGACATTTCTCCGGTGAGGTGGAGGCGGGCATCACCGCGATGAACGGCAGGCCGAGCAGGCGGGCGAAATAGGCCTCGCTCACGGCCGTGGAGCCGCTGGACGCCTCGACGATCGTGGTCTCGGGGCCGATCCGGCCGTTGGCCAGGCCGTAGAGGAAAAGCGAGCGAGCGAGCCGGTGTTTCAGTGAACCGGTGGGGTGGACCGACTCGTCTTTCAAGTAGAGGTTTACCCCCCAGCGCGGGGGCAGCGGGAAGACATGCAGGTGCGTGTCACAGCTTCGGTTGGCGTCGGCCTCCACCTTGCGGATGGCCTCCGCCACCCAGTGACGCGTCCTCGTGTCATGACGGTCCACGAAATACATGTCCATACGCTATCTCATGTGACTCCGCCCACTTTTTCTATGAAATTGGATGGATAGTGTTATGATACTGAGACTAGTCCGGCCGTGGACGTGATGACGCATGCCGCGAGCAATAGGACTCTTTTACCTCTCTGACCAGGCGCAACCGTTAACGCGGCCCTTACGGGGGTTCTGCCACCATGGTTCCGCTGCCTGCGCCGAGACGGGGGACAGTGCAAGGGGGAATGAATTGATCACTATGACCGATGAGCAGCGTCAGGACTGGTTCGAGCGCGACGTCGTGCCTGTGACGTCGCAGCTGTTCGCCTCCGCCATGCGCCTGACCCGCAACGCCGCCGACGCCGAGGACCTGGTCCAGGAGACGGTGGCCAAGGCATACACCTCCTACCACCAGTTCCGCGAGGGCACCAACCTCAAGGCGTGGCTGCACCGGATCCTCACCAACAACTTCATCAACGACTACCGCAAGAAGCAGCGGTCGCCGAAGCTCTCCGCCGCCGAGGACATCGAGGACTGGCAGCTGCACGCCGCCGAGTCGCACAGCTCGACCGGGCTCAGGTCCGCCGAGACCGAGGCGCTCGACCGGCTGCCCGACAACATCGTGATGAACGCGCTGCGGGCGCTGCCCGAGGACTTCCGCGTGGCCGTCTACCTGGCCGACGTCGAGGGCTTCGCCTACAAGGAGATCGCCGAGCGCATGGGCACCCCCATCGGGACCGTCATGTCCCGGCTGCACCGCGGCCGCCGCCAACTGCGCGACATGCTGGAGCCGTACGCCCGCGCCGAGGGCACCGTGCGCGTGCCGGCCCAGAGCGCGGCCTAGTCGCCGAGGCGCCCGCGGGTGTACCCCGGAGACGATCACCCAGGCCATCGCCAACAACGTCAGGGCGCAGCGCTCGCACCGCGGGCTCACCCTCGACGCCCTGGCCGCGCGGTCGGGGGTGAGCAGGGGCATGCTGGTCCAGGTCGAACAGGCCAGGACCAACCCCAGCGTCTCCACCCTCACCCGGATCGCCTCCGCCCTCGGCGTGACCGTGGCCCGGCTGGTCGAGGTCGCCGACGTGCCGGTGGTCAGGATCGTGGAGCAGGCCGACGTGGTCACCTTCGACCAGGGCGGGGTGCGGGCTACGCCAACGAGGGGCCGGACGAACTCCGCCTCATCATGGTCGTGGCCGAGCCGCGAGAAGCACCTGACCAATGACGTCTGGCGGGATGTGAAGCCTGTGGAGGTCACGTAACACCGTCGGGCGGCTCTCCGCCCCTCGCCTTGACCGGGACGGCTCTCACCTGTGAAGCAGGAAGGTCCGGCCTGCGAGGGTTGGAATCCCCCGCCTTCAAGCGTGGGAGGAAGTCAAGATTGCTCCATGTCCTTGACGGCTGCCCCGCGTGGGCGGGTACATCCCGGTGAGTGCGTCGTATCGCCGACAGGGGGTGACGCGTGACCGAAGGCCGCGCGGCGACCGAGAAGCTCATGGCCGAGCTCCGAGGTCTCGGTGTCACAGACGCGTACGAAGTGGGCGACGACGCCACTCTCTGCGTGTGGATCGGCCTGGTCGTGCGTTACCACGACGGGTTCTATCACTGGCACGAAGGCGCGGTGAAACGTCGGCATCTGGGTACGGATCCGGTCGGATGTGCCATAAGAGTGGCGCGTCGCTTAACCGCTCTGCAGGTCGATATCCCACCATGGTGGGAGGACCTGGCCAAGGAGTTGCGGGGGGACCCGGCACAGGACTATCCATAGCCCCCACCTGTGCCTTCGGGGGGAAGCGTGCGCGTGTGGGGTCTGGCTCTGGCGCTGGTGGCGATGGTGGGCACGGCCTGTAGCACACGGCCCGCGACGCGACCCCAGATGGCCCGCCCGCCGACCGTCGTCGACCCCCGGATCCTGGCCAAGCGCCTGGCCGCGATGCAACCCGACTGGCCCGCCACCCGCCCGGTCAACTGCCGGCGCGAGAAATGCGTCGCGCTCACCTTCGACGACGGGCCCGGCGACTACACCGCCAAGCTGCTCGACCTGCTGCGCAGCCGGCACGCCAAGGCCACCTTCTTCGTGCTGGGGCAGATGGTGGCGGCCGACCCGCACAACCTCGCGCGCCGCATCGTGGACGAAGGGCACGAGATCGGCAACCACTCCTGGAGCCATCCGCCGCTGACGGCCCTGACGGACGAACAGATCAGGACCGAGCTCACGCAGACCGGCGACCTCATCCGGAGGCTGACGGGGGTGCGGATGCAGATGATGCGGCCGCCGTACGGGGCCACGGACGACAGAGTGGCCGCCGAGACCCGCCGGGAGGGGCTGGCGCAGATCCTGTGGAGCCTCGACACGCTCGACTGGCGTGACCGCGCCTCCTCGGTGGTGGCCAGGCGGGCGGGCCTGGCCAAGCCGGGAGAGATCGTGCTCATGCACGACATCCACCGCACGACCGTCGAGGCCGTGCCCGAGGTGCTCGACACGCTCGCCAAGAAGGGCTACAGGTTCGTCACCGTCTCGGAGCTGTACGGCGGAACGCCGGTGCCCGGCAGGCAGTACACCACGCGGTGGATGAAGCGCGAGTGAGCCGTGGCACGCTTTACGGCATGGCTTTCACCGGCTTTCCCGACGAGGCGTTCGTCTTCTACGAGGGTCTCGAGGCGGACAACTCCAAGACGTACTTCACCCGGCACCGGCACCTCTACGACGACGCGGTGCGTGCGCCCATGCTGGCCCTCACCGAGGGGCTGGCCGGTGAGTTCGGCGAGGCCCAGCTGTTCCGCCCCTACCGCGACGTCCGCTACGCCAAGGACAAGTCGCCCTACAAGACCCACCAGGGGGCGTTCGTCGATCTGGTGCCCGGCATAGGGCTCTACGTCCAGATCTCCGCCGACGGCCTCTACACCGCGGGCGGCTGCTACACCCAGGCCTCCGACCAGGTGGCCCGCTACCGCGCGGCGGTGGACGACGACGTCACGGGCAAGCCGCTGGCCGCCCTGGCCGCCCGGCTCCAGGCGGCGGGCTACACCCTGGAGGGCGACCGTCTCAAGACGAAACCGCGCGGATTCGCCGACGACCATCCGCGCATCGACCTGCTGCGCCACAGATCCCTCCACGCCGGGTGCCGCTTCGCGCCCGAGCCGTGGATCCACACGGCCGAGGTGGCCGACCGGGTCCGCGAGACCTGGCGGGCCTTCGGGCCGCTGGTGGAGTGGCTCGGCGCCCACGTGCGCGCCAGCGAACTGCCGCGGCGCTGAGGCGCACCGGTGACGGCCAGCAGCGGCGACACCCGCATCCGGCAGCGTGAGAGCGGCGCCCGAGCCGGGCACGAGCGCCACCGGATCATCCTGGGGGCGATCACGGGCGTGGCGGCCCTGGCCTACTCCGTCCTGTCGCTGACCCGGTTCGCCGGATTCCGGGCCGGCGCCTACGACCTGGTCATCTTCGACCAGGCCGTCCGCTCCTACTCCCGCTTCGAGCTCCCGGTCGCCATCGTCAAGGGCGTCCACAACGACTTCGGCCCCGGCTTCGCCATCCTGGGCGATCACTGGTCGCCGATCCTCGCCCTGCTCGCCCCGCTCTACTGGATCTTCGACGGCCCCCAGACCCTGCTCGTGGCCCAGGCGGTGCTGATGGCCGCGGCGGCGGTGCCGCTGTGGGTCTTCACCAGGCGCGCGCTGGGCAGCCCCGGCGTGGCGCACGTGGTCGCGGTCGCCTACACCCTGTCGTGGCCGGTGGCCGAGACCGTCGCCTTCGACTTCCACGAGGCCGCCTTCGCGCCGCTGCTCACCGCCGTCCTCCTCGAACGATGGCAGGCCGGCCGGCGCGGGCACGTCGTGCTCGCCGCCCTCGCGCTGCTCTGCGTCAAGGAGGACATGGGCCTGCTCGTCGCGGGGTTCGGGTTGTTCCTGCTCACCCAGCGAGGCGGGCGGGCGACGGGCGGCGCGTTCGTGGCCGGCGGGCTCGGGTTCAGCTGGCTGGCGTCCCAGGTGCTGATCCCGCTGTTCGGCGGAAGGTCCGACTACTACTGGGCGTACGGCGCGCTGGGGCCCGACCTGCCGGCCGCCGCCCGCACCGCGCTGACCGATCCCCTCACGGTGATCGCCCAGCTCGGCACCCCTCCCGTCAAGCTCGTCACGCTGGCCCTGCTGCTCGGCCTCACCCTGCTGGCCGCGCTCGGCTCACCGTTGTTCGTGATGGCGGTGCCGCTGCTCGCCGAGCGGATGCTGGCCAGCTCGTTCCCCAACTGGTGGCTGCCCGAATACCACTACAACGCCTTCGTCGTGGTGGTCGTCTTCGCCGCAGGGGTGGACTGCGTCCGGCGGGCCCGGGCGAAGGCGCCCTGGCTGACCCGGACGTGGGCGGCGGGTGTGCTGGTGTTCGCGGTCGCCACGGTGCCCTTCTTCTCCCTGGCCGCCCTCGCCGACCCCGACTCCTACCGGCGGGACGGGCGTGAGCGGGCCGCCGCCGCCGCGGTCGCCGTGGTGCCCGACGGCGTGCTGGTCGAGGCGGCCAACAACCTGGCCCCCGCCCTGTCCGGCAGGAGCACCGTGCTGCTCTGGGACCGCACTCCCCGCTGGGCGCCATGGGTGGTGGCCGAGGTGGGGCGCCGGACGTTCCCCTTCGAGAACCTGGCCGAGCAGCGCGAACGGGTGCGCACCCTGATCGCGAACGGCTACCGGGTGACGTTCGAGCGGGACGGCTACCTGGTTCTCACCTCGGGGCGGAGCTGACCGGGTCGCCGCCCTTGAGGATGCGGGTCACGGTGTCATCGCGGATGGCCGGCCGTGCGGGAAGGCGTCAGGCGCGCTTGGCCCGGGCCACGCTGCGGCCACGGGTGGCGGCGTTGAGCTCGACCTTGCGGATGCGTACGGCCTCGGGGGTGATCTCCACGCATTCGTCCTCGCGGATGAACTCCAGCGCCTGCTCCAGCGACAGGACGCGCGGCGGGATCACCTTCTCGGTCTCCTCGGAGGTGGAGGAGCGCATGTTGGTGAGCTTCTTCTCCTTGGTGATGTTGACGTCCATGTCGTCGGACCGCGAGTTTTCGCCGATGATCATGCCTTCGTAGACCTCGGTGGTCGGCGAGACGAACAGGGTGCCGCGCTCCTGCAGGTTGAGCATGGCGAAGGCGGTCACCGGCCCCGAGCGGTCGGCCACCAGCGAGCCGTTGTTGCGGGTGCGCAGCTCGCCGAACCACGGCTCGTAGGAGTCGAACACGTGGTGGACCAGCCCGGTGCCGCGCGTCTCGGTGAGGAACTCGGTGCGGAACCCGATCAGGCCGCGCGCGGGCACCACGAACTCCATCCGGATCCAGCCGGTGCCGTGGTTGGTCATGTGCTCCATGCGGCCTTTGCGGACGGCCAGCAGCTGCGTGACCGCACCCAGGTATTCCTCGGGGCAGTCGACCGTGAGCCGCTCGACCGGCTCGTGCACCTTGCCGTCGACGATCTTGGTGACCACCTGCGGCTTGCCGACGGTCAGCTCGTAGCCCTCGCGGCGCATCTGCTCGACCAGGATGGCCAGCGCCAGCTCGCCGCGGCCCTGCACCTCCCAGGTGTCGGGGCGCTCGGTGGGCAGCACGCGCAGCGAGACGTTGCCGACGAGCTCCCTCTCCAGGCGGTCTTTGACCATGCGGGCGGTGACCTTGGTGCCTTTGGCCCTGCCGACCAGCGGCGAGGTGTTGGTGCCGATGGTCATCGAGATGGCCGGCTCGTCGACGGTGATCAGCGGCAGCGGGCGAGGGTCTTCGGGGTCGGCCAGCGTCTCGCCGATCATGATGTCGGGGATGCCGGCGATGGCGATGATGTCGCCCGGCCCGGCCTCCTCGGCGGGCTTGCGCTCCAGCGCCTCGGTCATCAGCAGCTCGGTGATCTTCACCTTCTGCACCGAGCCGTCGGTGCGGCACCAGGCCACCTGCTGCCCCTTGCGCAGCACGCCCTGGTGGATCCGGCAGAGCGCGATGCGGCCGAGGTAGGAGGAGGCGTCGAGGTTGGTGACATGGGCCTGCAGCGGCGCGCTGGGGTCGTAGGTGGGGGCCGGGATCGTCGACTTGATGATCTCGAACAGCGGCTCGAGGTCCTCGGAGTCGGGCATGGTGCCGTCGTCGGGGCGGTTGAGCGAGGCCCGGCCGGCCTTGCCCGAGGCGTAGACGATCGGGAAGTCGATCTGCTCGGCCGTCGCGTCGAGGTCCATGAACAGCTCGTAGACCTCGTCGACGACCTCTTTGATGCGGGCGTCGGGCCGGTCGACCTTGTTGATGCACAGGATGACCGGCATCTTCGCGCTCAGCGCCTTGCGCAGCACGAAACGCGTCTGCGGCAGCGGCCCCTCGGAGGCGTCGACCAGCAGCACGACGCCGTCGACCATCGACAGGCCGCGCTCGACCTCGCCGCCGAAGTCGGCGTGGCCGGGGGTGTCGATGATGTTGATGGTCATTCCGCCGTGGTCGACCGCGGTGTTCTTGGCGAGAATGGTGATGCCCTTCTCGCGCTCCAGGTCGTTGGAGTCCATGACGCGGTCGTCGACATCCTGGTTGGCGCGGAAGGCCCCGGACTGCCAGAGCATGGCGTCGACCAGCGTGGTCTTACCATGGTCGACGTGCGCGATGATCGCGATGTTCCGCAGGTCGTCGCGGCTGTTCAAAGGCATGTTGAGTCTCGATCTTTTGTCGTGGGGTCGGCCGCGCGATGTCGCGACTAACCAAGTCTAGTTGATCCCTCTTATGGCAGGAGCGGGACAAGGTGCCTGCGGGCGTAGGCTCGGGCCTGCTCGTCGGTGGCGAGCGGCACCACACTGTCCGGTGTGAGCACGAACGACAGCGCCACCCGGATGAACGTCTCGGCGACGGCCTGCGCGTCGGGGGCGTCCAGGTGGGCGGCCAGATACTCCCTGGCCACCGCGAGGTAGGGCCCCGCCTCCAGCGTGAGCTGCGGCAGGATCGTCTCGGGCTCCGTGGCGAGCAGCCTGCTCAGCAGCGGATGCCCGCGTACGAGTCGCAGGGTGACGGCGAAGCCCTCCACCACCCGCTCCGGCATGTCCGGCAGGGGCGCCACGGCCTGCTCGAACGAGCGCAGAAATCTACGCAACTCGCGCAGGATGACCTCCTGGACGAGGTCGCCCTTACGCGCGAAGCGGCGATAGACGGTGATCCGCGACAGGCCCGCCTCCTTGGCGACCTCGTCGACCGTCAGCCGCCGCAGACCGCCGGCCAGCATCCGCGTGAAGGCGGCGTCGAGGATGCGCTCGACGGACTCGTCCCGCATGGATCAAGAGTAGGGCCGGTTGTCCCGTTTTGAGGGTCACGAGGTACATAGCGGGTTGCACAATTGTGTGCATGCCAGGAAGGTCTGGGGTCCCTACATTGACGGCATGACCTGGACAGAGCTGGTGATGGGCGCGGCCCCGGCGCAGGATGACCGGCCGGCGGTGACCGACGTCAGGACCGGCGAGGTGCTGTCCCACGCGGCTTTCGCCCGGCGGGTCACGCACGTGGCGGCCGGGTTGCGCCGCCACGGTCTCCGCTACGGCGACCGCGTGCTCGTCGACCTGCCCTTCGGCGCCGGCCTGGCGGTCGCGGTGCACTCCGTGGCCTGGTCCGGCGGCGTCGCCGTGCTGCGCTCCTCCGGCGCCGCCCGCATGATGATCGCCCACCGCGGCTACGACCCCGACGCGGTCGACGTGCAACACGTCTTCACCATGGAGCCGGCCTCCGGGGCCAAGCCGTTCGGCGAGCTGATGGGCGAGCGCACGGTCGAGTTCGGCCCGCTGGCGGGCCCCGCCCTGAGCGTCGACGGCGAGCGGATCCTCCACCACGACGAGCTGGCCGGAGACCTGCGCAAGCTGGCCACGCGGCTGCTGGTCGGCCCCGACGACGTCGTGCTCGCGGCGGTGAGCGACGCCTTCAAGGGCCTGCGGGTGCTCGATCTGGCCATGATGGCGGGCGCGCAGGTCGTGATCGCCCACGAGCCGAGCCTGATCGGCTGCCGGGTGCTGGCCCACGAGCACGCCGCCACGCTCGTCGTCGCCCCGTACGAGCTGGCCAGACGCCTGCTCGGCGATCCCACGCTGCGCGTCGTCGACGAAAGGGCGGTCGTCAGCTCCCTGGCCCTGTGAAAAGTGCGACACTGTGGAAGAGTGTGATCCTTCCGCGACGCAGGGTGACCACATGCCAGACTCCCCCCGGCACAACCTCCCAGCCGAGCCCAACCGGTTCGTCGGACGCGAGCGTGATCTCGACGACCTGTGCGGCATGTTCGGTGACACCCGTGTGGTCACGCTCTGCGGAGTCGGCGGCATCGGCAAGACCCGGCTGGCCCTGCGCGTCGCCGCCCGGCTGGTGCCTTCCTACTCCGGCGGCGTGTGGCTGGTCGAGCTGGCCAGGATCAACCGCCCCGAGCTGGTGGTGCGTGAGATCGCCAGGGTCCTCGGCGTCCCCGAGGAGCACACCCGGCCCCTGCTCGACACCGTGGCCGCCCGGCTGCGTGACACGCGCTGCCTGCTGCTGCTCGACAACTGCGAGCACGTGGTCGACAGGTGCGCCGAGGTGAGCGCCGAGCTCGTCGCCTCCTGCCGGTGGCTGAGCGTCCTGGCCACCAGCAGGGAGCCGCTGCGCATCGCCAGCGAGCTGGTCTGGCGGGTGCCGCCGCTCGACCTGCCCGATCTCGACACGCCCGACGCCGAGGCGGCGCAGCTCTTCCGCGACCGGGCGACCGCCGCCGGCACCCGGCTGGGCCCCGAGAGCCTGGCCGACGTGGTGCGCCTGTGCCGGGCCCTCGACGGGCTGCCGCTCGCGCTGGAGCTCGCCGCCGCCCGCACCAGCCTGCTCAACCCCGGGCAGATCGCCGACCGGATCGACGACCGCTTCTCCCTGCTCACCACCGGCGAGCGCACCGCCCCCGCCCGGCAGCGCACCCTGCTGGCCGCCGTCGAGTGGAGCCACGACCTGCTGTCGGTCAAGGAGCAGGTGCTGCTGCGCAGGCTCTCGGTCTTCGCCGGGGCCTTCGACCTCGACCTGGCCGAGCAGGTGTGCGCCGGGCGGCCCATCCCCGAGGCGGAGATCGTCGACCTGCTGGGCGGCCTGGTCGACAAGTCCCTGGTGCTGTGTGACGAATCCCGCAGGCGCTACCGCCTGCTGGAGACCATCAAGCGCTTCGCCGCCGAGCGGCTGGCGGAGGCCGGTGAGCGCGAGGCCGTCCGCGACCGCCACCTCGACGTGCTCTGCGAGCTGATGCAGCGCCACTTCACGGTCGAGCTGACCGAGCCGCGGGTCCCGTGGGCACGGCGGCTGGCTGCCCTGACCGCGAGCCGCACCCTGCTCGACGACCAGCGGGCGGCGCTCGACTGGGCGATCGAGTCGGGCAACGTGCCGCTGGGGTTGCAGCTGTGCTTCCGCAGCACGGGACTGCTCCCGGTGAGCGGCCTGACGGAGATCGTCGGCTGGGTGGAGCGGCTGCTCGCTCTCGACCTGAGCGAGGTGCCCGCCCACCAGCTCGCCCAGGCCAAGGCCTACCTCGCCTACGGCCTGGAGGCCCGCGACGAGCTGGCCCGATCCCTGGAGCTGGCCGCCGAGAGCCTGCCCGCGCTCGGCGACGACCTGTTCCGGACGTGCGTCGCGCACAGCCTGTCGGTCATGGTGCTGCTGCGCATGGGGCGGGCCGACGAGGCGCTGCACCACGCCGAGCGGTGCCTGGCCGTGGCCACGGCCTCCGGCGACCACTGGAACCAGGCGGCGGGGCTGGCCGGGCTGTCCGCCGTCGCGCTGGTGCGCGGCCGGTTGCGCGAGGCCCAGCGGCACGGAGAGGAGGCGCTGGCGCGGGCGCGCGAGCACGGCCACCGGTGGATGCTGGCCCGGGTGGCGACGCAGCTCGGCGCGGTGGCCGAGGCCCGCGGCGACCTGGTGACGGCCATGACCCACTACGAGCAGGCCGTCCCCTGGCTGGAGGAGCTCGGCAGCGGCGTCGACCTGGCCCGCTGCCTGGCGCGCGCCGGCCGGGTGGCGGCCCTGCTGCACGAGTTCGGCACGGCCAGGGAGCGGCTGGCCGCGAGCCTGTCACTGAGCAGGCGCACCGGGCAGCGCCAAGGCATGGCCCGCTGCCTCGTGGGGCTGTCGGTGCTGGCCGAGGCCGAGGGCGACCTGGAGGCGGCGGTCCTGGCCGCGGCCGCGGCCGCCACGCTGCGCGAGTCGATCCGCCAGCACTCCACCACGGCCCGCATCGAGGAGCTGCTCGCGCGCGCCCGGGCCAAGCTCGGCGACGGCCGCACCTCCTCGCTCTGGTCGCGGGGCAGGACCATGAGCCCCGCCGACGCCGCCCACCACGTCCTCGCGGGCGAGCGGCCGGCGATCCCCGGCCCCGGCCGGGTGCCCGATCGGGTGTCCCGCCGAGCCGGTCGGGCAGCCGGCCCGATGGCCGCCGAGCCCGCCCCCCGGTCGGTGCTGACCGCGCGCGAGCGGGAGATCGCCGCGCTGCTCACCCGTGGGCTGTCCAACAGGGCCATCGCCGAGGAGCTCGTGATCAGCCCGGCGACCGTGGCCAGGCACATCGCCAACATCATGGAGAAGCTCGGCTACACCTCACGCGCCCAGATCGCGGTGTGGGCCGCCGAGCACCCTGAGGCTTCTGCATAGCGAACTGCATATTCCGCCCCATGTACCCCCGAGATGCCCCTCCTTACCGTGGTCGGCATGGATGAGCGCATCGTCATGGTGGACTCGGGCACGGGTCTCCGGCTCACCGAGGGGCAGTTGGACGAGTGGTCGGCGGCGGCGACCGTCCAGCTGCGCCGCAGGGGAGTGCGCCTGGGCGACTCGGTGCTCATCTGCCTGCCCGTCGGCCCCTTCCTGCTCATGGCGACCGACGCGGTGATCGCCGCCGGCGGGGTCGCCTGGCCGCTTCCCGCCGAGCTCGACACCTGCGATCTACGGCGGCGCATCCTGGCCAGCCACGCCCGCGTGATGATCTCCGACCTGCCCCGGGCGCTGGACGCGGCCGACGGCTCGCACGTGCGGATGGTGGTGAGCGTGGCCGACCTGAGCGTCCTGCGCCCGTCGTTCCGCGACCCGGGTCCGCGGTGACCATACGCTTGAGGTCATGCCGTTCGCGCCCAACTTCCCGGTCATGCTCAGGACCGACGACGGCGTCCGGATCGACGCCGCGCACACCCCGTCGACCCGCGCCGGCCTCGGCATCGTGGTGGCCCACGGGTTCACGGGCTCGTGGCGCGAGCGCGCCGCGCGGGGCATCGTCCACGTGCTCAGCGGCCACGGTGGCGTGATCGCGTTCGACTTCCGCGGCCACGGCCGCTCCGGTGGCGAGACCACGGTCGGCGATCTGGAGATCCTCGACGTCGACGCGGCCGTCCGTCACGCGCGGGTGATCGGCTACTCCAGGATCGCGGTGGTCGGTTTCTCGATGGGCGCCGCGGTGGCCGTGCGCCACGCGGCGCTGCGGGGCGGCGTCGACGCGGTCGTGGCGGTCAGTGGTCCCGCCCGGTGGCACTACCGCGGCACCAGGCCGATGCGGCAGGTCCACTGGGCCATCGAGCAGCCGGTCGGGCGATGGGCGGCCAAGGTGGCCAAGCGCACCAGGATCGCGAGGGGCGCCTGGGACCCGATCCCGATGCCGCCCCACGAGGCCGCCGGGCTGGTCTCACCCACGCCGTTGCTGATCGTCCACGGCGACGCCGACACGTTCTTCCCGCTGGAGCACGCGCACCAGCTCTACGCGGGGGCACGCGAACCCAAGGAACTCTGGATCGAGACCGGGTACGGCCACGCGGAGGCGGCGGCGACCCCCGAACTCATCCGTCGCATCGGAAAGTGGATCGACTCGAACCTTTCCTGAGTAATACACGTCTACCTAGGGCGGATGGAAAGAATCCGCCGGGAGAAAGTCCATGGGGAAGGAAACCGCTACAGGCGGCGGACTAGGACATACTTCAAGTAGCCGGGCGGTTGCTCACAGTGGTCCGCGTCCGGCGGACCGCTGCCGGTAGCGGTACGCACCTAGCGTTGCGGGGGCGCGCTGGGTGCCGTCTCGCGCGAAGCAGGGCTCCGGCACACCGAGTGCCGGAGCCCTGCGACGTCCTTGTCAGCCCAGGCGGGCGATGGTCTTGTACTCCAGGTAGCCGTTGAGCCCCTCGGGGCCGAGCTCGCGCCCGATGCCGCTGGCCTTGTAGCCGCCGAAGGGCGTGTTGGCCTCCAGCATGTAGCAGTTGACCCCGTACGTGCCGGTGCGCACCTGCCTGGCCACGTCCATGCCGTGGTCGGTGTCGGCCGTCCAGACGGTGCCCGCCAGGCCGTAGTCGCTGTCGTTGGCGATGCGGACGGCGTCGGCCTCGTCCTCGTAGGGGATCACGGCCAGCACCGGGCCGAAGATCTCCTCCCGGGCGATCCGCATGTCGTTGCTCACCCCGGCGAAGACGGTCGGGGCGACGTACCAGCCGCGGTCGTAGGGCCGGTCGAGGCCGCCGACGACGACCTTGGCGCCCTCGTCCATGCCGGCCCTGATGTAGCCCTCGACGCGCTCCTGCTGCCGCTTGGCGACCAGCGGGCCGATGCCGGTGGCCGGGTCGCCGGGATCGCCGACGGGCTGCGAGGTCACCATGTTCGCGACCGCCTCGACGACCTCGTCGTAGCGGTTGCGCGAGGCCAGGATGCGGGTCTGCGCGACGCAGGCCTGGCCGTTGTTCATCAGCGAGGCGATCGCCAGCATGCCCATGCTGGAGGGGAGGTCGGCGTCGTCGAGGACGATGGCCGCCGACTTGCCGCCGAGCTCCAGGCTGACCCGCTTGAGCTGCTCGCCGCAGATCGCGGCGATGCGGCGGCCGGCGGCGGTCGAGCCGGTGAAGGCCACCTTGTCCACGCCCGCGTGGGACACCAGGTGCTCGCCGGCTTCGCGGCCGGCGGGCACGATGTTGAGCACGCCGGCCGGGATCCCGGCCTCCAGCACCATCTCGGCCAGCAGGTAGGAGTCGAGCGGGGTCTCGGGGGCGGGCTTGAGCACGATCGTGCACCCGGCGAGCAGGGCAGGCGCGATCTTGGTCATCGAGACGAACTGCGGGACGTTCCACGGCACCACGGCCGCCACCACGCCCACCGGCTCGCGCCGCACGGTCACCGGTCCGAACAGGCCGGGCCGCTGCTCCTCCTGCTCGAAGGTCGCGCCGTACCCGGCGTAGAACTGCAGCATGCTGAGCGGCTGCGGCGCCTGCGCGAGGTTGGAGAACGTGATCGGCGAGCCCATCTCCTCGGTGATCAGCGCGGCCATCTCGGACTGCCTGGACTCGTAGATCGCGGCCAGCCGGCCGATCACCGCGGCCCTTTCGGCGAACGTCATGCGGGGCCAGGGGCCGTGGTCGAAGGCCTCGCGGGCCGCGGCGACCGCGCGCTCCATGTCCTCCGCCGTGCCGTCGGGCACCCGGCCGACGACCTCCTCGGTGTGCGGGGAGATGACGTCGATGGTGCCGGTGCCCGCCGGAGTCACCCATTCGCCTCCGATGAACAGCGTGTCGTGCTGGCGCATGTCGTGAGCCTCCTGCGACCGAATGCTTGCTTGTTTGTGCACAGCCTCAAGGTGACCGAACCATGTTCTGTCCGCGCACGCAAGAGGGGCACGGCAGGCGCGCCGTGCCCCTCCCTCCCGGGTTTCCCTCAGGGTCGCGTCAGATCAGCGGTGATCTCCGAGCAGGTGCTGCATCGACCGCTTGACGAGGTCGGTGCGCATGGCCTGCGTGGTCAGGCTCTCGGCGCCGAAGCCGAGGTAGACGGTGTCCTTGGTGGTGACGCCGCCACCCTCCTCGAACACCTGGTCCGTGCGGAACCAGTTGTTGATCGAGGGCGAGGTGCCCTCCGGCGGGTTGCCGACGGCCCAGCCGCCGAGGTCGGACTCGAACGACGTCGACTCGGCCGCCACGCCGTCCAGGGTGACCGCGAAGTCGTCGAGGAAGACGCCCGCGCCCTGGGTGGCCCAGTCGCTGATGTACGAGATGGACAGCTCGACCTGCTTGCCCGCGTACGGGGTCAGGTCGATCTTCCACTGCTGCCAGCCCGCGGAGTTGCCGCTGGCCGCGTTCCACGAGCCAGAGGTGCCCGTGGGCGAGCAGTCGGCGCCCTGGTAGCGCTGGGTGAACGGGTGGATCGTGCGCCAGCCCGAGCCGCCGCTCGGCGGCGCGCAGCTGCTGCCCGTGGACTGCGTGGTGTGGCCGTTGGCGTCGGGCAGCGTGGTCCAGTCGTCGCCGCCGGCGGTGCGGGCCTCCACGGTCAGGAAGTCCCAGTCGGCCTCGGTGTCGTACGACGTCCAGAACGACAGGTCGCCCGAGGTCTTGCCGGTGAGGTCGATCGTCTTGGTCAGCCGCTTCCACGAGACGTCGGCGATGCCGCTGTAGACGTCCCAGGATCCGGTGTGCGGGTCGAACGGGCCGCCCGGCCGTACCCACTTGACCGGGGCGGAGCTGGCGAACAGCGGGAACTGGTCGGCGGGCAGGATCGCCGAGGTCGCCACGAACGAGTTCGTGTGGCTCGGCTCCAGCGTGCCGGCGAATCCGTCGAAGCTGCCGCCCACGCCCTTCAGCGCGAACGGCTGGCCCGTGTCGTGGTCGGTGCCCGCGTCGTCGAAGAAGACGTAGGCGCCCAGGTAGTACTGCTGGAAGTCGTTGAACACCGGGATGCACGGCGGGTCGTTCGGCGTCGTGCACTCCGGCTGCGCCGGCTGGTCGGGCTGGTAGTAGTAGGCGCCGTTGTTGTTGGCCGCGTACGAGGGGAACTTGCCCGCGTGCAGCAGCTTGCCGCCCTCGTTCAGGTAGTCGCGCACGGCCAGTTCGGTGTCGACGCCGGCCTTGGAGGTGGTGCCGGGCACCTGGCCCACGCTGCGCGGGATGATGTCGTCGCCGGTCTCCCAGACGACGGCCTTGTAGTGGCTGAGCACGCCGAGCGGGTGCGGCGCCTTGCGGCCCATCTTGTCCATGTCGTAGACGTCGGAGCTGTAGCCGGCCTCGTCGAGCGCCTTGGCGTAGTCGTCGGCGTACTTGGCCTCGGTCACGCCCTGCGCCGGGCTGATGCCGGTGACGTCCTCGGCGGCGAGCACCAGCACCTTGCCGCCGATGTCGTCGGCCACCTTGTAGGTGAAGTCGGCGCTCTTCTTGCCGCCCGCGGTGAACCAGACCTTGACGCTGTCACCCGGCTTGGTGCCGGTGATCTTGCCGCGCATCCAGTGGTAGTAGCGGTCGTAGCCCTTGCCGTAGCGCTCGCCGCCCTTCCACTCGCTGGTCGAGGCCGCCTTGGCACGGCCGCCGTTGACCTGGTAGTTGAGCGCGACGGAGCCCAGCTTGCGCTTGGTGTTGACCTGGACCACCTGGTCGCGGCCGTGGCTGACCTCGAAGGGGTCGATCACGAAGTCGGGCGTCTTGTTGCCCAGGTGGCTCACCGGCTCGACCGGGTTGACCGCGGACTTCGCGACGTCGAGGGCGAACGGGAGGTTCTTCTCGAACTCCGCCTGCACCAGCGCCTCGTCGTCGGGGAAGACGAACCCGCAGCCGTCGCAGCCCTCGTTGAGCTCCGGTGTCCAGGACAGCGTGCCGTACTGCCGGTGCGCCTGGTCGTTGGTGTCGCCGTTGGTCGTGTAGAGCTCGGCGCCGAGGTCGGGGTCGAAGCCGGGGACGGCCGGGTTGGCGTCGTTGCCGGTCAGCGCCTCGTAGATCGGGTTGTCGGCCGTCTCGGTGGCGATCTGGAAGCCGATCGGGTAGAGCAGCAGCGGGCCGAAGGAGTGGTAGTTGAGCTGCATCTCGAACCCGACGCGCTTCAGCAGCCCGTCCATGGCCCTGGTCTCCGGCTCGCTGGCCGGCCCGGTGCCCCGGTAGGTCTCGCTGCTCGGGATCGAGGAGGAGCCCTCCTCGTCGTAGTGGAAGTTCGTGGGGAAGTTGCGGTTGGGGTCGACGCCGTCACCGTTGGTGATCTGGCCGTCGCCGTTCACGTCGCGCAGGTTCTTGCGCCACAGGCGGTTGCCCTCGGTGAAGGTGAAGTCGTAGCCGTCGGGGTTGGCCACCGGCACGAACCACAGCTCCGTCTTGTTGAGCAGGTCGCGCAGCGACGACTTGTTGGCCACCACGTACCTCAGCAGCCGCATGTCCACCTCGGTGGCGATCCACTCGCGGGCGTGCTGCGTCGCCGAGTACAGCGTCGCGGGCTTGAGCCCGTCGGGGAGCGCCCTGGCCAGCGTGCTGACCTTGACGGCGAGGATGTCCTGGCCCCTCAGCGTCTTGCCGATGGACTGGATCTTGACGATGTCCTTGTTGGCGTTGGCGATGGCCTTGAGCTGGTCGGCGATGCCGCCGGGTTCGGAGTAGGACTTCCAGACCGTGTAGCCGCCCGTGGCCTGAGCCTTCGCGGCCTCCAGCTGGGTCTGGCCCTGCGGGTTGCGCACGGGTTCGGGCTTGTAACCGAGTTTGCGCAGGCCGTCGAGGTCGGCCTGGACCGCGGTCAGCTCGACGTGCTCCTGGCCGCCCTTGTTCTCCTGCTGGACGACGTCGAAGCCCTTCTCCCGGAGGATCTGCCCGGTGCCGGGAGGGCTGTCCAGCTGGTAGAGCTCGATTCGGTCGCCGGGTGGAAGCGGGTCCACCTCGGCGTGGGCTTGCACGGCGACCAGGCAGGTGCCGAGGCCGAGAACGACGGCCATGACTGAGGACGATAAACGAGACACGGTCTGCCCCTTCGCAGAGAGTTCGTCGCCATCTCAAACCGGCCTGGCGATCTCGGCAAGACCCAAACTTTATTGAGCTCTTATTTCCGACAAAATAGGCATACTCCACCTAAGGTGCATGAGTTCCACTGTTCGGATGACAGAAATCAAGATCATCTTCTATAGTTTCGGTCCGTCTATGAGGGGAGGACGGGCATTGAAACTTGGTCGCTTCGCCGCACTCGCCGTCGTCCTCGCCGGGCTGCTCGCACTCCCGCCACCGCGGTCGGCCTCGGCCGAACCGAGCCCCGCTGAGCTGCGCAAACTGACCAAGCAGGCGTCGCAGCTCAACGAGCTCTACCGGGGCCAGATCCAGAGCCTCGAAGAGATCAGGATCCAGGCCGGCCGGGCCACCCAGACCTCGGGCGCGCTGCAGGCGCGGCTCGACAAGGCCAGGGCCGACGTGGCCGCCATCGCCCGCAACGCCTACATCGTGGGCCCGTTCGACGGCACCCAGTTGTTCGGCACCGCCATCGAGCCGCACAAGGCGCTCGGCCAGGCGGCCAACATGGCCTACATGGCCAACGAGCGCACCAGCCAGGTCCAGCGCATCGAGAAGCTGATCGCGGACTCCAAGAAGGCCAAGCTCGCCGCCAACGACAAGATCAACAAACTTAAGAAGGAGATCAAGGTCATGCAGGGCAAGCGCCG
Source organism: Nonomuraea sp. NPDC048916 (assembly GCF_040649575.1). Taxonomy (NCBI): domain Bacteria; kingdom Bacillati; phylum Actinomycetota; class Actinomycetes; order Streptosporangiales; family Streptosporangiaceae; genus Nonomuraea; species Nonomuraea sp. NPDC048916. The sequence goes on from NZ_JBEZFS010000014.1 coordinate 94,293, forward strand.
CGAGATGGAGCGGCTGCTCGCCAAGTACGGCTTCCAGCAGCCCGGCGGCTCCAGCGGGCTCACCCAGCGCATGGTCATGGTCCGGGCCGAGGTCATGCAGAACTTCCCGATGCAATACGGCGTGGGCTGCCTGCGCTCCGGCGACCCCGGCGAGCACGGCAAGGGGCGGGCCTGCGACTTCATGATGTCGAGCGGCGGCCGGGCGGCCACCGGCGCCGACGCCGACCGGGGCGACGCGCTGGCCGAATACCTGATCAGGAACGGGTCGCGGCTCGGGGTGATGTACATCATCTGGAAGCAGCGCTACTACGACATCCGGTCCGGCGGCGGCTGGGACCCCATGTCCGACCGTGGCGGGGTCACCGCCAACCACTACGACCACGTGCACGTGTCGGTGTTCTGACCCGCGTTCCGGGCCGGTCCGGCGAGGTGGCGCCCGTCGGGGCGGCGCACCCACCGCCCCTCGTCCCCGGCGCGGGCGGGGAGTGGTGCGGGCTGCCGTGCGTCACCTGCGGAACGTGTCGTCGCGCTCCGCGAGGCGGCGTTTCAGCCAGTGGTACGACGCCTTGGGGGTGCGGCGCTGGGTGTCGAAGTCGACGTGGACGAGGCCGAACCGCTGGTGGTAGCCCTCGGCCCACTCGAAGTTGTCCAGCAGCGACCAGACGAAGTAGCCGCGCACGTCGACGCCCTCCTGCCGGGCGCGCCGGACCGCGTCGATGTGCCCGTCGAGGTAGGCGATGCGCTCCTGGTCGTCGACCCCGGCCGGGGTGAGCTCGTCGGGCTGGGAGCAGCCGTTCTCGGTGACGTAGACCGGCGGGAGGGCGGCTCCGTACCTGTGGGCGAGACCCGTCAGGAGCTCGCGGAGGCCGTCGGGGACCACCGGCCAGCCGAAGGCCGTGGTGGGGTAGCCGGTGACGCCGGCGTCCGTGAAGGGGAGGCCGTCGGCCGTGGGGGCAGCGATCCTGGTGGGGTTGTAGTAGTTGACGCCCAGGCCGTCCAGCGGGGCGGAGATCGTGGCCAGGTCGCCGTCGCGGACCTCCACCTCGGCCCCGTACGCCGACAGATCGGGGTAGGCGCCCAGCAGGATCGGGTCGTTGAACAGGCGGTTGTGCAGGGTGTCGTAGGCGTCCGCGGCGGCCAGGTCCTCCTTGGAGCCGGACGCCGGCCAGACGGGGGTGCAGTTGTTGGTGATCAGCACCTGACCGGCCCCTGCCGCGCGCAGCGCCTGCACGGCCAGGCCGTGGCCGAGCAGCTGGTGGTGGGCGACCGGCAGGGCGTCGAGCAGCAGGGCCCGGCCCGGGGCGTGGACGCCCATGGCGTAGCCGAAGGCCATGTGCACGAACGGCTCGTTCAGTGTGATCCACATCGGGACGCGGTCGGCCAGACGCTCCGCGACAACTCCGGCGTACTCGGCGAAACAGCCGGAGGTGTCGCGGTTGAGCCACCCGCCGCGGTCCTCCAGCGCCTGGGGCAGGTCCCAGTGGAACAGCGTCGGCACCGGCGTGATGTCCGCCGCGAGCAGTTCGTCCACCAGCCGCTCGTAGAAGTCGAGGCCCGCCGAGTTGGCCGCGCCGGTGCCGTCCGGCTGGATCCGGGGCCAGGCGATCGAGAAGCGGTAGGCGTTCACCCCGAGCTCCGTCATGAGTTCGAGGTCCTCGCGCCAGCGGTGGTAGTGATCGCAGGCCACGTCGCCGGTGTGCCCGTCGCGGACGCGGCCCGGCTCGTGCGCGAACGTGTCCCAAATGGAGACACCCCTGCCGTCTTCGGAGACGGCCCCCTCGATCTGATAGGCGGCCGTGGCCGTACCCCAGAGAAACATTCGCGGCTCCTCAAGTTATGCGAGTGTCGCTCATGTTAATCGGCTCGCCACGTCGGAAGCGTGTGGCTGCCGGAAATAGGCGAGGATGGGGACATGACCAGTGCCCTGCGCCGCCGTCCAGCCCAACGCCGCAGCGTGGAGCGTGTGGAGCGGATGCTCGACGAGTGCGCGCGCCTGCTGGACGAGATCGGCTACGAGGCGTTGACCACCAAGGAGGTCGCGCGCCGGGCCGAGGTGCCGATCGGCACGTTCTACCAGTTCTTCCCCGACAAGCAGGGCCTGGTGAGGGCGCTGGCCATCCGCAACCTCGACGCCTTCCTGAGCCGGGTGAGCGCGCGGATCGCCGAGGCCCACCTGGAGCACTGGACCGACCTGGTGGACCTGGCGATCGACGAGTTCGTCGTGATGAAGCGCACCACACCGGGGTTCGCGGTGGTGGATTTCGGCGAGGTGCTCGCCACGCCCGGGGGGCCGCCCCTTGAGGGCACCCGCCGGATGCTCGACCGGGCCCAGGACAACAACGTCGTCGTGGCCGAGCGCCTGCGGGCGCTCACCCTCGACCTGCTCGACGCGCCGCCGGGCGACGGCCTCGACCGGGCGCTGCTGGTGGCGGTGGAGGCCACCGACGCGGTGCTGAAGGTGGCGTTCCGGACGCGTCCCGACGGCGACCCGCTCATGATCGCCGAGTGCAAGCTGCTGGTCCGCCGCTACCTCGCCGAACACCTCCCGTAACCGCCCGGGCGGCCGTCCTCCGGGATGTGCTCGACCAGCCACAGGCCGCCGCCCGACAGCATCAGCCTGCCGTGGGCCGGCGGGCGCCGTCCCTCCTCGAAGAGAGCCCGTCCCCGGCGCCGCCGTTCGCCGGGAATCTCGCCGCCGCGGCCCTCGCGCGTCGGCTCGTCGCGGGACCGGCGGCGGTTTCGCCAGTGGCTCAGCACGGGGCACCGAGCCGCGTGCGGAGCTCGTCGTCCAGCTTGACGTCCGCCGCGCCGATGGCCTCGTCGAGCTGGGCCATCGTGGAGACGCCGACGATCGGGACGTACCCGTCGGCGATGAGCCAGGCCAGCACCACCTGGTTGGGCGTGGCGCCCAGCTCCGACGACACCTCGTGCAGGACGGCGAGCCGCCGGGCCGTGCCCGGATGGTCGTAGATCTCCGGGATCGGACGGTCGGGGCGCGTGTAGGAGCCCGCCATCAGCGTGTTGTACGCCCACAGCGTCAGATCGGGCTCGGCGTTGACGTAGTCCAGCATGTCGTCCGTGGCGAGCACGTGGCCCGACTCCACCGGCCTGGTCAGCGGGCGGGGGCGCAGGTAGGTGTGGCGCAGCTGCACGTACGTGTAGGGCAGCCAGCCGCGCGAGACCGACAGGCTCCTGGCCCGTTCGAGCCGCCAGGCGGACACGTTGCTCGCGCCGGCGCTGCGGATCCGGCCCTGCCGGGCCAGCTCGTCGAAGGCGCCCAGGGTCTCGTCGAGCGGGACGGAGCGGTCCTCGATGTGCGACCAATACACATCGATGTAGTCCGTCCGCAACCTGCGCAGGCTGCCCTCGACGGCCCGCGCGACGACCGGGGCGGACAGGCCCTCCGCCGAGTCCAGCGTGGTGTCGCCGGGAATCGTCGGGCGGGCGCCGACCTTCGTGCTCAGGAACACCTCGTCGCGGTTGCCGCGGGCGGCCAGCCAGGCGCCGACGGTCAGCTCGCTCTCGTCGCCGGAGCGGCCTTCGACCCAGAACGGGTAGTTGTTGGCGGTGTCGAGCATGGTGCCACCCGCCTCGAAGAAGCGGTCCAGGATGGCGAAGGAATCGTCCTCGCCGACGGTCGTGCCGAACGGAATCGTGCCGAGTGCGATGTTCATGGGCACGACTGTGGAAGCTGGAGTGCACTCCATGTCAAGTGATCAAAGAATACCGACACCAGGGCATTTTTCGGGATAAGCGGACATCGCATTGACCTGGAGGGCACTCCAGGTGCGATGCTCTGGGTCGTGAGCGTCTACACACCCGCGGAAGTGGTCGAGGAGACCGGCTTCACCCTCGACACCCTGCGCTACTACGAGAAGATCGGCCTGCTGGAGCCCGTCGGCCGCAACTCCGCCGGGCAGCGCCGCTTCAGCGAGGAGGACGTGGGCTGGCTGGGCATGGTCCGGTGCCTGCGCGACACCGGCATGCCGATCGCCGAGATGCTCCGCTTCGCCGAGTTGGTCCGCGCGGGCGACCACACGATCCAGGACCGGATCAAGCTGCTGGAGGAGCACGACCGCCGGGTCGAGGGGCAGATCGCCAACCTCGCCGAACGTCAGCGCTACATCCACAACAAGATCTCCTACTACCGGAGCTTCCTGTAGCCCTGGCTTGGCGGGCCGCCTGTTAGACCATGATCCATGGCCGGGCCCAGGGCGAAGAGGATGAACATCCCGCTGAGGCGGGTCGCACTGGTCTGCGGCGCGATGTTCTTCTCGCTGCTGGCGAACATCACCTACGTGCAGACGGTTGGCGCGCGCGGCCTCTACGCCGATCCGCGCAACGAGCGCGCCCTCCTCGCCAGGTTCGGCCATCCACGCGGCGACATCCTCACCTACGAGGGCCGGACCATCGTCAGGAGCCGAGAGAGCAGGCGCGGGCCGTACGAGTACCGGCGGGTCTACACCGACGGCGAGATGTACGCGCCCGTGACCGGCTACGTCTCCCTGCACCAGGCCGCCGGCATCGAGCAGGCGGAGAACGGGGTGCTGTCCGGAGACGACCCGGGGATGCGGATGCGCAGGCTGGTCAGGGACGGCGAGGTGGACGGAGCCGACGTCAGGCTCACGATCAGGCAACGCGTCCAGTGGGCCGCCTACCAGAGCCTCAGATCGGCGGGCCTGCCGGGCGCCGCGGTGGCGATCGACCCGGCGACCGGCGCGATCCTGGCCCTGGCCAGCTATCCCTCGTACGACCCCAACGCCTACTCCACCCTCAACCCGGACAGGCTGGCCAGGGTCGACCACGACCTGAGCCTGGACCCGGGCCGGCCGCTGCTCAACCGAGCGCTGGAACGGAGCTACCCGCCGGGCTCGGCGTTCACCGTGGTCACCGCGGCCACCGCGCTCGCCTCCGGCGAATACACGCCCGAGTCGCGGCTCTCCGGCCCCGCCCGGCTGCCGCTTCCCGGCCGCCCGGACCACCTGTCCAACCCGGGCGGCCGGCCGTGCGGCGACGGCACGCCCTCGCTGGCCCGCGCCTTCCGGAGATCCTGCGACACCGCCTTCGCCGACCTCGGCCTGCGGCTCGGCCAGGACAGCCTGCGCGACCAGGCGGAGGCGTTCGGGTTCGGCGCCGGCGACCTCGCGATCCCGCTGCGGGTCGTTCCCAGCACCCTTCCCCGCGAGCTGGACCGGGCCGGGACCGCGCTGACGGCCGCCGGCCGGCACCTCGAACGCGCCACCCCGCTGGTGATCGCCATGCTGTCGGCCGCCGTGGCCAACGACGGCGTCATGATGCGCCCGTACCTGGTGCAGGACGTGCGCCTGCCCGACGGCTCGATCATCAACCGGGGCGACGCCACGCCCTACCGCACCACCCTGGCCGCCCCGCTGGCCCGGCAACTGGCGTCGATGATGACCGCCGTCACCCGGCCGGGCGGCACCGGCACGGCGGCCGCCATCGCCGGGGTCGAGGTGGCGGCGGGCGGCACGCCGGCGGCCTTCTCCGGCATCCGGCCGGCGACCGGCGCCGGCCCGCGGGACCACGCCGTCTTCACCGCCTTCGCCCCCGCCGATGCCCCCGAGGTGGCGGTGGGGGTCGTCCTCGAACACGCGCCTCCCGGTGACTCGGCCGCCATTCCCATCGCCCGCGCCGTCCTCCAGGCCGCCTTGTCGTGACCGCCGGGACTGTAGGATCCGCACTCGCGTGAGCACATGTTGCTGGAATCCGTGCTTGATGCGCACTGAGTGTCCGGCTCTGGATGAGCAGCGGCTCGGATCTGAGAGCAGTCGCTGGACACGTAGCGTCACGGTCCTCCGGCAGCCGCACCGTCTGGCCATGAGTAATCAGACGGATCCCGGCCATGCTCATGACGTGGTTGTCCTGCTGTATGAACCCAAGCGCCACGTGATCGGGACGACGCCCCATCTGCAGCCGGAGCAGCCGTGTCCGTGATCTTGTTACCAGGGTGTTCGGCTGGTGAGAAGATCGGGGGTGCTCCGAATAGCAAACGCCGTACTCGCGAGATTACCGAAACCCCTGCACGCACTTGCGCTGAAGCATCGTGAACTGCTGAAGTTCGCGGTGGTGGGTGGAACAGCGTTCTTAGTGGACAACACGGTGTTCTATGGGCTGAAGCTGACCATTTTGGAACCGAAGCCGGTGACCGCGAAGGTCATCGCGGTGCTCGTGGCGACGATCGTGTCCTACGTGTTGAATCGCGAATGGTCCTTCCGGACCAGGGGCGGCCGCGAGCGCCGTCACGAGGCGGCGCTGTTCTTCCTGGTCAGTGGCGTCGGTCTGGTGCTCAGCTCCGCGCCGCTATGGATCTCCCGGTACGCATTCCGCCTGGAGACCCCGGACGTGAGCCTGGTGACCCAGGAGATCGCCGACTTCATGAGTGCGCAGATCATCGGCACGCTGATCGCCATGGTCTTCCGCTTCTGGGCGCTCCGGAAGTGGGTCTTCCCCGACGAGAAGGCCCAGTCCGGCCGCGTGCGGCTGGTGCCCACTCCCGATTCCACGGACGAGGCGGCTTGATGGCAGCGAATCCGGAAGCCGTTCGGTGGTTGGACTGGTTCATGCCGCTGCTGCGCCCCACGGGCTTGGCCCCGCGGATGACCGCCGAACAACATATCCGAAGCGTACGGATCTACGGCACGTCCCACGCCACGGATCACAAAGTCTCGTAAGTCCGACATCACGGAGCGTTATCAAAAGCTCATGATCACGCGGATTTGCTCGGACAGTGCTCATCATCAGCCGCACTTGCTCACGGAATCGCGGCCGTGGTCGAGGCGCTGCTGCGCCCAGCCGGCGCCCGCCTGCACGGTGGTGCGCAGCGCCGCCGCCACACCCACCATGATCAGGCTGGGCAGCGCCGCCCGCACCCGCTCGGGCGTCGGCCCCTCCTGGAAGAGCGCGGTCAGCACGCCGGTGGTGGCCAGCAGCCCGAACGCGGTGAACACGCCGCCCAGCAGGCTGAGCACGACCGTCGCCGCGGTGTCGCGCCGGCTGGCCTGCCAGGCCATGCCCATCGCCTGGCGGACCAGCGAGGGCAGCCGCCTGGCGATGGTCAGGAAACCCACCTCGGCCATCTGGTCCATGTGGATGTGCCACTCGGACAGGGAGATCTCGCCGAGCTCGAGGGGTTCGTCGGCCATAGGGTGAGTGTGCCCAGAGGGGCCGACAGTTCCTCTTACCCATGCGGTCTGGACACCGCGCATCGCGTTACCCATGCGGTCTGGGCGCCGGCGGGGGTGGTCGAGAGCCGCTGAGCGTCCCTACACATCGGGGGCGCGCGAGTACATCCTCGAATGGCCATCTCGGCGCATGTGCGGCCGTGCCCTCCGCGTCTAGCGTTCATGCCTGTGGCCGGCCGCGGCGCGACGCGTACGTGCTCCTCCTGCCTGGGGCTTTCTGCGCACGACGCGTCGTGGCCGGTCCGCCGGTGACGTCACGCGCTCCCGCGAGCGCCGGGTCTCCTCGGAGGGGTGGAGGCCGGGCTCAGGGCGTGTGACAGCGGGCTCGGACCGCGCAGGGTTCGGGCCCGCCCTCCCGGGCGAATGCACATCGCTCTACATACATCTGCGGATGCTGTGGTCGCCGCAGGCTGGTGACCGAGGTGACCCGGGCGGCCTCGGGGCTGGTGCGGCGGGTGCGCGGCGCGACCAGGTGGTCGCCGCGGTCTCGGCGCGGCCGGCCTGCGGAGCGCGGGTCGTGACTTCGGCGTGACCGTGACGACGGGCAGAGGAGGTGCCTTTAAGCGTTTCGGGGGAGTATGCGGACCTGTTACCGCACATACCTTGACGCCCGTGAGTGCGGGGTGGCTTGATTGCCCTACTGACAACGTTGTCAACTCTCGTCGTTGTCAACTCTCCTCGGGGTATCGAAGGGACGGTGTGCGATGCGACGAAGGTGGATGGCGGCCGTCGCGATCACTATGGCCAGCGTGCTGAGCCTGTCCGCCTGTGGCGGCGACCAGGCGGCAGAGCCGACCACAGGTGGCGGCGACGCGAAGAAGCAGGTGGAGGTGTTCTCCTGGTGGACGGGACCGGGAGAGGCCGACGGCTTGCAGGCGATGAAACAGATCTTCGAGCAGCAGAACCCCTCGTTCACGTTCTTCGACGCGGCGGTCGCGGGCGGCTCCGGCGACAAGGCCAAGGCGCTGCTGCAGTCGAAGCTCCAGGCCGACACCCCGCCCGACACCTTCCAGGGGCACGCGGGCGCCGAGCTCCAGGGCTACATCAAGGCCGGCGACCTGGAGGAGCTCAACTCCCTCTACGACGAGCTCAAGCTCAAGGACGTCTTCCCGAGCCAGCTGATCGACCAGATCAGCGTGGACGGCAAGATCTACTCGGTGCCGGTGAACATCCACCGCTCCAACGTCCTGTGGTTCAACCCCGCGGTCCTCAAGGAGGCCGGGGTGGCCGGAGCGCCCAAGACGATCGAGGAGTTCACCGCCGCGCTGGAGAAGGTCAAGGCCAAGGGCAAGATCCCGCTCTCCATCGGCTCCGAGTGGACCGTCACCCACCTGCTGGAGAACGTCCTGCTCGGCTCGCTCGGCACCGACGCCTACAACGCGCTGTTCAAGCCGGGCGCCGACTGGAACAGCCCCGAGGTGACCAAGGCGCTGGAGAGCTTCAAGACGATCATGTCGTACGCGGGCGACCCGCAGGACGACTGGCAGCCCGCCGCCAAGCAGGTGGCCGACGGCCAGGCGGCCTTCAACATCATGGGCGACTGGGCCTACGGCTACTTCCACAACCCGCCGGAGGGCGGCCTGGGCAAGACCTCGAAGACCGACTTCGACTGGGCGCCCGCTCCGGGCACCGAGGGCACCTACATGTGGCTGTCCGACAGCTTCACCCTGCCCAAGGGCGCGAAGAACCGTGACGGAGCCCTCGCCTGGCTCAAGGTCGCGGCCAGCAAGGAGGGCCAGGACGCCTTCAACCCGAAGAAGGGCTCCATCCCGGCCCGCAAGGACGCCGACCAGTCGCTCTACACCGACTACCTGGCCGACGCGCTGAAGGACTGGTCGGGCAACAAGCTGGCCGGCTCGATCCAGCACGGCGTCTCGGTGAACCAGCCGTGGCTGGCCTCGATCAACGAGGCGGTCGGCCTGTTCCTCGGCACCAAGGATGTCGCGGCGCTGCAGAAGGCCCTGGCCGACGCGGCCACGGCCAACGCCCAGTAACCCATGTACGGCAGGCGTCCACCGGGGCGCCTGCCGTACTCCTTGGAGGGAGTGGTTGTGAGGCGGGCACGCACCTGGCTGCCGGGACTACTCCTGGTGGCGCCGTCGATCGTGGCGATCGGCGTGTTCGTGTACGGCATGCTGGGCTGGAACTTCCGGCTGGCCATGACCGACCAGCACGACGAGGTGACCGAGGGGAAGTTCGTCGGGCTCGACAACTTCGTCAGCCTCTGGGACCAGCCCCGGTGGCACATCTCGGTCAACCACGCGATCGTCTTCACTGTCGTGTTCGTGCTGGGCGCGCTGGTGCTCGGCTGGCTGCTGGCCTTCCTGATGGAGAAGGGGATCAGGGGCGAGGGCACGTTCCGGGCGATCTACCTGTTCCCGATGGCCATCTCGTTCGTCGCGACCGGCATCGTGTGGCGGTGGCTGATGAACTCCGGCATGGACGAGCGGGCGGTCGGGCTCAACCGGCTGTTCGACGCGATCGGGTTGCCGCAGTGGCAGTGGTTCCGGGATCCGGACTGGGGGATGGCCGCGATGGCTCTCCCGGCTGTGTGGCAGATGTCCGGATATGTCATGGCATTGTTCTTGGCGGGTTTCCGCGGCGTCCCCGAGGAGCTGCGTGAGGCCGCCCGGGTCGACGGGTGCACCGAGTGGGGCGTCTATCGGCACGTCGTGCTGCCCCTGCTGCGTCCGGTGACGCTGTCGGCGCTGATCATCCTGGGTCACATCTCGCTGAAGGTGTTCGACCTGATCGTGGCGGTGTCGGGCAAGCAGATCATCACCGACGTGCCGGCGGTGTTCATGTGGGTCGCGGTCTTCGACTCCCACGACCCGGCCAAGGGCGCCACCATCGCCTCGTACATCGTGCTGAGTGTCGCGATCTTCGTGATCCCCTACCTCGTCTGGTCCGTGCGTAAGGAGAGGCGTCCATGACAGCGGTGGCGGGACGAAGGCGGGTGTTCACCGGGGTGCGGCTCGCGGTGCTGATCGCCTTCGTGGTGATCTTCCTGATCCCGATCTACGTCCTGCTGGTCACCAGCTTCAAGCCGCTCACCGAGGCCGACCCCGGACAGGCCTGGAACCTGCCGCAGACCTGGACCCTCGACGCGTGGCGGGTGGCGTGGGAGAAGCTGGCCCCCGGCCTGTGGAACAGCGTGCTGCTGGCGGTGCCCGGCTCGCTGCTGTCGTGCGTGCTCGGCTCCATGAACGGCTACGTGCTGTCCAAGTGGCGCTTCCCGGGCGCCGACCTGCTCTTCACGCTCTTCCTGTTCGGCATGTTCATCCCCTACCAGGGCGTGATGATCCCGCTGGTGCAGCTGCTGGTCGGGCTCAACGAGCTGACCGGGCTGCAGGGCGTCTTCTACGGCGGCATCCCCGGGCTGGTGCTCGCGCACGTGGTCTACGGCATCCCGATCTGCACGCTGATCTTCCGCAACTACTACGTCACGATCCCCGACGAGCTCATCGAGGCGTCACGGGTCGACGGGGCCGGGATGCTGCGGACGTACTGGTCGGTGGTGCTGCCCGTGTCGGCTCCCGCGATCGCGGTGGTGATCATCTGGCAGTTCACCTCGCTGTGGAACGACTTCCTGTTCGCCGTCTTCCTCACCGGGCCGACGAGCTGGCCCGCCACGGTGATGCTGAACAACATCGCCGGCGCGCAGGCCACCCCCTACAGCCAGCAGATGGCCGCGGCCATCCTGGCGTCGATCCCGACGATGCTGATCTACGTGCTGCTGGGCCGCTTCTTCATGCGCGGCCTCATGGCGGGCGCCCTCAAGGGCTGAGCCGCCGAGCCTCGGTCAGGAGGCGGCGAAGGCCGGGTTGGCGCAGTGGGCCAGCGGCTCGCCGCGCACGTAGCGGGCCACGTCGGCCGAGACGATCCGCGCGGCCTTGATCGCCGTCTCCTTGCTCGCCCCGGCCAGGTGCGGGGTCATCACCAGGTTGGGCGTGGTGAGCAGCCGCGACCCGGCGGGGATGGGCTCCTCGGGGAAGACGTCCACGGCGGCGCCGAACAGGTGGCCGGAGTCCAGCGCGTCGCACATCGCGTCGTAGTCCAGCAACGCCCCCCTGGCGCAGTTGACCAGCACCGAACCGGCGGGCATCCGGGCGATCTCGGCGGCGCCGATCATGCCGGCGGTCTCGGGCGTCGCCCTGGCGTGCAGGGAGACGAAGCGGGAGCGGGTGAGCAACTCGTCGAGCCCCACCTTGCCCGGCACGTCGACGTACGGGTCGTGCACCAGCACCCGCGCGCCGAAGCCCGCCAGCATCCGGGAGACCCGGCGGCCGATCGCGCCGTAGCCGACCAGGCCGACCGTGCTGCCGTCGAGCTCCGGCCCGACCATCTCGTAGCGGTAGTAGTCGCCCCGCCACACGCCCGAGGCCAGGTCGGCGTGGGTCTGCGGGATGCGGCGGGTGGCGGCCAGCAGCATGGACATCGTGTGCTCGGCCGTGGCGACGGCGTTGCGGCCGGGGGCGAAGGTCACGGCGACGCCCGCCTCGGTGGCCGCCTCCAGGTTGGCGTTGACCGGGCCGCCCCGGCTGACGCTGAACAGCCTGAGGTCGGGGCTGGCGGAAAGGACGCGTCGCGTCAGAGGGGCCATCTGGGTGACGCACACCTCGACGCCCCGCAAAGCCTCGATCAGCTCGTCCTCCACGTCGGACGCCTCGTCGACCTCGCCCACCCGGCCGAACGGCACCACCGGCCACGGCAGCGTGAGCTCGCGGATCTCCACCTCGCCGGGAACCTCGCGCCGGAGCGCGTCGATGAACAGGCGGTTCTCGACGAAATGGTCACCGGCGGTGAGGACTCGAAGTGTCAACGAAGGACTCCAATCGGGGAGTTGAACTGCAGGATCGCGACCTGTCCGGCACGTACGCGGAGCTCGGTGACGGCGCAGTTGTCCAGGCGCGGGAAGAGCCGCCGGTACGAGCCGAGCGGCACCCCGATGAGCCGGCACAGGGCGAGCCTGATGGCGGTCGTGTGGGCGACCACCAGCACCCGGCCGTCCGGGTGGGCGGCGTGGATGTCGCGCAGGGCGGCCACGAAACGGTCGGCGGCCCGGTGGGGGTCCTCGCCGCCGGGCAGCGGGTGCGCGGCCGGGTCGGCCTCGAACGCGGCCCGGGCCTCGGGGAAGCGCTCGTGCATCTCGGCGGCGGTCAGCCCGTCGCCCTGGCCGAAGTCGAGCTCGACCAGGCGGGCGTCCACCTGGAGCTCCACTCCCGCCTCGCGGGCGCCGGCCGCGGCGGTGATCCGGGCCCGGCCGAGGGTGGAGGAGTAGACGGCCGACAGGCCCGCGGTGGCGGCCCAGCCGGCCAGGCGTGCGGCCTGGTCGTGCCCGCGCGGGGTCAGCTCGATGTCGCTGAGCCCGGCGTAGCGGTTCTCGGCGTGCCAGACGGTCTCGCCGTGGCGCACCAGCACCAGCTCGGTCATCGTGTGGTCCTCTCGCGGGCGTGGGCGGCGGCCGGCGAGGGGAGCCAGCCGCGGTCTTCCAGTTCGTCGACGAAGCGCAGGTAGTGCTCGCGCAGGTCGGTCCCGTCCGGCCGGACGACCTCGCGGGTGCGGACCATCCGCGCCGACGCGTCCGGCCCCGCGGCGAGCACGGCCATGCCGAGCGCGGGCTCGGCGTTCTCCCGCAGGGTCACCGGCCGCCCGAGGACGTTCGCGCGGAGCCGGTTCCAGTAGGCGCTCCGGGTCGCCCCGCCGGTCAGGATGATCTCGCCGTCCACCGGCGCGCCGAGCAGGTCGAGGTAGTCGAAGCAGAGCCGCTCGATGTAGGCCGCCCCGCGCAGGATCGCGGCGTACCGCTCGACGTCGTCCGAGACGTGGCCGAGCGTGAAGCCCTCCGCCCCCGGCGCGTCGAACGGGAACCGCTCGCCCCGCGAGACCAGCGGGTAGATGGTGGCGCCGGGATCGGGCCAGGAGCGGGTGGCCGCCTGCCCGCTGAGCGCGTCGAGGTCACGACCGGCGAGGTCGCGGGCCAGCACGCCCGCGCCGGTGCTGGAGGCGCCGCCCGGCAGCCAGGAGCCGTCGGGCGCGCGGTGCGAGTAGACGACGCCCAGCGGGTCGTGGACGAGCTCGCGGGTGACGCCCTTGAGCACGAGCGTGGTGCCCATCACGGAGTTCCAGCTGCCGACCTCCAGGGCTCCCGCGCCCAGCTGGGCGGCGCAGCCGTCGGTGGTGCCGGCGATCACCGGGGTGCCCGGGGGCAGGCCGGTGGCCTCGGCGGCCTCGGCGCACACCGTGCCGAGCCGGCTGCCGGGCCGTACCACCCGGGGCAGCGCCGAGGCGGGCACCCCGAGCGCGTCGAACACCTCGCTGGGCCAGCGCTCGTCGATCAGGTGCACGCCCGTCTTCAGCGCGTTGCTCAGGTCGGTCGCGACGTCATGGCCGGTCAGGCGGCGGTTGACGAAGTCGCTCTGGTGCGCCAGCCGCGCCCCCGCCGGAGCGGCCGGCAGCAGCCAGAGCAGCTTGGGCAGCGCCCAGTTGGCCTGCATGCGCCGGTAGCCGAGCTGTTCCCACACCGGCGCGCCCACCGCGTTGACCCGCTCGACCTCGCCGGTCGCCCGCCGGTCGTCGTACATCAGGCCGGGTGTGAGCGGGTCGCCGTCGCGATCGGTGAGTAGGACCGTTCCAGAGGTGGCGTCGACGGCCACACCCTCGACCCGGCCGGGCGGCACGTCGCGCAGCGCCTCGCGGGTGGCGGCGGCCAGCTCACGCCACCACTGCTCGGGGTCCTGCTCGTGCCGCGGCCCGTCGCGGCGGCTGGTCAGGGCCCGGCTCGCCGCGCCGAGCACCTGCCCGGTCCCGGTGACGGCCATCGCGCGCACGCTCTGCGTGCCGAGGTCGATGCCGATCCACACGCTCATGTACGCCCCCAGGTATGGTCCCCGGCACGGTTCCGCATCTCGGCGAGCAGCGGCCAGGCTCGGGCGCTGTTGTCGCGCAGGGCGAGGAAGTCCCGGTAGGCGGTGCCGTACGGGCCGGGTTCGGGGCGCACGGCTTCGCGCAGCCGGACGAAGCGGTCGGCGGCGGCCCGGACGTCGGCGGCGGCGCCCGTGGCGACCAGCCCGACGAGGAAGGCGCCCCGCGCGCCGACCTCGGCGTCGCTCGACCGGTAGACGGGCAGGCCGGTGAGGTCGGAGATCATGCGCACCCACAGGGCGCTGGCCGAGCCGCCGCCGCACACGCGCAGCTCACTGGTGACGACCCCGGAGGCGGCCAGGCAGTCCTGGATGACGAGTGTGAGCCCTTCGAGCACGGCGCGGGCGATGTGCTCGCGGCCGTGGTCGAACGACATGCCCAGGAAGGCGCCCCGGGCCAGCGGGTCGGAGAACGGCACCCGTTCGCCGGCCGGCGACAAGTACGGCAGGAACGCGAGGCCGCGGGCGCCCGGCGGGCTCTGCGCGGCCAGCTCGCCCAGCGCGGCCGGGCCGGGCAGGCCGAGCAGCCGGCAGGCCCACTGGATGACCTCGCCCCCGGCGAAGGTGGGGAACGCCCGCAGGTAGCCGCCGGGTATCGCGATCGTGACGCCGACCGCGTCGCCGTCCAGGTCGGGCCGGTCGGCGACGGTCTCGGTGCACAGCGTGGTGCCCAGGATGCCGCAGGCCTGGCCGGGCCGGACGGCGCCGGCGCCGAACGCGGTCGAGGCGATGTCGTAGGGCGCCATCACGACCGGTGTCCCGGCGGGCAGGCCGAGCAGCCCGGCGGCGTCCGGGGTCAGCCCGGCGACGCGGCGGGTGTCGTCGCGCGGCTCGGGCAGCAGCCGTTCGGCCCACTCCAGGCCGAACATGGCCATGAGCTCGGGGGAGTAGGCGCGCGTGCGCAGGTCCATGAAGGGGGCCGACGCGTCGGACTCGTCCGTGGCGATCTCGCCGGTCAGCCGGGAGAAGATCCAGCCGCCGCAGGTGAGGCTGGCGGCCGAGCGGTCGAGCCGGTCGGGGTCGTGCTCGCGCAGCCAGCTGAGGATCGCGTGCGGCAGGCCCGAGGCGGCGGAGGAGCCGTTGAGGCGGAAGGCGCGCTCGGCCACTCCGGAGCGGGTCCAGGCGTCGATCGTGGCGACGGCCCTGCCGTCGTTCCACAGGATCGCGGTCCCGGTGGGCTCGCCGGCGGCGTCGACCAGCCAGACCCCGTCTCCCTGCGCGGTGACCGCGAGGAAGTCGACCGGCCCCTCGACCTGGGACGCGACGTCGCGCACCGTGCGCGCGACCGCGTCCCAGACCATCCCCATGTCCTGCTCGGCCCAGCCGGGCACGGGCCGGGACACACCGGTCTCCCGCCGGGCGATCGCGACCTCCGCGCCCGTCCCGTCGTAGCCGACCGCCTTGACCACCGTGGTCCCGGCATCGACGCAGATCGCCGCCATCAGGCTCTTCCGTGTGAGGTCCGCGACTTGCGCGCGATCGAGTCGACGACCACGGCGAGCAGCAGGACGACGCCCGTGACCACGAACCGGATGGAGGAGTCGAGGTTCAGCAGGGTCAGGCCGCTGGAGATCGACTGGATGACGATGATGCCGAGCAGCGCGCCGAATGCCGTGCCGCGCCCGCCGAACAGGCTCGTCCCGCCGATCACGGCCGCCGCGATGGCGTTGAGGTTGACGTCGCCCCCGCCGCTGCTCTGGTTGGCCGCGGCCAGCCGGGCGGCGGCCAGGATGCCGCCCACCGCGGCGAAGGACGAGCAGAGCACGAACACCGAGGTGTAGATCGCCTTGACGTTGATGCCGGCCCGGCGGGCCGCCTCCACGTTGCCGCCGACGGCGTAGACGGCCCTGCCCCACTTGGTGCGGGACAGCAGGTAGTGCATGACCAGCACCATCCCGACGAAGAAGACGAACATCCAGCCGATGCCCCGCGTCTGCCCGAGGTACCAGACCACGAAGACCAGCACCGCCAGCAGCGCCGCGCTCCTGATGACCAGCATGGACGTCGTCTTGGACGACAGCCCGGCCCTGCGGCGTTCGCGCGCGTGGAGGTAGCCGGTGGCGAACAGCCAGCCCGCGGTCACCACCGCGAACGTGTACGAGAGCCAGTCGGGCACGAAGGCCAGCTGGGCGAAGTTCACCAGCCCGGAGTCGAACGGCAGGTTGATCGAGCCCTTGCTGCCGAGCACGTACAGCTGCAGTCCCATGAAGGCCAGCAGACCGGCCAGCGTGATGACGAAGCTCGGCACCCCGAACCGGTTGAACAGCTGCGCGTAGACCCAGCCGATCACCGCGCCCATGATGACCGAGCCCAGGATCGCCACCCAGACGGTCATCCCCTGGCTGACGAACAGCACGGCCAGGACCGCTCCCGACAGCCCGCTGACCGAGCCGACCGACAGGTCGATCTCACCCACCAGCAGGACGCACACGATGCCGAGCGCGATGATGCCGACGGCCGCCGACTCCAGCGTGAGGTTCACCAGGTTGGCGCTGGACAGGAAGACCGGGTTGAGGATCTGCAGCACGCTCCAGATCACGATGAGGCCGACCACGACCGGGATCACGCCGAGGTCGCCGCCCCGGGCCCGCTCGACCACGTCGGAGATCGCGCCGCGCAGGCCCTCTCGCGGCTGCAGCCGCTCGTCCTGGCGATCGGTGGTCGTGCCGTTGACCGTGGTGTTCACGAGGAGTGCCCTTCCTTCCGGCGCGCCTGCCGCTGGGTCACCGCGTTGTCGGTGGCTCCGGTGATGGCGGCGATGATGTCCTCGGTGGAGACGTCGTCGACGGCGAAGACCCCGTTGTTGCGGCCGAGCCTGAGAACGGCGACGCTGTCGGCCACGGCCTTCACGTCGGCCATGTTGTGGCTGATCATGATGACGCCGAGGCCGTGCTCGCGGAGCCGTTCGACCAGGTTGAGCACCTCGGCCGTCTGGGCGACGCCCAGGGCGGCGGTCGGCTCGTCGAGGATGATGACCTTGGGGTCGCCGAGCAGCGACCTGGCGATCGCGACGGTCTGCCGCTGACCGCCGGAGAGCGAGGCCACCGGCACCCGCACGCTGGGGATCTTGGCCGAGAGCTGGCGGAGCAGCTCCCACGAACGGGTCTCCATCGCCACGTCGTTGAGCCGCAGCGGCCGAAGCTCCTGACCCAGGAACAGGTTCTGGATCACGTTCAGGTTCTCGCACAGCGCGAGGTCCTGGAACACGGTGGCGATGCCGAGCCGGTGAGCCGCCGCCGGAGTCGGGATGTCGACCGTCTTCGAGCCGAAGGTGATCGTTCCCGAGTCCGGCGGGTGCACGCCCGACAGGATCTTGACCAGCGTCGACTTGCCCGCGCCGTTGTCTCCGACGATGGCCACGACCTGTCCCGCGGCCACATCGAGGTCGATGCCGGTCAGCGCGGCGACCGCGCCGAACGTCTTGCTGATCCCGCGCAGGGACAGGACGCTGTCTGATTGCCGGTTGGAGGACAAGGAGGCTCCTCGAGCTCTACTTGATGCCGAGTTCGGCGCAGCCTTCGGCGTAGGCGCCGGTGCAGACCTCGGAGGCCTTCATGATCCCGCTGTCGAAGAGCACCTTGTTGATGTTCTCCTTGGTCACGACCGTGGGGATGAACAGCTCCGACGGTGTGTCGTAGAGCGTGGTCTTGCCGGCGGGCTTCTCGCCCTGCATGAACTGCCAGGCGACGTCGGCCGCGGCCTCGGCCACGATCTTGATCGGCTTGGAGATCGTGTTGTACTGGTCGCCAGAGATGATCCGCTGGGCGGCGGCCGTCTCGGCGTCGTTGCCCGTGACCGGCGGCACCTTGACCCCCGCGGCCTTGAACGCCGCGATGGTGCCACCGCCGGTGCCGTCGTTGGCCGCCACGACGCCGGCGATCTTGTCGCCGAACTGGGTGATCTGGCCGCTGACCCAGGTCTGCGCCTTCTCCGGCTGCCAGTCGGGGGTGTCGTACTCGGCGAGCAGCTCGAAGCCGCTCGGGTCGATCGCGCTGTGGATGCCCTTCTTGATCAGGCCGGCCGCGGCGTCCGTGGGGGAGCCGTTGACCTGGAGCAGGCCGCCCTCGATCTTCTCGGCCTTGAGGTGGTCGACCAGCGACTGGCCGATCATGGAGCCGATCTTCTCGTTGTCGAACGAGATGTAGTAGTCGGCGGGCGTCGCCGGGATCGGCCGGTCGTAGGCGATGACCGGCACCTGCTGCGCCTGCGCCGTCTTGACGATGGTGGCCGCGGCGGCCGAGTCGACCGGGTCGATCACGATGGCCTTGACGCCCTGCGCCAGCGCCGAGTTGGCCTGCTGCTGCTGCTTGGCGGCGTCGGAGTCGGCGTTCTGGTAGATGACCGTGCAGCTCGGGCAGAGCTGCTTCATCTTGGCCTCGAACAGCGGCTTGTCCTGCAGCTCGTACCTGGTCGACGCGAGGTCGGGCATGAGGAAGGCGACCTTGGCGTTCTCCGCGCCGCCGTTGCCGCCGGAGCCGGCGTCCGTGGTGCTGGTGCCGGAGCCGCAGGCGGACAGGGCCGCGCTTGCGATGACTGCCACCGCGGCGAACGCCGTGGTCCGCATCTGGGTTCTGTTCACGGGTCTTTTCCTCACTTGCTACGTCCTCGCGGAGGTGGTTGCGTCGCGTTCCCCCGAGTGCCGCAGGGCACAGGACCGCTCACACACGGCAACGCGCTGCGGTGCGACTCACGCTAGCGCGCCCTCAGAACTTTTGTCCAGCAAAAGTGTTCAGAGACTTTAAACGCCTGTGACCTGCTGTTAATCGCTCCAGACTAGTCAGCGGGTGGCCGCGAGGAGACTTTCGGCCGTCAGCGCGTCAGTGACGAGCCGGTTGAAGTAGCCGCCCCGCGCGCCGGCGATGATCGACACCACCTTCTCGGGGCCCACGGCCACCGCGATGGAGTAGGGGATGCGACGCAGGTCCTCCAGGCCGGTCGCCACCAGCCGCTCGCTGCCCGGATAACCGACGGGCTCGCCGTCGCGGTCGTAGAAGCGCGAGCACACGTCGCCCACGGCCTGGCGCAGGCTGTCGGCGTAGCGGGGCACGAAGGCGGGCACGACCTGCCGCATCAGCGGCGGCGAGCCGACGCCCACGATCGCGCACTTCGCCTGCGCCCACAGGTCCATGACCCTGCGGACCGACGGCTCGTGCTGCAGGGAGTAGAACAGCTCCGGGCCCGGCAGGGCGGGCGCGTAGAGGTAGCTCGGCACGCCGCCGACCCGCTCGGCCAGCAGGCGCGTGGTCTCGTTGGTCTGGAACCAGGGCTGCGGATCCTCCTGGCCGCCCACGGCCGGCGCGATCGTGACGCCGGGGAACCGGCCGAGCCCTTCGCGGGCGCACTCGTAGATCGTGCTGCCGGAGGAGACCAGGACCACGTCTCCCGAGGTCAGGCCCACCGCGGCGAGCGCTCTGGCCAGCCCCGGGGCCAGCCACGGGCCCAGTGTCGGGCCGCTGGCCTTGGGCACCAGGTAGACCCGCTCCAGGCGCAGCGCGGCGGCCACCTCGGCGGCCAGCGGGCCCTCCTCCAGCATGGCGGGCCGGTGCACCCGGATCTCGACGAGGCCGTGCTTGCGCGCCTCGGTCAGCAGCCGGCTCACGGTGGCCCTGCTTACGCCGAGCCGCTTGGCGATGTCGGCCTGCGTCGCGTCCTCGAGGTAATACTGCGAGGCGGCCGCGTACATCAGCTCCTGAGGGAACCGGGCCTGTGCCTCCGGTCCGATGTCGGCGGCATTCATGCGCGCGCTCCCTGGGGCTTGAACATTGTTGCTGAACGGATGCGCAACGACTATACCTTCGTGCTCTCCGGTGCACAGGCTAGCGATCCCCGCGTGCCCGCGACACGCCCGTACCGGGGGGTCAGGGTAGCGACCCCGCCATCAGGGCGTCGCCGAGCGGCGTGCGCGAGTAGAGGACGCTGCGCCCGGTGCGCGCGCGGGTGACGAGACCGGCGCCGCGCAGGGCGGCGAGGTGGCCGCCCGTGGTGCCGAGCCCCTGACCCAGCAGGGCCGCGAGATGCGTCGTGGTGGCCGGCACGGAGAGCTCGGCGAGAACCCGCGCCCGGGTGCGGCCGATCAGCAGCGCGAGGCCGGGCTCCGGCGCGGGCGGCTCCATGGCGATGCCGCGCGCCGGATAGACCAGCGCGTACGGCCAGGCCTCCTCCAGGTAGGCGCCGACGACGCCGAGGAACGCCGACGGGAGGAACAGCAGGCCCTTGCCGCCGAGCCGGTGCCGCTCGTCGCGGCTGCCCATCCGGATCTCGATGTACCCGTCACCGTGCCACCTGACCTGCGAGCTGAGATCGCCGAGCGCCGCGGCCCAGCCGTACGTCGCCAAACGCCCCGCCCGCTGGACCACGTCCCGCTCCAGCACCGCGTGGAAGCGCGGCCAGGCCAGTGAGACGATCTCCGCCCAGAGCGCCTCGTACGCGTCGGCCAGCAGCCGCACCACGTCGGGGCCGAGCAGCAGCTCGACGGCCCACGCGGCCACCGGGGGCCGGGCCGCCAGCACCGCGCCGATCTCCGCGTGCGCCTGGGCGACCGGAGTCGAGCGCATGGCGGCCAGCTCGGTCTCGAACGGCACGCTCAGCCCGGTGGGCGGCGGCGCGACGAAGTCGACGTTCGCGTGCCCCCTGTTGCCGGTGATCGCCGTCGCGGCCCGCAGCGCGGGATGCCGGCGTTCGAGCTCCCTGTACGTCTCGCGCCACCGTTCCACCCAGCGCCGGTGCACCCCCGCCTCGGACCTGCCCGACAGGACCCACTGCGCGTGCATGGTCTCGATCAACGGCGAGATCGCGAACCGGCTGGCCGCCACGTCCTGCGGGGTGATCTCGATCCTGAACACCTTTCGGTTATATCCGAAACAGTCGCCCCCCTCCGCCCCGGCGCACCAGCATCGTGACCGGCGGCCCCCTCCTCCCGGGGCCGCCGACCAGAGGAGCGTGGGACGTGACCGAACGCGGGGCCACCTTCGGTGAGGTGTTCGCGGTTCGCGAGTTCCGGGTGCTGTTCGGCAGCTTCGCGCTGCTGGTGTCCGGCGACTCGATCAAGATGCTGGCCCTGTCGGTGCTGGTGTACGCCCAGACCGGGTCGCCGGGACTGTCGGCCGCCGCCTACATGGCGGGCTGGCTGCCCTACATCTTCGGCGGGATGTTCCTGCTGTCGCTGGCCGACCGGCTGCCGCCACGGGCGGTGATGATCACCGGCGAGCTGGTCAGGGTGGCGGTCTGCCTCCTGCTCGCCTACGCCGGGCTGCCGGTGCCCGCGATGCTCGCGCTGGTGCTGGTGACCGGGCTGTTCTCGCCGGTGTTCGGTGCCGCGCGCAGCGCCCTGCTGCCCGAGGTGCTGCCCGGCGACGCCTTCGTGCTGGGCCGCTCGCTGCTCGGCGTCACCTCGGCCGGCGCCCAGGTCGCCGGGCTCGCCGTCGGCGGCGTCTTCCTCGCCGTCACCGGGCCGCACGGCGCGCTCGCGGTGACCGCCGGACTGTCCGCGGTGGCCGCCGTGGTGCTCAGGTTCGGCCTGCCATACCGGCCCGCCAGGGGCACGGCCGGGCGCGGCGCGGTGCGCACGACGCTCCGGGTCAACCGGCAACTGCTGGCCGACCGCCGCGTCCGCGGGCTGCTGCTGGCCTGCTGGCTGCCGACCGTGTGCCTGGCCGGGGCGGAGGCGATGGTCGTGCCCTACCTCGGCGGGCAGGGGCAGGCCGGGGTGGTGCTCGCGATGGCCGCCGTGGGCATGGCGGTGGGGGAGTTCGTCGTGGGCAGGTTCGTGGCCCCCGGCCTCAGGGAGCGGCTGTCGCTGCCGCTGGCCGTGCTGCTCGGACTGCCGTGGCTGGCCTTCCTCGCCTCGCCGGGAGTGGCCTGGGCCGCCGCGCTGGCCGCCGTGGCCGCCGCCGGGCTCTCCTACCAACTGGGACTGCAGCGGCGGTTCCTGGAGGCGGTGCCGGAGGCCGTGCGCGGGCAGGCGTTCGGGCTGCAGTCGGCCGGGCTGATGACCGGGCAGGCCGTGGGCGCGGCGCTGATCGGGGTGCTCGGCGAGGCGCTCGGCCCCGGGCCGGCCATCGTCGCGGCCGGTGGCGCGGGCGTCCTCGTCGCGCTCGCGCTCGCCGGCGCGCTCCGGCCCGAGCCGGTGGCGGCCACCCGGCCGTCCCCCGGCACGTGACGTCGGCGGTCCTCCGGCGTGTGACCTTGGCGGTCTCCGGCGGATGAGCCTCGAGGGGGGAGGTCAGGCGGGTGGGTTCAGGGTGGGTTCAGGGTGGGTTCAGGGGTGAGGGCGGGGGGTTGCTCGCCCGAGCCGCGGGGGATGAGGCGGACCGCCAGTTCGTGGTGCTCGGAGGGGCCCTCGTCGCCCGCCAGGCGGCGGAACAGCAGCTCGGCCGCCCGCCTGCCCATCCCGGCGGGATCCTGGGCCACCACGGTCACGCCGGGGCTGAGCAGGTCGGCCAGCTCGAAGTCGTCGAAGCCCACCAGCGCCAGGGGCTGCCCGCCCAGGACGCGCAGCGCGGTGACGGTGAGCCGGCCGTTGCCCGTGAACAGCGCGGTGGGCGGCCGGTCGAAGGCCAGCATGCGGTCGAGGTCGGCCCGCACGGTCTCGGGCGAGGGCGGCCGCATCGACACCAGCCGCTCGTCGAACAGGTGCCCCAGAGCGTCCCGGTAGCCGTGCAGCCGCCGGGCGGCGGTGAAGATCGACGGAAGGTCGCCGAGGAACGCGATCCGGCGGTGGCCATGGGCGAGCAGGTGCCGGGTGGCCAGCCGGGCGCCGCCCGCGTTGTCGCTGAGCACGGTGTCCACGTCGAGCCCCGGGCCCGGCGGCCGGTCCACGAACACCGCAGGGGTGCCCGCGTCCAGCTCGGGACGCAGGTAGGAGTGGTCGCCGCCGGCCGGCACCACGATCAGCCCGTCGACCCTGCGCGCGCAGAACGTGCGGATCAGCTCGCGCTCCCTGTCGGGCTCCTCGCCCGACGAGCCGGTCAGCAGCAGGCAGCCGTGCGTGATGGCGACGTCCTCCACCGCGCGGCTGAGCACCGAGTAGAAGGGATCGGCCACGTCCTCGATGACCAGGCCGACGGTCGAGGTGCGGCCCCTGCGCAGCACCCTGGCGCTCTCGTTGCGGCTGTAGCCCAGCCGGTCTATGGCGTCGCGCACGCGCTCCGCCGTGACCGGGTTGACCCCCGGCTCGCCGTTCACGACCCGGGAGACGGTCTTGAGCGCCACCCCCGCGGCCGAGGCGACGTCCTTCATCGTCGGTCTCACGCTCGGATCATGTCCCATGTCGGACGTACAGACAACGTTGTCAACTCCGGATGCCCAATGCTTTAGGTTAGGCTTACCTATGGTCGTAGGAGGGGGTTCCGGCGTGCTGACCGAGGTGCTCGAGCGCATGGCCGCCGAGCGGGGCGGGGTGATCGGGGTCGAGCCCGGTCTCGTGGTCTCGCCCGACGAGAGCTGGACACCGGCTTCGGAGCTGCTCCGCGCGCCGCATCACCTGCTCGGCAGGCTGGTCGACGAGACGGCCGCGCGCTGGAACGCTCCGCGGCACGTCGGCGCGGCGCTGTTCTGGAAGACCTACGCCTACTGGCACACGATGCCGATGGCGCTCGGCTGGGCGCTGGACGGCCGGATCCCGATCATGCGGCTGGCCGACACCTACTTCAGGGTGTCGGATGCCGGGGTGACGATCGCGGCCTCCCGGGTGAGCTGGGCGTCCGGCGCGGGCGCGATCGGCGGCGCGCTCGCCGAGTCGCAGGAGCCGCTGGTGCGCGCCATCAGCGCGATGGCCAAGGTGGGCGAGCGCACCCTGTGGGGCTCGACCGCCGAGGCGTTCGCCCACCCGCTGACCCTGCTCGCGCCCGCCGACTACATGGAGCTGCTGAGAGAGATCGGCCGGCCGGTCGACGGGCTGATCGAGCCGACCGGCGACGGCTACTTCCGCAGGACCTGCTGCCTGTGGATCACGCTGCCCGACGCCGAGCCCTGCGGAAGCTGCTGCGTGCTCAGGCCACCGCGTCGTCCATAGGGCGCGGCTCGCCGGTCTCCATGGGCCGCAGCTCGTCGGCGTAGCTCACCGAGACGCGGCGCATCACGCCGGTGGCGTCGATCGAGTACTGGCCGAGCCGCCAGAGCGGCGGCGAGTAGGCGTGGATCGAGACGCTGTGGTCCGTCGTGCCGGTCAGCCGGTGGATGTGGTCGGGGCCGAACGAGAACGACCGTCCCTCCGCCATCACCGTCTCCAGGTGCTCGCCGCCGATGCGCGGGTTGCACTCGAGCAGAGCTCCCTGGACCACGTGGACCGCGCCCGAGGAGATGTCGTGGTCGTGCCAGCCGGTGTCGTCCTCGGGCCGCCAGCACAGCAGCCACACGTCCACGTACGCGTCGCGGTAGAGCGAGGCGTAGTGCCGCCCGCCGCCCGCGGGGAAGTCGACCTGGTCGCGCCACTCCTCGGGACGCGCGGCCAGGTCGTCCACCAGGTCACGGAGCTCACGCCGGTCGAGCGTGCGCTCCGGGAGCCGGGCGCAGGCGCCCCCGTCCTGGATCTGGTGGATGGTGTGCTCGCTCACGTGCGAAACTCCTCTCTTCCGAGTAGACGTCCGCCGAGTAGACGACGGGGGTTGGTGACCCGGATGGCGTGCCCGGCGGCCTCACCCAGGCCCGGGTCGGGTGCGGTGGCGTAGGGGGCGTCGGAGCCGTTGACGACGACGTCGACGCCCAGCTCGCGGACGATCGCGTCGATCGCACGCGGACCGTACGACGAGGTCTCCACGAAGAAGCCGGTGTCTATCTGGCCCCGGCCGTCGCCGCCACGGGTGATCAGCCGCTCGGAGTGCAGCGGGGCCAGACCGGCGAGCAGCGCGAAGCAGACGCGCAGCCTCGGGTGCCGTGGCCTGACGATGGCGTGGAAGTAGTGCCAGGAGGCGTGCATCTGCTGCACGTACGGCACCAGCGCGGGCCACCAGGCGGGCATGCCGGGCGCGCCCTGGGCCGGGCCCGGGTGGACGAAGAGCGGCAGGTCCCTGGCGGCGAGCACGTCCAGGAGCCGGTCGTCGGGCACGGCCGTGGCCGGGATCTGCAGCCCGGCGAACCCCCGGTCGAGGTCGGCGGCCAGGCGGTCGGGGTCGGGCTCGCTGTGGCAGGTGGCGGCCCAGGCGCCGAACGGCGGCCCGAGCCCGAGCGCGCCCTCGTGGTAGGCGTCGATCAGCGGCCAGGCCTCCTCCGGCGGGAGGGATTCGATGCCCAGCGGGCTGGACAGGGAGACCAGGGCGAGCTCCAGGCCCGTGGTGTCCCTGCTCGCGTGGTCGGCCGGGTCCACCTGGTAGGGGGGCTCGCCGTCCAGGATCAGGGTCCACCCATCGAGGCGGGGCGGGGAGGTGCGGGCGCGAAGCGCCTCGACGAACGAGCCGGTCCACAGGTGCTGGTGCACGTCGATGCCCACGGTCACCCCCTCCCCGTATTTCCTACTTAGATTATCGGTAAACCTATCACCTGGTGAAGCGGGGTTGTGAACCGCTTCAGTGATACGGTTCAGTGAACCGCTTCACCTCAGTTGTGTCAATGGGTCCGCGTTCCTTCGCGGGCAGGCGAAAATGTCGGTGCCACGCAATAAGCTGGCGGGATGCCTCGCAAGAGAGCGACTATCCGAGAGGTGGCCCAGGCGACCGGCCTGTCACCCGCGGCCGTCTCCTATGCCCTGCGGGGCCTCCAGGTGTCCGAGGAGACGATGGAGCGGGTCCGGGCCGCCGCGGCCGAGCTGGGCTACGAGGCCGATCCCATCGCCAGGGCGCTGGCCAGCGGCCGCACCGGCATGATCGGCCTGCTCTGCGGCTCGCTCGAAGACCTCTGGCAGCAGTCGCTGGCCGTCGGCATCAGCAGGGGCCTGCGCGAGAAGGATCGCTACGCCCTGATCCTCGACGCCGTCGGCGACCCCGCGCGCGAGCGCGCTCTGGCCCAGCAACTGCGCGACCAGCGCGTCGACGGGATGATCGTGCAGCCCGTCGATCCCGCCGCGCCGTTCTGGCCCGCGCTCTGCGAGACGCTGCCCGTGGTCGCGATCGGCGACTCGCTGGCCGGCACGGCGGGCGAGGTCGTCTTCGACAACCGCCGCGGCGTCACGCTCGCGCTCGAGCACCTCAAGGGCAAGGGCCACCGCCACGTCGCCGTCCTCACCCCGACCCGGCCGAGCACCCCCGACCGTCCCGCCGACGTCCACGTCACCGCCGAGGCCGACCGCCTCGGGCTCGACATCGAGGTGGCCACCGCCTCCCACGGGCTCGCCGCGGCGACGGAGGCCGCTCATCGCGTCCTGCGCGACGGCCGGCCGAGCGCGGTCTTCTGCTTCGCCGACTCGATCGCCTACGGGGTCTACGCCGCGGCGGCCGAGCGGGGGCTGTCGATCCCCGGCGACATTTCGGTCATGGGCTACGACGACCACCCCATGTCCGGCCTGCTCACGCCGGGGCTCACCACGGTCGACTGGGACATCGACGGCATCGTGCGGGCCGCGGTCCGCCTCATCAGCGCGGCGGCCGACGGCGCCACCCGCCGTCGCCGCGTCGTCCAGCAACCCACCCTGCGCGAGCGCGGCTCGGTCCTGTCGCGCTCGTGACGGCGCGTGCTCCAGCGACCCCACCCTGCGCGGGCGGGGCTCGGTTGTCGTGCTCGTGACGGCGCGAGTGCCCCAGTGGTTCATCCTGCGTGGCCGAGGTTCGGTCCTGTCGCGCTCGTGGCGGTGAGTGCTCCAGCGGAAAATCCTGCGAAGGGTCGGTCGTGGCGCGAATCTCGGGGGCTCAGGGAGCCGTGAGGGCCCTTCTGGCGTCCTCGATGTCCGCGGTGAGGGGGCGGTCCGGCACGGGCTCGCCGAGGGCGCGGGTGGCGGCCACCCGCTCGCAGGCCAGCACGATCTCCAGCGGCTCCAGGCAGCGCAGGGCGTGGCGGGCGGCCTGTGTGGCGAACCCCGCGTGGTCCTCCGCGCCCCGGGAGATCACCGCGGTGCCGGTCGTGACCGGGGTCGCCAGGTGCCGGAGCTCGGCCAGGGCGTCCTGGGCGACGTACTCGAGGATCAGCACCCCCGAGCCGCCGGTCCGGCCGGCGAGGAAGGGCGGCCGGCCCGTGTATCCGGGCTCCATCAGCGTGGCCAGGCGTGCCGTGCTCAGCTGGGCCGCCGGCACCAGGGCCGCGCGCAGCGTGTCGAGCACGAGGGCGACCGGCGCCGAGTGGAAGTTGCCGTTGTGCCAGGCCAGCGAGCCGGCGATGAGGGGGTTCTCGGTGGCGGAGTTGAGATCGGTCTCGATCACCTGCTCCGCCCTGGCCAGCGCGTCGACCGTGGCCCCGTGCACCTGGGCGAACGCGCGGAAGCCGTAGGGGTCCTGGATCCGCGTGCCGGGCCGGTCGCCGAGCAGCTCGCGCAGGCGCGCGGCCGTGATCGCCTGGCCGGGGTGCGGACGCGCCTCCTGTACGAGCGCCGCCACCGGCTCGGCCGAGGCGCCGGTGGCCCCGAAGGAGAGGGCGGCCACGTCGACGGCGGCGTCGAGCAACCCGCGCAGCCGGTGGCAGGCGAGCGCCGCGTCGGCCAGCGTGGCGGCGCCCGAGCTGATGAACGGCAGCGCGTCACCGGAGGCCAGCGGGTAGTGAGGCGCCGGCACACCGTCGGGCCCGGTCCGCCAGCCCATCTCGCCCAGCAGGCACAGGGCGGTGGTGGCCAGCGCGGTCAGGTCGCCCGTGCCGATCGCCCCGTAGGTGCGGATCGGCGGGGTGAATCCCGCGTTGATCGCCTCGGCCAGCACGGGCAGCAGCCCGGGATCGACCCCCGAGCCGCCGGCGAGGAGCTGGTTGAGCCGGACCGCGAGCATCCCCCTGGCCTGTTCGGCCGGCACCAGCGCGCCGGCCCCGCCCGCGTGGCTGCGCAGCAGATCGAGACCGCCACCCTCGACCTGGATGTCCTTGTTCGCCCCGACGCCGGTGCTCCGTCCGTAGACCGGGCCGGTCAGCTCCTGGGCGGTGCCCCACGCGGCCCGGGCCCGATCGAGCGAGCCGATCGTGACCTGGGCCGTGCCGTACGCCACCGCGTGCACCTGCGCGCAGGTCAGCCCGGCGCCGTCGAGCTCCATGAGTCAGTCGTTGTCGGGGATGAGCAGGCCGAGCACCCAGCTGACCAGGCTGATGATGATCGCGCCCCAGAAGGCGGCGGGGTAGAAGTCGTCGACGTGGAAGGGGATGCTGAACTGGCCGGCGATCCAGCTGGTCAGCAACAGCATGGCCGCGTTGATGACGAGAAGGAACAGGCCGAGCGTGAGCACGATGATCGCGCAGCCGAGCGCCTTGACGATCGGCTTCACGATGGCGTTGACCAGGCCGAAGATCAGGGCGACGATCAGCAGCGTGCCCCAGTATTCGGGGGAGTATTCGGTGGTCGTGATCTTGATGCCGTCCAGGACCTGGACCGCGACCCAGAGGGCGACCGCGGCCGCCAGGGTTCTGATGATGAATCTCACGCTGGTGGATCCTCCCATTTCTGATCGGCGCTCGATAGGGGCGGCAGGCACCACGCTATGTGCCCGCCGATCATCTCGCGCGGACATCGGTTATGGGGCTCCAGGTTGGGGAAGGGGCGTGCAGGGAGGGGGCGAGATGAACACCGAGGGCTTGGAGTCGTTGCCGACCAGCGAGCTGCACGACCGCGCGGTCCGCTACGCCGTGCGCCACGGGGATCTGGAATTCCTGTGGAACCTGCTGAAGGTCATTCCCGCGGCCGAGGCCGCCACCGGTCACGAGACCGAGACCACCGCCGACCTCAGCCGGGTGTCCGCGCTGCTGAGCGACGCCATCGCGGCCGGTGAGGGCGAACTCGGCGAGGCACTGCGCCCCGTCTACATCGACTACCTGGCCAAGCACCCCGAGGCCTAGCCGGCCAGCTGCGCCTCCGGCTCGACGTACTCCGCGAACCCAGGGGTGCTCACTTCCCTCCCGTCCCGCTCGATGATCATGGTCTGGTACGGCCCCTTCGCCAGGTCCGCGGCGAAGCCCCTGGCCGGCACCGGGCCCATGGCGTACAACGCGGTGGCGTAGGCGTCGGCCACCCCGAGGTCGGGGCCGAGCACCGTGACCGAGCTGAGCCCGTGCTGCCGACGGCCGGTGCGCGGGTTGACGATGCGGGAGCCGCCCGAGGTGGCGATGCCGAGATCGTGGCCGTGGACGACCTTGCGCAGCAGGCCCGTATGGGGGTCGCGAATCCCGACGCTCCAGGGCTTGCCGGGAGTGGCCGAGCCGCGCAGCCTGATGTCGCCGCCCGCGTTGATGCGGTGGTCGCCCGCGCCGGCCATGACCAGGCCGCGCGAGAGCCGTTCGAGTGCCCAGCCCTTGATGTAGCCCGATGGGTCGACGACGCCGTTGATGCGGGCCTCGAACCAGCCGCCGGTCGCCTCGCTGAGCTCGTCGCAGCGGTGCAGCACCTCGATGAGCTCGGGGATCTGTTTGATGGTCTGGCCTCGGTTGAGCCGTCCGATCTGGCTGGTCTCGTTCAGGGGGTTGAACGTGTCGTCCACCCAGTGCAGCCAGGCGAAGGCGTTGTCGAGCAGGGGAGTCAGTTCTCGTCGCGGCAGGGCCGTGCGGATGTCAACGCTGACCGTTATGCCGCTGACCATCTCGACACGGGCGCTTCCGGGGAAAGTCGTCACCTTGCCTCCTTGTCCGTTGCCCACCGTCCCACGAGACGCGTAATGTCGCGCTAAGCCCTTTACCGACGCTTGACGCCGTTCATCCGGACTTGGGTGTTGGGCACGGCCAGGCGGGCCAGGGCGCCGCGGACGTATCTCGTGAAGGTGCGCGGACCCGCCACGATCACTTCACGCTCGGCGATGTCCGGCACCTGCCGGCGCAGCCCCGAGGCGCTGATGCGCTCCTTGACCCGCGGGTCGTGCTCGTCACCGGTGACCAGCACCAGGGCGTATCTGCTCTCGAGGTCGCGCAGCTCGTCGGTGACGCGGTCGGCGCGGTAGACCGCCATGGTGTCGTCGGTGCGGCCGGTCAGCAGCTCACGCAGCTCCGAGGGGTCCAGGCCGGACACGATGAGCAGCGACTTCCTGGGCGCCGAGGGCCCGGCGTGGCTCCAGACCGCCGTCACGGCCGCCAAGCCGTACAGGATGAGCGAGCCGGTGCGGCTGAGGCCGGTCACGTGGGTGGCCGGGCCGAACTGGTGGGCCAGCACCAGCGCGCCGACGGGATAGCCGGCGAAGCGCAGGCGCCGCCTGGCCGGCTCGGACAGGTCCGCCGCCTTGACGGAGAGCAGCCCGAGCGCCACGAGCGCCGCCGCGGCGGCCAGGGTGGCGGGCCGCAACGGGTGGCCGAACTCCGGCCGCAGCGCGCCGAACTCGGCCACCGCGACGCCGCCCCAGAAGAGGAGGGGCCACTGCATCGGTCGCATGTCACCAACCATGCCTTGACCATGAGCGGTGAACATGAGAGCCACCTGAGTAAGGTCTAAAACATGGCTAACGTACGCGTTGAACGGACAGAGGACGGTGGATTCCGGGCCACGAACGCCCGCGGCGCCGAGGTCCTGATGGGCAGTGGCGACGAGGAAGGGGCGTTCACCCCGGTCGAATTGCTGCTGGCGGCGGTCGGCGGCTGCAACATCGTGACGGTGGAGCCCCTCACCGCCAAGCGCGGTCACAGGCTCGTCCGCCTGGCGATGACAGTGGAGGCCGTGAAGGTCGAACCCAACCGGCTCGGCCCGGTCACCATCACCTACGACGTCGAGTTGCCCTCCCCGGAGGCCGAGGAGGTCTATCGGGCGGTGGCGACCAGGGTGCACGAGAAGTACTGCACGGTGAGCAGGTCGCTGGAGGAGGGAACCGAGGTCCGTTTGGAGGTTCCGTAGCCTGATTAGGTCGATATTCGACCCCGTTATGACGCGTCCGTTGCATTCGTCTCGGTAGTGTCGAGGCAGGTCAAGAGTCCTGCGACTGACTAGCAGACCTTTACCGAAGCGGACGCGGAGGGGGACCGTCGTCTGCAGAGCGGGACCGCCGGCGGCTTTTGGGGGAAAGTGCGCCGGCCTGGACCGCCGAAAGATCGGGGCCGGGCGGCTTTGGGGGAAACCGCCCGGCCCCGATTTCTGCGTACAGTACGTTCGCGTGACGAAAGTTCTCATCGACTGCGACCCCGGCATCGACGACGCGCTCGCCCTGGCGCTCGTGGCCGGCTCCCCGTCGCTCGACCTCGCCGGCATCACCACGGTCGCCGGCAACGTCGACCTCGCGCGGACCACCGCGAACGCGCTGGCGCTCAGGGAGTTCCTCGACCTCGGTGACGTGCCCGTGGCCGCCGGCAGCGCCGGCGCCCTGCTCCGCGAGGACGTCCGCGCGGTCCGCACGCACGGCGTCTCCGGCCTCGGTGACGCCGATCTCCCGTCGCCGGTCCGCCCCGCGTCGCCCGGCCACGCGGTCGACCTCATCGTCGACACGCTCCGGGACGCGCCCGGCGAGATCACCCTGGTCGCGACCGGCCCCCTGACCAACATCGCCCTCGCCGTACGCCGCGAGCCGCGCGTCGTCGAATGGGCCGGCGACTTCGTCATCATGGGCGGCACCTACACCCGGGGCAACCACACCCCGGCGGCCGAGTTCAACATCGCCGCCGACCCGGAGGCCGCCTCGATCGTCTTCGACGCCGGCTGGACCGTCACCATGCTGGGCCTCGACGTCACCCTCACCGCCCTCGTCACGACGCCCGTCCTCGACCGGATGCGCCCCCTCGGCCGGCTGTCCACCCTGCTCGTGCCCGCCGCGTCCTCCTACGGCATGGTCACCGCCGAGGGCGGCCCCGCCATCCACGACGCCTGCGCGGTCGCGTACGTGCTGGATCCGTCGCTGTTCACCTGTGTCCCGGCTGTCGTGCGGGTCGAGACGGCCGGGCGCTACACCTCCGGGATGACGGTGACCGACTTCGCCCCGCGCGACCGCCGGCCGAACGCCCTGGTCGCGACCTCGCTGGACGTCTCCCGCTTCTGGGACATGGTGCTGGACGCGTATTCCCGGCTGGGAGAGCGGCTCGATTGATGTGCGCGGCGGTATGCGGCTGCTGCTACAGTTACTTCTGTCGCAAGCGCCGCTAGCTCAGTTGGTCAGAGCAGCTGACTCTTAATCAGCGGGTCCGGGGTTCGAGTCCCTGGCGGCGCACCGATCGAAAGTCCAAGTCAGTGAAGCTGACCTGGGCTTTCTTCATTTGGAGCCCAACCCGCCGGTGGCCCATGCTCCATCGCGATCATGATTGTCCCCTCTACCCGCTCCATGACGGCCGTGACTACGCGGCGTTCGGTTGCCTCTTCGGCGTCCGTAACTGGCTCGGCTGGACTCCGGTCGCGGCCAGCCGGGGCCTACCGGCCGACGTGTCGGAACCGATCCGTACCGACTATGCGAACGAGCTCGGTGCTGCCCTTCATGGCTGCACGTGGGTGTCGTGGGCGGAGCTGCGTGAGCTGGACATGGCAGTCCGTCCGGCCGCACGGGGATGCATCACATCCGACCAGGACAAGACTCGCCAGTCTATGAATATCGGATTGACGACCAGTGGCCCGATGAGGTTGTCGAGCAGTACTACCGGTACGCCGCCGGGCTCACCGCAGCCCAGGTCGTGACCGCCTCCAACGACGATTCCTGCGCGAGCTGGGGGTGGACTCCGAGAGCGTCCCGGAATATCTGGACGATCTGGCCCGCATGTATTGGGCGCAGTTCGCCGATCGACGGGTCCTCCTCCTGCTGGACAACGCTTTGAACGAGCAGCAGGTGCGTTCGCTGCTGCCGGGGAGCGCGAGCTGCGCGGTGCTGATCACGAGCTGCGCCCGGCTGGTGGCGCATGGTCGAGCGGGGCTGGCTGCGGCATAGGAGCATCGGGGCAAGACCACGCAACCCCCAATCCTGCTCTTGATAATTTCTCATCACTGCTGATATTTTTCTCGCACCAAGCATCAACTCCTGTGGGGTTTCTATGACCGCACTTCCCATCTCTCCTCCGGACATCGGCCTGCTGCATCAGGTGGAGGACAGGGTGTTGTGGCTCAGCGCAGCCGTCGTTCACCACGCGAACACGGTGCGCCCCAGCCGCTCCGGGGTGAAGGTCGGAGGGCACCAGACATCCAGCGCCTCGATGACGTCGATCATGACGTCCCTGTGGTTCACGCACCTGTCGGCTGACGATCTCGTGTCAGTCAAACCGCATGCTGCACCGGCGCTGCACGCGATCAACTACCTACTGGGAGACCTGGACCCGCGATACCTCACCGAACTTCGCGCCTACGGGGGCCTGCAGAGCTATCCCAGCCGCCGCAAGGATCCCGATCGCGTCGACTTCTCCACGGGCTCGGTCGGGATCGGCGCCACGGCCGCGGTGTGGTCTTCGCTCAGCAACCGGTACGCCGCCGACCACCTCGGCGTGTCCGCTGATCGCCGACACATCTCCCTGCTCGGCGATGCCGAACTCGACGAGGGTGCGTGCTGGGAGGCGGTGGCCGATCCCCTCGTCGGGTCACTGGGCAGGGTGCTCTGGGTCGTCGACCTGAACCGGCAGTCGCTGGACCGGGTCATTCCCGGCATTGAGGCGGACCGGCGGATCAGAATGTTCGAGGGGGCCGGCTGGCACGTCCAGGTTTTGAAGTACGGCACCCGGCTCCAGGAGATCTTCCGTCTGCCCGGGGGACAGGACCTGCGGCGTCGCCTTGATGCCATGACCAACGAGGAGTACCAGCGGCTCCTGCGGCTGCCTACGGAACAGCTGCGCGAGCGACTGCCGGGCAACGGCCCGGGCGCTCGGGCGATCGCCGGTCTGATGAGTGAGCTCGACGAAGAGACCCTGTATGCCGGGGTGCGGAACCTGGGCGGTCATGACCTGCAAGCGTTGAC
The DNA here is from genome assembly GCF_040649575.1 of Nonomuraea sp. NPDC048916. Taxonomy (NCBI): domain Bacteria; kingdom Bacillati; phylum Actinomycetota; class Actinomycetes; order Streptosporangiales; family Streptosporangiaceae; genus Nonomuraea; species Nonomuraea sp. NPDC048916. The sequence goes on from NZ_JBEZFS010000014.1 coordinate 128,301, forward strand.
CAACGCCTACCGGGGCGCCGACCTCGTGTCGGACCGTCCGTCGGTTGTCTTCGCCTATACGGTGAAGGGCTGGCGCCTGCCCGGCCAGGGGCATCCGCGGAACCACTCGGCGCTCATCTCCGCTGCGCAGTATGAGCAGCTGGCGCGGGACCTCGGGGCGGATCCGGAGGACCCGTGGCGGCGTTTTCCCGAGGACTCGCCGGAGGCCGCCCTGTGCGAGGCGACAGGCCGGAGGCTGATGCGGGCGCAACTGCCCTCGAGCGTCCCGCCCACCGTCCCGCCAGAGGTGAGCAATGGACACCGGGGCCGGCTGACGACGCAGCAGAGCCTCGGTCGGGTCCTCCTCGACCTCAGCCGGCGCGCCCCCGACGTCGCGCGGCGCGTGGTGACGGTTTCGCCGGACGTGGCGTCGTCGACGAACCTGGGCGGTTGGATCAACAAGGTCGGGGTGTGGTCGGCCGGGGAACGCGCCAACTGGTTCTCCGACGATCCCGATTCGGTGCTGCGGTGGGACGAGACCCCCTCCGGCCAGCACATTCCCCTGGGCATCGCCGAGGTGAACCTCGTGGGCCTCCTCGGGGAGCTCGGCGCGACGTGGTCGCGGTACGGGCAACCCCTGCTCCCCATCGGGACGATCTATGACCCGTTCGTCGCCCGGGCGTTGGAGCCATGGTCGTTCGCCATCTACGCCGGAGGCCAGTTCATCCTGGTCGGCACCCCGTCGGGAGTCACCCTCGCCCCCGAGGGCGGTGCCCATCAGTCGATCACCACCCCGTCCCTCGGCCTGGAACAGCCGGAGTGTGTCAGCTGGGAGCCGGCGTTCGCCATGGACCTGGAATGGATCCTGATGCACGCGCTGAGCCGCATTGGAAGGAGAGGAGGCGAGAGCGCCTATCTCCGGCTGAGCACCCGCCCGGTTGATCAGTCGCTGGCGCTGGTGCCGGCGATTTCGGCGGCCAGGGAGGCTCGACGCAGGGCCGTGCTTTCCGGGGGATATCTTCTTCAGACGCTGCCCGGCGCGGACGGGCGGGCGGTGACGCTGGTCGGGGTAGGGGCCGTGCTTCCCGAGGTCATCGCAGCGGCGGAGAGCCTGAACCGCCGGGGCGTCGCCGTCGACCTCGTCTGCCTCACCAGCCCCGATCTCATCTACCGCGCATGGCGGACCTCCCGAGGGTTGTCCGGTGACGGCGATCCGCGGGTGCTCGACGAGTTGTTCCCCGGCGATGACGTCCGGCCCATCGTCGCGGTCATCGATGGGCATCCGCACACGATCGACTGGCTGGGCGCGATCCGGGGAGCGCCCATAGCCACCCTCGGAGTGGACGGCTTCGGGCAGTCCGGTGACGTTCCGGATCTCTACCGGCATTTCGGAATCGACAGCGAGAGCATCGTCTCCCGCGCGCTGTCCCTCATCTCGCACTGATCCGACACTTGGAGTGGCGATGCTCGACCTGGACCACCATCCGGAAATCCTGCGGTACACCGCATTCACGCGTGACCCGAAGGGCGGTAACCCGGCGGGAGTCGTCCTGTCCGCAGACGGCCTCACCGACGAGCAGATGCAGAAGATCGCGGCTGATGTGGGCTTCTCTGAGACCGCATTCCTGTTCGCGCCCGTGATCGAGGGTGGCCCGCATGCCGTGCGCTACTTCTCACCGCTCGCGGAGATCGGCTTCTGCGGGCACGCGACGATCGCCCTCGCCATAGCCCATGCGGATCGGGAGGGCGCGGGCTCTTTGAGCCTGCAGACGAAGGTCGGCTTGATCCCGGTCGAGACGCATCATGCCGGCGACGGCTTCACCGCGACCCTCATCAGCGTGCCCCCGAAGGTCCGGGACATCGGCGAGGAGGACCTTCACGAGGTGCTCGCCGCGTTCAGGTGGGCTCCAGACGATCTGGACCCCGACCTTTCCCCCGCGATCGGCAACGCGGGCAACGACCACCCTGTGCTCGCCGCCCACACCCGCGAACGCCTTCGCGACCTCGACTACGACTTCGATCGGCTGGGCGCGCTCATGGCGGCGCGTGACTGGACGACGATCCAGCTCGTCTGGAAAGAGAACGAGCACAGCTACCACTCGCGCAATCCGTTCCCGCCCGGCGGTGTCGTAGAGGACCCGGCCACCGGTGCCGCCGCCGCGGCCTTTGGCGGCTACCTCCGGGAAGTGGGCCTGGTGACCCCTCCAGTGGAGGTCGACATCACACAGGGCGTGGACATGGGCCGCCCGAGCAGCCTCCGGCTGTTCATTCCGGACGACCGCGCACGAGGGATCTCCGTCACGGGAGCCGCGATGCCCCTGCGATGAACTTGAGGCTCCCGCGCGAGCGATACCGCCATCGCGTTCACGCCACCCATGTCTCGAGATTCCTTTGCCGCCATCTCCGTAGCCAAGGATCTCGACAACCTCCCACCCGGCATCGCAGGCTCAACTCTCGCTCAGGAGCGAGCATCATGGTTCAAGATACGCCGATCATCGAACTCGCCAACGTAGATCGATCGTTCTCCGGCCGCAGCAAGACCGTAGAGGCCCTCCGGGATTTCACTCTCGATCTGCGGGACGGCGAGGTGCTCACCATCGTCGGCCCCAGCGGCTGTGGGAAATCCACTCTCCTCAACATCCTCGCCCGGCTGGAAAAGCCGACCGGGGGCACGCTCAGCTTCCGCGGTGTCGACGCGGAGAAGTCAGGCGTCCAGATTGGATATGTCACCCAGTCCGACACCCTGTTTCCCTGGCGAACCCTCCTAGGCAACGTCGAGTACCCCCTCGAGATTCGAGGCGTGAGTAAGAACGTCCGGCGCGAACGAGCCATGAGCCTGCTGGAACGGGTAGGTCTCGCGGGTTTCGAAGACCGTCTGCCGTTCGAGCTGTCCGGCGGCATGCGGCAGCGCGGGAACATCGTACGCGCGCTTGTCTACGATCCCGACATCGTGCTCATGGACGAGCCGTTCGGGGCTCTGGATGCCCAGACGCGCCTCCTTCTCCAGGACCAGTTGCAGCGCCTATGCGCCGAAGAACGCAAGACCGTCGTCTTCATCACCCACGACCTGCAGGAGGCCATCGCGCTCGGCGACCGGGTTGTGGTGATGACGGCACGGCCGGGGCGGATCAAGATGATCCGGACGGTGGGGCTGGAGCGTCCCCGCGACCTGAACCACATCCACGAGATCCCGCGGTTCCAGGAGCTCCTCAGCGAGCTGTGGGATTGCCTGCGGGATGAAGTCCTGCTCGCCGGTCAAGGCTCAGGTAAGTGACGTTGCCATGACAATTGTGAATGATGCACACAGCGGCAAGACGCGGGAGACGGTCACTCCCCCCCGACGTCGACGGGTGCGCGCGCTGCCGGTCGTCGTCCTGCGGTTGATCGTGCTGGCGGCGATCCTCATCGTCTGGCAGCTGCTGCTGGGCCGTTTCGTCGATCCGCTCTACCTTCCGACGCCGGAAGCCATCTGGCAGGCCACCGTCGCATCCGCTGAGGGCGGAGAGCTGTGGAACAACCTGATGGTCACGATGGAGGAGACGCTCCTGGGCTTCGTCATCGGGACCATCGGTGCCCTTGTGGCGGGTCTGTCCCTGACCCGTGCGCCGCGTCTCGCCGATGTCCTCGATCCGTTCCTCGTTGCACTCAACGCGACTCCCCGGGTCGCGCTCGCCCCTCTCTTCGTCGTCTGGTTCGGCATCGGGCTGCTGTCCAAGGTCGTCCTGGTCATCACCCTGGTCTTCTTCATCGTCTTCTACAACACACTCCAGGGACTGCGGAGCGTGAATCGCGACTACGTCCGCGTGTCCCGCGTCATGGGATCCAGCGAGTCCCAGATATTCCGCAAGGTGACCCTTCCCGGCGCGATGCCATTGATCATTCTCGGGATCAAGCTGGCCCTGCCATATGCCCTTATCGGAGCTGTGATCGGGGAGTTCATCGCGTCGAGTTCCGGGCTCGGCTACCAGATCAAGCTCTCGTCCAATACCTACGACACCGCGGGAACGATGGCTGGCATTCTGGTCCTGATGCTGGTCGCCGTACTGCTCAACATGGCACTCGAACGAATCGCACGCCGGATCCTCTTCTGGCAGCCCGATGACTTGAGAGAAACCCGTCAGGCCAAGGGAATCTGAACCTGCCCGAAGGAGGGCGTCATGTCCCATCTCAAGTTTCGGCGACCGGGATCCATCGACCGGCGCGACATGCTCAAAGGATTGGCCGCACTCGGCGGCGTTTCTCTCACCGCCTCCCTGCTTGCGGGCTGCGGACGATCCGCAGCGGAGGGAATACCGGCCGAGACCATCCGGCTGACGCAGGCGGTCGATTCGCTGGCCTACGCGCAGAACTACATCGCGAGGTCGGAAGGCTACTACCAGCAGCGGGGACTGTCGGTCGAGACCATCGTGACCGATGGCGGCGGGCCCGACGTCCAGGCGGTTCTCGCCGGCAGCGCCCGGTTCACCATCAACGACGGCGCTCAGGTGCTGACCTCGTTCAAGCAGAATCGCCGTCTGGTCGCCGTGGCGGCGCTCTTCGACAAGTGCCTGGTGAACGCGACGATGTCCACCAAGACCGCAAGGCGCCTCGGCATCACCGAGAAGAGCACCTTTGAGGAGCGGATCACGGCCCTCAAGGGCCTGAGGATCGGGGTGACCGCGCCCGGCGCGCTCACGTGGCAGGTGGCTCGTTACAACCTGAAGAACATCGGCGTCTCCCCTGACACAGGAGCGAAGATCATTGGCCTCGGTGCCGGCGCGTCGGTTCTCGCGGCCCTCGAGAACGATCAGGTTGACGTCATCTACATCTCGATCCCCTTCGGGGAGACAGCCGTGGCCCGAGGCAGCGGCATAACGCTGATCGACCATAGCGCCGGAGAGGATCCGGAGCTGCAGAGCTTCATGATGGAGGGTCTGTGGGTCACGCCGACCACCCTGGACGAGGACGGTGAGACGGTCCGGAGCATGGTGGCCGCCCTCACCCGGGCATCGGACTTCATCAAGAACAGCAGACCGCAGGACGTCGCAGCCGCCCTGCACACGCACTTCCCGAAGTTCCCGCCGGAGGTTCTGACGAGCGCGGCCGTCAAGCTCCAGTCCGCCGTTTCCGAGGGCAACCGCTGGGACCCGTCGGCGGTGGAGACGACGAAGAAGGTCCTGTCGGCCAACGATCTGCTCCCCGCGTCCGTACCCGCCACCGATCAACTCTTCGAGGATCGATACCTTTGACCGCCCCGCAGCACGTGAACGTCTTCGCGACCGCGAAGGTCATCGCCGAGGGCATCGGTGCCATGTTCGGCGAGGACTGCGAGGTCGCGGTCCACGACCTGCGCAATCCCACGCATTCGCTGATCCATCTCGTCAACGGGCACGTCAGCGGACGCCAGCTCGGGCACCCGATCCGAGATCTGATCTACAAGGTGCTCCCGAACATCGGCGATCAGAACGTGCTGGCCAATTACTCCACCCCGCTCGCGGATGGGAGGGTGCTGAAATCCACCACCTGCCTCATCCGTGACGAGAACGGCGACCCGCTCATCGCCGTCTGCATCAATTACGACGTCGGCCAGCTGCAGACGCTGGCCGGCAGGCTGAACGCGTTCCTCGGGATAGCCGACGTGGAGAGCCGGCCCGAGGGCGGCGGCGCGCCTCTCGGCGAGGCCGAGGTCCTCAATATGCTCCAGGTCCTCGTGCGGAACACCGTCAAGGAGTTCGGCCGCAACCCCAAGAAGCTCAGCCGCGAGGAGCGGCTGCGAGCCATCGACTTCCTGGAGGGTAAGGGAGCGTTCCTCGTGAAAGGAGCCGTTCCCATGGTCGCCGAGTGCTTCGGCATCTCGGAGCCGACCGTCTACCGGTATATCGACCAGGTTCGCAGTACCCGCTGATCAGGTGCGAACAGCCGCCGACGACATTCGGTGGAAATTCCCGAACTGGAGCCCCCTGCTTGTGATCACGCATGTCGTACTGTTCAAATTCCGGGCCGAGCATGCCGGAGAAATCGCCACCTCGCAGAGAATGCTCGGCTCGCTGCACGGGCAGGTTCCGCAGATACGCAGCCTGTCCGTGGGGAGCAACATCCTCCCATCAGAACGAGCATACGATCTCTGCCTCATCGCGACCTTCGACAGTCTTGAGGACCTGGCGCGGTACCGGGCACACCCGGAGCATCAATCGGTCGCCACCCAGGTCGACCGCTACTGCCAATCCACCGTGTCGGTGGATTACTGAGGCGCGGCCAGCCGGGATTGAGGAAACAGAAGATGTCCCGAATTGTTCGTTACCGTCGTGGCGATGGCCAGCTCCGTCACGGCATGCTGTCGGCCGACGGCGAAGCGATCCACGAAATCGTCGACGGCCCTTACCAGGCGGGGGAGACGAGCGAGGCACCGGAGCCGACCGCGTCTGTCGAGATCGTGGCACCGGTACGGCCGGGCACGATCGCATGCGTCGGACTCAACCATCGTTCGGCACAGGCCGCGCTCGACACCTCCCCTTCCGACGAACCGATGATCTTCCTGAAGGCCCCCAACACGGTCACCGGGCCAGGTGCTCCCATCGAATGCCCGGCGGGCGTCGACGTGCTCGATGTCGCCGGAGAACTCGCCGTGGTGATGGGACGCACAACCCGCTCCGTCTCCGAGGCCGAGGCGATGCGCCACGTTCTCGGTTTCACCTGCGCCCTCGACGTGGGGGTCCGGCAGTGGCTCATCTCCGACGGCCAGTGGTTCCGCGCCAAGAGTTCCGACACGTTCTGCCCGCTCGGCCCGTGGATCGCGACCGAGATCAGCGATCCGCATGCGATGCGCGTCACTCTCACCGTCAACGGGGAGAGGTGCGAGAGCGGCTCCACGGCCGAGCTGATCTGGAAGGTCCCGGAGATCATTGCGTACGCCAGCTCGTACCTCACGTTCGAGCCGGGGGACGTCATCCTCATGGGGTCCTGCGCCGGACTCACCAAGGTGGCCCCAGGTGACACCGTGGAAGTCGCGATCGAGGGGATCGGAACCCTGGCGAACACCGTAACCGCACCGCACCCGGCATGGAGGTTCCCGTTGTGATCATTCAGCAGGATTTCACCGTTCGCGCACCACGCGACATGGTGGCGGAGTTCCTGACTGACATAGCGAGTCTGCGTCAGTGCGTACCCGGGCTCGAAGATGTCGAGGAGATCGAACCGGACCGGTATCGGGGCACCCTGCGGCTGCACGTTGGGCCGATCAAGACGAGCTTCCAGGGAGAGATCTCGCTGGACCGCGACGCGGCACCCGTTCGGCTCATCGCGTTGGGGCGGGGCCGGGACCGGGGTTCGGGAACCTCAGTCCAGGTGTCGTTCACGGCCTACCTGGTGGAGTCCGCCGACGGCGCGACCACCGTCACCGCAGTGGCCGACATCGTCCTTCGGGGGCGGTTGGCGCAGTTCGGCAGCGGAGTGATCAAAGCGACAGCAGAGGAGGTCGTGCGCGACTTCGCCAGGGAGGTGAACATGCGGCTCGGCGCGGCGGCCGACCTCGGCAGGGAGGGTGCCGCCGCCGAGAGCGACGGGCTCCCACCCGCTGCGGAAGAGGCGTCGCGCAGGCTCACCGCGCGCATGGTCATCGGCATCGCGCTCCGGTCCCTGTGGCACCGGCTCACGCGTCGCCTGCGCCGACCGGCGTCGGCCGATCAGGTCCGGGAGCTGTGATGATCAGGGAGTTTCACCGGCCGCGGGATCTCGGTACAGCCCTTGATGCGCTCGCGGACGCGGGGGACGAAGGAAAGGTCATCTCGGGTGGCACTGCGCTGGTACTCATGATCGAGCAAGGGCTTGTCGCGCCGTCCGTACTGATCAGCCTCGACCGCGTGCAGGATCCGATGTTCTCCGGCGTCGAGTTGGCAGGCCGTACGCTTCGGATCGGCGGCGGAGAGACTCTTTCCGCTGTGGCATCCCATCCGCTGGTCCGAGACGTGGTCCCCGGCCTGGCCGAGGCATGTCGCAGGGTCGGCAATGTGCGCATCCGCAACCGAGCGACGCTGGCCGGGAACCTGGCCGAATCCGACTACGCCTCGGATCCGCCGTCGGTGCTCGTGGCCCACCGGGCGACATGCCGGGTTCTGGCCAGCGGCGGTGAGCGCATGGTTCCCGTCGAGCGCCTCATCACGGGCTTCTACGAGAACGCCCTCGACGAGGGCGAGATCATCGCTGAGATCCACGTTCCCGTACCCGAGACGGGCACCCGGTCCACCTACGTCAAGTACATCAGCCGTTCCTCCGAGGACCGCCCCTGCGTGGGCGTCGCGGTTTGCCTGCAGACGATGGGAGGCACGGTGGCCGACATCCGGGTGGTGGTCGGGGCCGTCACCGGCACCCCGCAGATCTTCCCCGAAGTCCTGGCGGAGGCGACCGGGAAGGCGGCCACTCCGTCCACCTGGAAGGACGTGGCCGCCCGGTACGCGGACCTCATCCAGCCGCTGGATGACGCCCGCGGCTCCGCCTGGTACCGCACCCGGCTTATCGACATCATGATCCGGCGGGCTCTCAGCCAAGCAGCAGAACAGGACACCCGATGAACCAGCCCCCGGACACGCAGGCGTCCGATGCCCGCGCTCGGGTCACCGGCCGGCTGCCGTTCGTGCTGAACGAGCGGGTGCCGGGCATGCTCCACGCCGCCCTGGTGCGCAGCTCCGTCCCGCACGCCGAGATCAGGGCCGTCGACACCGGTGCCGCCGCCGCGCTGCCTGGAGTCGTCGCCGTGCTGACCGCGGAGGACCTGGCGGTCAACGGCGACCCCCTCATGTTCGGCGATGCGCGTCAGGACCAGCCCGTCCTCGCCCACGACCGAGTCCGCTACGTCGGCGACCCCGTTGCCATCGTCCTGGCTGAGACGCGGCGGCTCGCCATCGAAGCATGCTCCCTCGTCGATGTGGACTACGTCGACCTGCCGCATGTCGTGGACCCGCGGGAAGCCACGTCAGATGCCGCTTCCCTCGTACACGAGGCGCAGGCCGGCAACGTGCTGGCCACCTGGACGCTACGCCACGGCGACGCCGACGCAGCGATGGCCGGCGCCGACCGCCACTACGACGACACCTATCTCAGCCCACCCGCCAGCCATGTGCCGATGGAGCCGCATGTCGCGCTCGCCCAGTGGACCGGGGACGGCGTCGTGATCCTGACCTCCACGCAGGCTCCCCACGTGGTGAAGGAGACCGTGGCGCGCACGTTGCGCCTGCCCGAGGAGCAGGTCCGGGTCCGCTGCCGGGACGTCGGTGGGGCATATGGAGCGAAGGTGGTTACCACGATCGAGCCTGTCGTGGCGGCGGCGGCGAGAGCGGTCGGCCGTCCCGTACGGCTCGAACTGTCACGGAGCGAGGAATTCCATACCGTGTGCAAGCATGCGGCGCGGATACGCATCCGGACCGGCGTGCGCGACGACGGGCGCATCGTCGCCCGCATCGTGGATGTGTTGTGGAACGCCGGTGCCTACGCGACGAACAGCGCCGACGCGGCCGGCTACGGCATGGTCCGGGCACCGGGTCCGTACCACGTGCCCAACGTGTCGGTCACCTCGACCACCGCGTACACCAATACCGTGCCGTCGGGGCCCTTCCGCGGCGCCATGACGTCCCAGCTGTGCTGGGCCTACGAGTCCCAGATCGACGACATCGCCGCTGACCTGGGGATCGACCCCGTCGAGATACGCCGGATCAACCTGCTGCGCGAGGGCGACCGCTACCCGACGGGGGAGATCATGGAGGATCTCCACTACGACGAGATCCTCGACGCGGTGACCTCGGGTCTGGCGGCCCTGCCTCCGGCACCGCCGGTGCGTTCGGGGCACGTCCGGGGGACCGGTGTCGCTCTTGTGATCAAGAGCACGCAGACACCCTCGCGCAGCGAGTGCCTCATCCGTCTCGACGCCGCCGGCGGCGTCGAGTTGCTGATCGCCAGCGTCGAGATCGGGCAGGGAGCCCATGAGACGTTGCGCACACTGGCGGCCGAGGCTCTGGGGGTGCCTCAGTCCGGCGTCCGCGTGCACTTGCCCGACACCGCCGTCGCACCGTACGACTCACTCACGGCCTCCAGCCGGACCACGTTCGCGATGGGATCGGCGGTCCAGGACGCGGCCGCGCAATTGCGGGAGAAGCTGCGCGGGCTTGCCGCCGCCATGTCGGGCACCGACCCTTCCCGACTCCGGAACGCCCCGGGAGGCTTCACCGACCCGGGCGGGAGCCGGTGCACGTACGAGGAGATCCTCCGGCACAGCGGCCTCGATTCCTGCGAGGCCCACGGGCGATGGGTCTCGACGGGGGGTTTGGGCTCGCTGGACTCGAATGGCCAGGGCAGCGCCAGCACGCACTGGCATCAGGGCGGAGTCGCGGTGGAGGTCGATGTCGAGCTGGAGACCGGCAAGGTCCGTGTCCTCCGTGCTCATGGAGCTTGCTTCTCCGGCCGCACCGTCAGCCCGATCAGGGTCAGGCAGCAGACAGACGGTGGCATGATCTTCGGACTCGGCCCGGCACTGTTCGAGGAGCTCCTCTATGAGGACGGCCAGATCACCAATCCGAACCTGTCCGACTACATGATCCCGTCGATGCTCGACATGCCGCCGATCCTGGGCGGCTCCGCCATCGAGGGCCCGCGGGGAGGCCGGCGGGAGCTGCACGGCGTGGGCGAGTCGACCGTACCTCCGATGGCACCGGCTATCGGCAACGCGATCAGGGCGGCCTGCGGCATCCGCATCCGGGAGCTCCCTATGACCCCTGAGCGCGTCCTTCGAGCTCTTTACGAGGAGGCGGGAGCCTAACATGACCGACATAGCCACGACCGTGAGCCTGCGCGTCAATGGTTCACTCGAGATATTCGACATCGACCCCTCCGAAGCCCTGGTGTGGACCCTCCGCGAACGCCTTGGCCTACAGAGCGTCCGGACCACCTGCGGGATCGGCGTGTGCGGCTCGTGCACGGTCATCGTGGACGGCAAGCCGGTGAGCGGCTGCCTCATGCTCACGGTCATGGCCGACGGCTGCACCGTCGTGACCGCCGAGGGGCTGGACGCCACCGAGGCCGGCGCCGCCGTGCAGAAGGCGTTCACCGACCACCACGCGTTCCAATGTTCCTTCTGCATCCCCGCGATGACGCTCGCGGCCCACGCTCTGCTGGAGGAGTACCCGGAAGCCGACGACGACACCACCCGGGAATACCTGAGCGGCAATCTCTGCCGCTGCGGCACCTACCCACGAATACTGGACGCCGTCGGCTCGCTGTGCCGAAGGGCGAACTCCAGCGCCTCAGGCGAGGAGCGGCCCGCATGAGCCCCACCGAACGCCTGCGCGGTCTCGGATACTCAATCGACGATCCGCCGCAGCCCTCCGGGCCGACCCTTCCCGTCAGCGTCCACAATGGTCTGCTCTACGTGGCCGGACAGATCCCGGTACGCGACGGACAGTTGATCGCCACCGGCTTCGTCGGCGAGGACGTCGATCTCGACCAGGCATGCGGTTGCGCCCGCCAGGCCGTCGCCAACGCGCTCGCGCACCTGTACGCCCACGTGGGCACCCTGGACGATCTGCGGATGCTCCGCATGACCGTGTACGTGGCGGCCGCCCGGGGCTTCGCCGACCACAGCGGCGTGGCCAACGCGGCGTCGCAACTCCTGGTCGACGTCCTCGGTGAGCGCGGCCGCCACAGCAGAACCGCCATCGGCGTGTGCGGCCTGCCCCGCCACAGCCCCGTCGAGGTCGACGTCCTCGGGGCGAGGACCTGAGATGCCGCTCCCGGCGGCCTCGGCATCAACGGTGGTCCCTATGCGTTCTTTATCGTCAACCAGCGCGAGGAAAGCAGTGATCACCCGCGAGGGGCGGCTTCTCCGGCGGTGGATGCTCGTGTCAACGAGCGGCTCAACCCCAAGCTGTCCAACCGGCCCTGGAAGGACACCGAGGCGCAGGCTGTGCGCTCGCGGTGTGGTCGAGCGTAGCCCCGTCGCGCCGCCGTACGGATCGGAAGCCGTCCGCGGATGTCAGGGATGGGCGCGCCGGTAAGCCTCCCAAACCTCGGGGCGGAGCCGTCCCTTGCCGGGCACGTCCAGACCATGTCCGCGAGCCCATGCCCGGACCTCGGCAGTCGACGGCTCCCGGGACACGCCGGCCGGCGAGGGCTCGGCGGACACGTGGTCAGCGGCGGCGTAGGCGGCGGCCAGGAACCGGTAGGTCCACTCCTCGGCCAGTTGCCGGGTCTCGCAGAACACGATCGGAACACTCGCGAAGGCCACCTGCAACTCAGCGATCCCGTCGGCGACCACCGCCGGGCGCACGTACTCCAGCTTGAACACCTGGCTGTAGCGGTCTTCGACCACCACGGCCGCGTGCGAGAGCGCCGCCAGCTCGGTCAGCTGAAACTTCAACCGTGTGTTGAGCAGGGATGACACCAGATCGTTCAGGCTCTTGCGCTCCACTGCCCCACCGGGAAACAGAAGATCGCCTTCTCCCGCGGCCACGTCCCACCCGCCCGCAGGAACAGCCCATCGCTGAGCGGCAGCCGGATCAGGTACGGCAGGCGCGAATCGGGGTCCGGATTGCGGATGATGATTAGCTCACGCACTCCACCGGTGTGCTTGATGCCGTGCCACCTGGGCGCGGGCCTGTCCCGGGCATGTTCATTGGCGTAGGGCCGGCGATGGACGCGGGGCTGTGTTGATCCCGGAGATCTCCGGCGTCCGGCCGAAGCCGGACTCTTCGGGCCTATTCGGTAGGCCGTCGCGTGGGGCCGGACGTACAGCGTCCACATAGGGGCGGAGAGTGATGTGTGTCACATGCACCTCATCGGCTGGCCGAATGTGGGACGCCAGCACATAGTTCGGCCATCTGGCCACGGATAGCTTGCGGTCACCGCGGGTTGCGGGCAGGGTTGCGAGACCTTCCGGACCAGCGCTTCGAGTGGTCACGGTGGCGAAGGAGGTCGCGGCTTGACGAGCAGCACGACGCCTGTTCTCACCGTGCGTGGGCTGGTGAAGGAGTTCAGGGGTTTCCGGGCGGTCGACGAGGTCGATCTGGACATCGCCGAAGGCCACATCCACGCGTTGGTCGGGCCCAACGGAGCGGGCAAGACCACGCTGTTCAACCTGCTGACCGGATTTCACCGGCCGTCGGCGGGGGAGATCCGGCTGGGGCACAGGGCGATCACCGGGTCTTCGCCCGAGCAGGTGGTCCGGCTCGGGCTGGCCAGGTCGTTCCAGATCACCAGCCTGTTCGGGCAGCTCACTCCCGAGCAGCACGTGCGGCTGGCGTTGCAGAGCTCCACTCCGCTCGGCTGGGGGTTCTGGCGCTCGGGCAAGGCCATGCGGAGGTTCTCGGCCGAGGCCGTCGACCTGCTCGACCGGGTCGGGCTGGCCGATCACCGGGAGGTGCCGGTGGCGAGCCTGGCCTACGGGCGCAAGCGGGCTCTGGAGCTGGCCCTGGCGCTCGCGCTGGACCCGAAGGTGCTGCTGCTCGACGAGCCGACGGCCGGGATGGGCGTCGAGGACATCGACCGCACGGTCGAGCTGATCCAGCGGGTGCGCCAGGGCCGCACCGTGGTGCTCGTCGAGCACAACATGAACGTGGTCGGCACGCTGGCCGACCGGGTCACCGTGCTCCAGCTCGGCCGGGTTCTGGTCGAGGGCCCCTACGACGAGGTCCGGCGTGATCCCCGGGTGATCGCCGCCTACCTGGGAGACGCCGATGCTGCGCGTTGACGGACTGTCCGCCTGGTACGGCGAGGCGCAGGCGCTTCGCGACGTCTCCCTCACCGTGGGCGAGGGCGAGGTCGTGACCCTGGTGGGCCGCAACGGAGCGGGCAAGACCACGCTGCTCCGGTCCGTGATGGGCCTGCACGAGGGGCGCGTGGCGGGGACGGTGCGGCTCGAGGACGAGGACATCACGCGGCTGCCGCCGCACCGCCGGGCCCGTCGCGGCCTCGGCTGGGTGCAGGACGACCGCGGCGTCTACGCCTCGCTCAACGTGGAGGAGAACCTCCGCCTGCCGTTCTCGTCCGGGCCGCACGCCTGGTCTCTGGAGCAGGTGTACGAGGCGTTCCCCCGGTTGGGCGAGCGGCGCCACTCGCCGGGCACCAAGCTCTCGGGCGGGGAGCAGCAGATGCTCGCCATGGCGAGGGTGCTGCGCATGGGGGCCCGCATGCTGCTGTGCGACGAGCCGACCGAGGGCCTGTCCCCGCTGCTCGTCAAGCAGATCGGCGCCATCATCCGGGAGGCCAGGGAGCGTGGCCTGTCGGTGCTGCTCATCGAGCAGAACGTGCATTTCGCGACCAGCGTCGCCGACCGTCACTACCTCCTGGCGGAGGGCCGGATCGTCGAATCGCTGGACAACGCCCAGGTTCGTGCCCGTGAACACGAGCTTCTGCACTATCTCGGAATCTAAAGGAGCCAGAAGATGACCAAGCGCGTGAGCCGCACCGTTGCGGCGACGGTGGTGGCCATGGGATTGGCCGCGTGTGGCGGGGGACCGGGCGGGGGCGCGGAGAAGATCAGCGACGGCAAGATCGTGCTGGCCGTCCTCAACGACCAGTCGGGTGTGTACGCCGACTTGTCAGGCAAGAACAGCGTCGAGGCCGTCAAGATGGCCATCGCTGACTATAAGGCGAAATATGGCGATAAGGCGGTAGCCAAGACGATCGAGGTGGTCTCGGCCGACCACCAGAACAAGCCCGACATCGCCAACACCAAGGCCCAGGAAATGTACGACCGGCAGAAGGCGGACATCATCCTCGACGTGCCGACTTCGTCGGCGGCCCTGGCGGTGGCCGGCCAGGCCAAGGCCAAGAAGAAGCTGCACATCAACGTCGGCGCCGCCACCACGGCGCTGACCGGCGATAACTGCAACAAGTACACCTTCCACTGGGCGTACGACACCTACATGCTGGCGCACGGCACCGGCACCGCCGTCACCACCGAGGGCGCCAAGTCGTGGTACATCGTCTACCCCGACTACGCGTTCGGGCAGGACATGCAGAAGAGCTTCAGCACGGCGATCCAGGCCGCCGGCGGCACCGTGGTGGCCAGCGACCCCACGCCGTTCCCCAACGACAACTTCTCCACGTTCCTGCTCAAGGCGCCCTCGCTCAAGCCGAGCGTGATCGGCACCATGCAGGCCGGCGGTGACCTGGTCAACCTCGTCAAGCAGTACAACGAGTTCAAGCTCCGGGACAAGGGCATCGGCCTGGCCGTCGGCCTGATGTTCATCAACGACATCCACTCGCTCGGCGTGGACGCCTTCCAGGGCACCAAGTTCACCGACGCCTGGTACTGGAACGGCTCGCCCGAGAACCGCGCCTGGGCCGACAAGTTCCAGCAGGTCGCCGCCACGCGGCCGAGTTTCGCCCACGCGGCCAACTACTCGGCCGCCCTGCAGTACCTGGAGGCCGTCCAGCGCGCCGGGACCGACAACTCCGACGCGGTCGTCAAGCAGCTGGAGGGCTACGCGTTCGAGGACGTGTTCGCCAAGAACGGCCAGGTCAGGGCCGAGGACCACCGCATGATCCACGACGTCTACCTGGCCCAGGTCAAGGCGAAGGCCGACGTCAAGGAGGACTGGGACTACGAGCAGATCATCAAGACGATCCCGGCAGCCGAGGCGTTCAAGCCGCTCAGCGAGAACACCTGCAAGCTGTCATGATCGAGCAGGTCTTCAACGGGTTGGTGAGCGGGGCGTTCTTCGCCCTGCTCGCCCTCGGGCTCGCGGTCATCTTCGGCATGCTGGGCGTGGTCAACTTCGCCCACGGCGCGTTCTACATGCTCGGCGCGTTCGGCGCCTTCATCGCCCTCGACTCCTTCGGCCTGCCCTTCTGGGCCGCGCTCGTGCTCGTCCCGCCCGTGCTGGGCCTGGCGGGCGTGGCGCTGGAACGCACGCTGATCCGGCGCCTGGCCTCGGCCGATCCCCTGTACAACTTCCTGCTCACGTTCGGGCTCACGCTGATCCTGCAGGACGCCATGAAGACGAGGTACGGAGTGCAGTCACAGCCGTACCCCCTGCCGATCCAGGGCTCGGTCAACCTGCTGCTCTTCGAGTATCCGGCCTACCAGGTGTTCGTCTTCGGCTTCTCCTGCCTGGTCTGCGTGTTCGCCTGGTTCCTGCTGGCCAGGACCCGGATCGGCATGATCGTACGGGCGGCGACCGAGCGGCCCGAGCTCACGCGGGCGTTCGGGATCGATGTCGGGCGCTGGGTGGCGCCGGTGTTCGGGTTCGGCGTCGCGCTCGCGGCGCTGGCCGGGGTGCTGGCGGCGCCGATGCGGGCGGTCAACCCGCTGATGGGCGCCGACCTCATCATCACGGTCTTCGCGGTGGTGGTGATCGGCGGGCTGGGCTCCGTGCTCGGCTCCGCCGCGGCGGGCTTCCTGATCGGGGTGGTGTCGGCGCTCGGCAACCTCTACGTGCCCGCCCTCTCGCAGACCCTGGTCTTCATCCTGATGGCGGTCGTCCTGCTGTGGCGCCCGGCCGGGCTCTTCGGCCGTGAGGAGACACTCGCGTGATCATCCGATCTCTGGCCGGCTCCCGCCTCGGCCGCCTGGCGATCCCGCTCGTGGCGGTCCTGGCGCTGGCACTGCCGTGGCTGGTCTATCCGCCGATCGCGATGGACATCGCCTGCTGGGCGCTGCTCGCGGTCTCGGTCGACCTGCTGCTCGGCTACACCGGGCTGCTGTCGTTCGGGCACGCCGCCTTCTGGGGCGGCTCGGCGTACGTGACCGGGCTGGTGGCGATCAACCTCCAGGTCCCGTTCCCGCTCGCGATCCTCGCTGGCACGCTCGCCGCGGCCGTGCTGGCCGTGCCCATCGGCTACCTGTCCGTACGGCGGACCGGGATCTACTTCGCCATGGTGACCCTCGCCTTCGCCCAGATGATCTATTTCGTGGTGAACCAGTGGAGGTCGGTCACCGGGGGAGAGAACGGGCTGCAGGGCGTGCCGCGCGAACTCATGGGCGTGGACCTGTCGGACCCCTTCGTCTTCTACTACGCGGGCCTGCCGATGGTGCTCCTGGGATTCTGGCTCGCCTGGCGGATCGTCCGCTCGCCCTTCGGCCACGTACTGGTCGCCATCAGGGACAACCCGTCGCGGGCCCGCGCGCTCGGCTACCCGGTCGACCGCTACAAGCTGCTGGCCTTCACCCTGTCCGCGGCGCTGGCCGGCCTGGCCGGAGGGCTGTTCGTGATCTCGCACGGCTTCGCCTCGCTGCAGGAGGTCTACTGGACCACCTCGGGCAAGGCCGTCATGATCGTGGTGCTCGGCGGGATCGGCACGCTGTGGGGCTCGGTCGTCGGAGCCGCCCTCGTGGTCCAGTTGGAGGACTACCTCGCGACGGCCGGGTTCCAGGAGATCGGCATCGTGACCGGCACGGTCTTCGTGCTCGTCGTGCTCGTGTTCCGGGCCGGCATCTGGGGCACGGTGGCCAACCTGCTGCGCGCCCGAGAGGCCCGCCGGGAGGGCAGGGCCGAGGCGGCCGGGGCCCCGGACCGGCCGGAGGCGCCGACGCCCACCTCGCGTTGACGGCCGGGTCAGGTGTGGCTGATCATCACGTGCTTGACCCGCGTGTAGTCGTCGAAGCCGTACCTGGACAGGTCCTTGCCCGTGCCGGAGTGCTTGAAGCCGCCGTGCGGCATCTCCGGGATGATCACCTGGTGGCAGTTGACCCAGACCGCGCCGAAGTCGAGCGCGGCCGACAGGCGCATGGCCCGGCCGGTGTCCCTGGTCCACACGCTCGCGGCCAGCGCGTAGTCGACGCCGTTGGCCAGCTCGGCCGCCTCGTCCTCGCCGATGAAGGGCTGGACGGTCACGACCGGCCCGAACACCTCCTGCTGGACGATCTCGTCGTCCTGGCGGACCCCGGCGACCACGGTGGGCGCGAAGAAGTAGCCGGGACGGTCGAGGCGCGTCCCGCCGGTGACCACGCGGGCGTGCGCGGGCAGCCGGTCGAGGAAGCCCGCCACCCGCGCCGCCTGGGCGGCGTTGTTGGACGGCCCGAAGAAGACGCCCTCCTCGTCGGGCCCGCCCGTCACCAGTGACGCGGCGGCCTCGGCGAGGGCGGCGACGAAGTCGTCGTGGATCCGCTCCTCGACGAGCACCCGGGTCACGGCGGTGCAGTCCTGCCCGGCGTTGAAGTAGGCCGCCTCGGCGACGGCGCGCGCCGTGGCGGCGAGGTCGACGTCGCCGAAGACCACGGCGGGCGCCTTGCCGCCCAGCTCCAGATGGACGTCCTTGAGGTCGGCGGCGGCCGCGGCCATCACCTCGGCCCCCGCGCGGGTGGAGCCGGTGATCGCCACCATCTCGACGCCGCGGTGCTCGACCATCGCCCGGCCGGTGTCGCGGTCGCCGCACACGACGTTCACCACGCCGGGCGGCAGCACCCGGGCGCACAGCTCGCCGAGCAGCACGGTCGAGCCCGGCGTGGTGTCGGACGGCTTCATGACCACCGTGTTGCCCGCGGCCAGGGCCGGGCCGAGCTTCCAGGCGGCCATCATCAGCGGGTAGTTCCACGGCGTCACCTGGGCCACCACGCCGACCGGCTCGCGCCTGACGAACGAGGTGTGCCCCTCGGTGTATTCGGTGGCGCCGAGCCCTTCCAGCACCCGGGCGGCGCCGGCGAAGAACCGGATCGCGTCGATCGACTTGTCCACGTCGACGACCAGGGCGATGCCACGCGGCTTGCCGGTGGCGCGCACCTCGGCGCCGGCCAGGGCGTCGCGGTTCGCCTCCATGAGCGCGGCCAGCTCCAGCAGGAGCCGCTGCCGCTCCGCCGGGGTGGTGCGCCGCCAGGTCGTCGCGGCCTCGGTGGCGGCCTCGACCGCGGCGGCGACGTCCTCGGCGCCGGAACGCGGGGCCGTGCCGTAGACCTTCTCGGTCGCGGGGTCGACCAGGTCCATCCACTCGCCGGAGGCCGGGTCGCGGGACTCCCCGGCGATCACGTTGCGCAGCGTTTCCACAGTGCTCTCCTTAGTGCTCGCCTCAGTGCCGGCCTTGGTGCCGGGCCTTGGTGCCGGCCCTCTGTGCTCGCCTGGGCGCCGGCCTTCGGCTCAGGCGGCGGTGGGGGTCCGCATGAGCATGGCGCGGTAGCGGGCGACGGCCGGGGCGAGACCGATGAGGACGACGCCGACCAGCTCGCCGTCGCGGTGGTAGCCGACCGCCACCTCGCCGTCGAGGTCGCCCTCCAGGATCCGGATGTCGTCCTCGCCGAGGGCGGGCACTCCGAACGACTGGACGCGCAGGTCGTACTGGTCGCTCCAGAAGGTGGGCAGCGGCGCGAAGGGCGCCGGGTCGGGCTCGGCCAGGCCGAGGTCCGCCAGCAGGGTCGCGGCGGCGCGCCTGGCGGTGTCGGTCGGGATGCTCCAGTGCTCCACCCGCCGCGCCACGCCGTCGTAGCGCGGGTTGGGGAAGCGGGCCACGTCGCCGACCGCGACGACGCCCGGCCGGCCCTCGACGCGCATCGCGTTGTCGCACAGCACGCCGTCGGACAGGTCGAGCCCGTTGCCGTCCAGCCAGGCGGTGTTGGCCGCCGAGCCGACGGCCTCGACGACGACGTCGGCGTCGAGGCGGGTGCCGTCGGACAGCTCGGCCCCGGTCACCCGGCCGTCGCCGAGGAAGGCGGCGACCGTCCTGCCCAGCAGGAACACCACCCCGCGCGCCTCGTGGCGGCGCCGGAGCGCGGCCCCGAGGTCGTCGCCGAGCGGCCGGCGCATGGGCACGGCCTCCGGCGCGACGACGGTCACCGACGCGCCCAGCGCGCGGGCCGTCGCCGCCACCTCGCAGCCGATGAAGCCGGCGCCGACCACCAGCAGCCTGGCCCCCGGCCGCAGCTCGGCGCGCAGGTCGCGGGCGTCCTCCAGGGTGCGCACCACGTGCCTGCCCGCCCGCGGGCCGGGCACGGGCAGCCGGCGGGGCCGCATCCCGGTCGCGACCACCAGGCCGTCGTAGGCCGGCTCGGCGCCGTCGGCCAGGCGTACGGTGCCGGCCCGGAGGTCGGCGGCGGCGATGGGGACGCCGAGCCGCCAGGTGACGTCGGCGACCGCCGGGCGCAGCCGGAACGCGACCGCCTCGTGGGTCACCTCGGAGGCCAGCGCCTCCTTCGACAGCGGCGGCCGGTTGTAGGGCAGGTGCGCCTCGTCGCCGACGGCGACGATCTCGCCGGTGAACCCGGCGGCGCGCAGCCGTTCCGCCGCCCGCAGGCCGCCCATCGAGGCGCCCGCGATGAGGACGCGCCGGCTCATCCCGCTCAGCCCTCGACCGTGATGGCCTGGAGCGGGCACACGTCGGCGGCCTCCTCGACGGCGTCGCGCAGCGACTCGTCGGGCTCGGCCACGTAGACCAGGCGGCCGTTCTCGTTGAGCTGGAAGACCTCGGGGGCGGAGAAGACGCACTGCCCGTGGTCCTTGCAGATCTCCATGTCGACGATGACCTTCATCGGGTTCTACTCCTTAACGCTTCGGGCCGCGGATGCCGCGAAACTCCCAGTCACCGCCGAAGGTGGTCGAGATGACCTCCTCGGACTCGGTGGGCTGGGCGCCGCAGTCGTCACGGATGGGGGCGGGACCGCTGACGATGTGGTTGGCGAGCCTGCCGAGGCCCTCGACCTCGACCTCGACCACGTCGCCCGGCTGGACCGGCCGGGAGTTGGCCGGGGTCCCCGACAGCAGCACGTCACCCGGGTAGAGGGTGATCGTGCGGGCGATGTCGGCGACGAGGTAGTGCATGTCCCACTCCATCTCGTCGGTGGAGCCGTCCTGCACGACCGAGCCGTTCACGTAGGTGCGCAGCCGCTTGCCGCGGAAGTCCCAGTCGGTGACCAGGCCGGGGCCGAGCGGGCAGAGCGTGTCGGAGCCCTTCACCCGCAGCATCGAGCCGGCGTCGGTGTCGCGGAAGTCGTGCAGCCCGTAGTCGTTGCCGATCGTGTAGCCCGCGATGTACTCCCCGGCCTCTTGGGGCGAGATGTTGCGTGCCGTCCGGCCGATGACGATGGCCACCTCGCCCTCGTAGTTGAGGTACTTGCACCGTTCGGGCCGGACGACCGCGCCCCTGTGCGCGTTCAGCGCGGAGGTGGGCTTGTGGAAGTACGTCGGCGCGGGCGGCAGCGAGGTCATGAACTCCTCGACCCTGCTGCGGTGGTTCAGGTGCACCGCCACGACCTTGGACGGCACGCACGGCGGCAGGTGGACGGCGTCGTCGGCGCCCACCACGCGGCCGTCCGCGCTGACGAGCTCGTCACCCTCCCTGCGGACCTGGGTGGCGGCCCCGTCGAGCAGGATCCTGCGGTACTCGGGCATCAGCCGGCTCCTTCGAGTCGGAACGGATAGGGGTACGGGTCGCCGGAGGCGTCCGTGGCCCGCGGCGCCGCGAACCCGCCCTCCGGACGGTCGAACCAGATGTGCGCCTGGCCGGTGCCGGTGGCGTTCTCGTAGTCGCTGTAGAGCCGGCCGGGCGCGGCGAAGTCGTGCTCGCCGAGGGCGCCGGCCATCATCAGGTAATGGCCGAACCTGGCCTCCGGCTTGAAGCGGAAGAAGTCGTCCATCGTGTCGAGCACGCGGGCGTGGTCTCCGCTCCGCATCCACTCGAGGCGCTCCTCGTCGGCGGCCCGCGCCTCGGGGGTGAAGATGTGCACGGGATCGCTCGACTCGTGGGCCCGGAGGTGCCGCAGCGGCCAGAAGGTGTGCGAGAGCGCGCCGGAGGCGATGAGCAGCACCTTGCGGTCGCTCGCCGCGACGGCCTCGCCGACCGCCCGGCCGAGGCGCAGGTTGTCCTCGGTCTCGGCCGTCTGGCACATGCCGATCGAGATCCAGCGCTTGCCCGGCACGCCGAGGTACTTCCACAGGTTGACCGTGGCGTAGAAGATCGGCAGGTGGTGGTCGTCGATCGCGGTGATCCAGGTGGAGTGCTTCTCCTGGTAGGAGGCGATCAGGCGGGCCAGCTCGGGGTCGCCGGGGAAGTCGTACGGGATCCGCGACATGCCGCGCGGCAGCTCCTCGGAGGTGAAGAGCCCGGACCTGCGGTCCTGCGCGGTGACCACGAACTCGACCGTGGTCGCCCAGTGCGAGTCGAAGACGACGACCGTGTCGTAGTCGGCGGTCTCGAAGACCTCCTCCCGCAGGCGGTGCAGGCCGGGGACGATGCTGATCTCCTTGCCCTCGTTGAGCTCCTTGCGGACCTCGAGCGGCAACATGATCGTGGGGGCGTGCGCGAGCATGCCCGCGCCGACGATCTCACCCATTCCAGCCTCCTGGTGCGAAGACGGCGTTCTTCACATCGCAGTAGAAGTCGAAGCTCCAGTTGCCGCCTTCGCGGCCGACGCCCGACTGGCGCGCGCCGCCGAAGGGCGCCCGGAGGTCCCTGACGAAGAAGCAGTTGACCCAGACGGTGCCGGCGACCAGGCGTCCGGTGACGCGCTCGGCCCGTTCGGGCGAGCCGGTCACCAGGGTCGCGGCCAGGCCGAACTTCGTGGAGTTGGCCAGCCGGACCGCCTCCTCCTCGGTCCGGAACGTCTGGAGCGTGAGGACGGGCCCGAAGACCTCCTCGTTGACGATCTCGCTGTCGGCGGCGGCGCCGGTGAACAGCGTCGGGCGGTAGTAGAGGCCGCCCAGGTCGGTGTTGGGCCCGCCGCCGATCAGCGCGGTCGCGCCGGCCTCCCCGGCTCGGCGGACGAAGCCGTCGATCCGGTCGAAGTGCTCGCGGTGGATCTGCGGGCCGAGGTCGGTCGCCAGGTCGCGCGGGTCGCCCTGGCGCAGCGTGGCGGCCCTGGTGACGAACCGCTCGGTGAACTCGGCGGCGACGCCCTCCTCGACGAGCAGCCGGGTGCCGGCCAGGCAGACCTGCCCGGCGTTGTCGTACTGCTCCACGGCGAGGTTCACGGCCAGGTCGAGGTCGCCGTCGGCGAAGACGACGAGCGGTGACTTGCCGCCGAGTTCGAGTGAGAGCGGGGTGAGGTTGGCGGCGGCGGCGCGGGAGATGTGCCGCGCGGTCGGCACGGAGCCGGTGAAGCTGATCCGGCGCACCTCCGGGTCGGCGACCAGGGCCGCCCCGGCCTCCTCGCCGTAGCCCTGCACCACGTTGAAGACGCCGTCGGGCAGGCCCGCCTCGGCGGTGATGTCGGCCAGCAGCGAGGCGGTCAGCGGGGACCACTCGGCCGGCTTGAGCACGACGGTGTCGCCCGCGGCGAGCGCCGGGGCGATCTTCCAGGTGGCCAGCATGAGAGGGGCGTTCCACGGGGTGATCAGCGCGCAGACCCCGGCGGGGTCCCACGAGACGTGGTTGCGGTGCCCCCTCGTCTCGAAGTCGTCGTGGCCCAGGTCGAGCAGCCAGTCGGCGAAGAACCGGAAGTTGTGCGCCACCCGGGGCATCACACCGCGCAGGTGCGAGCGGAGCAGGGCGCCGTTGTCCGTGGTCTCCACGATGGCGAGCTGCTCCAGCCGCTTCTCGACGCCGTCGGCGATGGCGTGGAGCAGGCGCGCGCGCTCCTCACGGCTCGTGCGGGCCCAGGCGGGAAACGCCTTCGCCGCGGCGCGCACGGCCCTGGCCGCCTCGTCGGCGCCGCCGCGGGCGATCCGCGCGATCACCCGCTCGTCGATCGGCGACACGTCGTCGAACGTGGCCGGTGACGCCACGCGCTCGCCACCGATCCAGTGTCCCTCGTGGACCTGGACATCCCCGACAGTGGCCATCTGCCCTCCAAGTCGTTTGGTTCCAAACAATTTAGGGGCACCCCTCCTGACGAGTCAATATGCCACTATCGTTTGGAGGCAAACGAGCTTGAGGAGCCTGGATGTCCGATCGCCGGCCGATCATCGCGATCCCCTCGCGGTTCGCCGCCACCACCTCCGCCCTGCGCTACGCCGCCGTGGTCACCGCGCGGGCGCTCGCCGACGCCGTCTACCGCGCCGGAGGCGAGCCGTTCCTGATGCATCCGGTGGGGCCGGACGCCGCCGCCCGGCTGGCCGTCGCCGACGGGCTGCTGCTGCCCGGCGGCGGCGACCTCGCCCCCTCCTCGTACGGGGAGAGCCGGGAGCACGAGAGCGTCTACGACGTGGACGCCGAGCAGGACGCCTTCGACTTCGCGGCGGCGCGGCACGCCCTGGACACGGGGCTGCCGACGCTGGCGATCTGCCGGGGGCTCCAGGTGGTCAACGTGGTGCTGGGCGGGCGGCTGCGCCAGCACATGGAGCCCGACCACCGCCACGTCGTCCACCAGGTACGGGTACGGCGGGGGTCGCTGCTGGCCCAGGTGGTCGGCGGGGAGAAGATCGAGGCGTCCTGCTACCACCACCAGTGCGCGTCGTCGCTCGGAGCCGGCCTGGTGGCCACGGCGTACGCGGAGGACGGCACGGTCGAGGCCGCCGAACCGGCCGCGCCGGCGGGCGGAGGCTGGCTGCTCGGGGTCCAGTGGCACCCGGAGGACACCGCGGCGACCGACCCCGCAAACCAGCGCCTCTTCGACGCCCTCGTCACCGCCGCCCGGCGCTGATCCGGTCGGGCGCCGGGGTCAGCTCGTCCGGCGGCGGCCGCCCCGGCGCGGCGGGACGGGCTCGTCGCCGAGCAGGTCGCCGCGGCGTTCCTCGCCCTTCTCCTCCAGATGGGTGACGATGCGGCGCAGCGTGTCGGCCAGGTGGAGCGCCTCCTCAGGCTTCAGCTCCTCCACCACGAACGCCTCCTCGTCGTTGAAGGCGGGGAAGAGCCGTTCCATCAGCGACAGCCCCTCGGGGGTCAGCCTCAGCAGCGCGCGCCTGCCGTCGTCGGGGTGCTGACGGCGCTCGACGAGATCACGGGACTCGAGGGTCTTGATGATGCCCGTGAGCGTGCCCTTCGAGATGCCCGCCTCGGAGGCGGCGTGCCGGGTCTCGATCTCCTCCCAGATCCACACCACCCACAGGACGACGAACGCGCTCCACGTGAGGCCGGCCGGGCGCAGCGCCGAATTCTCCAGGTGCTGCCGGACGGCGCTGGCCGCTCGGTAGATGTTGGAGACCGCAGCGAGGGCGTCACGCCGCACGGCGATGTCGCCCAGCCGGCGTTTGACCGCCTCCTCGGTCTCCGACAGCGAGTAGTGCGCGGGCACACTGGCTCCCTTCGAGTCAACTCTTGCGTCAACTTCATTTGTACACGTACGATCCACGCCCAACAGCAGGTCGTAAGGATGCAAACGACCTGCGGAGTCCTGGTGGTCGAACCGTAGAGCGGGCGGATCACCTGAGGAAAAGTCACCCGCTCCACCCCGTATGGAAGGTTGCCATGGTTGATGAGGCAATCGGTACTGGACGGTCGTCCACCGGCGGCGGCGCCCCGGCGGGGACCGCGACGCAGAGCCTGTCCCGCCGCCGCATCGGCGTGCCGGACATCGTCTTCTTCGTGGTCGCCGCCTCCTCGCCGCTGACCGTCGCCGCGGGTGGCATGCCACTCAGCTACGCCACCACCGGCGTGGCCGGCATCCCGCTCATCATCCTGGTGCTCGCCTCGGTCCTGGCTCTCTTCTCCGTCGGGTACGCCGCGATGAGCAGGCACATCTCCAACGCCGGCGCGTTCTACGCCTACATCGCGCAGGGGCTCGGGCGGATCCCCGGAGTGGGCGCCTCCTTCGTCGCCGTGGTCGCCTACAACGCCATGCAGGTCGGCCTCTACGGCCTGTTCGGCTTCGCCGCCTCCGGTCTCATCTCCGCCAAACTGGGCGTCGAGGTGCCCTGGTGGGCGGCCTCGCTGGCGGCCCTCGCCGTGATCGGGTTCCTCGGCTACCGCCGCGTCGACCTGAACGCCAAGGTGCTCGCGGTCCTGCTCATCTGCGAGAGCCTGATCGTGCTGGTCTTCGACGTGTCGCAGGTCGCCGCGGCCCCGGACGGACTGTCGCTCCAGCCGTTCAGCTGGGACGCGATGACCACCGGCGCGGTGGGCGCCGCCTTCTGCTGGGTGATGGCCTCGTTCATGGGCTTCGAGTCGGGCGCCATCTACAGCGAGGAGTGCCGCGACCCGCGCCGCACCGTCAGCCGCGCCACCTACATCGCGGTGGCGCTCATCGGAGTCTTCTACGCCTTCACCGCCTGGGCGATGGCCATGGGCGCCGGCACCGGCCAGATCATCGACGAGGCCGGCAAGAGCGGCACCGACCTGGTCTTCGTGCTCGGCGAGAAGACGCTCGGCTCCGGGTTCGCGTCGATGGCCCAGGTGTTCCTCGTCACCGCCGTGTTCGCGGCCCTGCTGTCCTTCCACAACGCCGTCGCCAGATACTTCTACGCGCTCGGCCGGGAGGGCGTGCTGCCGCGCGTGCTCGGCACCTCGCACGCCCTGCACGGCTCGCCGGCCGCCGGCTCGCTCACCCAGACGACCTTCGCCGCGCTGGTCGTGCTCGGCTTCGGCCTGCTCGGCGGCGACCCGACCGGCACGCTGTTCAACTGGTTCACCAACCTGGGCGCGCTCGGCGTCATCCTGCTGCTGGTCGTGACCTCGGTCGCGGTCATCGGCTTCTTCCGGCGCGACGGGCGCGGCGAGGGCGGCTGGAGCAGGCGCGTCGCTCCGGTGCTGTCCGCCGCGGCGCTGGGCGTCATCCTGGTGCTCGCCCTGATCAACTTCAACGCGCTGCTCGGCACCCCGCCGGGCTCGGTGCTGAACTGGCTCATCCCCGGCATCGTGGTGTTCGCGGGCATCGTCGGCCTCGTGTACGGCGCCTGGCTGAAGGCACGCGACCCGCGGACCTTCGCCCGGATCGGGCACGGCGGCGAGGTGCGAGAAAGCGCCTGAGGCGGCGACCTGAGCGGCGAGCGCGGCGCTCGTCGTTCACGCCGTCCGGCGCCGGCAAGCGAAAAGGGGGCGCGCCCTGACGGTGAGGTCAGGGCGCGCCCCCGTGCGCCGGTGGAGACCAGCGGCCTCCACCGGTCACGGGCGCGCCCCCGTGC
This sequence comes from Nonomuraea sp. NPDC048916, assembly GCF_040649575.1. Classification (NCBI taxonomy): domain Bacteria; kingdom Bacillati; phylum Actinomycetota; class Actinomycetes; order Streptosporangiales; family Streptosporangiaceae; genus Nonomuraea; species Nonomuraea sp. NPDC048916. The sequence continues at coordinate 155,162 of NZ_JBEZFS010000014.1, forward strand.
GCCGGTGGAGACCGATGGCCGGCCTCCACCGGTCATGGCCGGATCGCCGGCCTCCACCGGTCATGGCTGGATCTGGCACCCGTCATGGCCGGATCACCGGACCGGTCATGGCCGGATCAGCGGTCGCCAGGCTCGGTGAGGGCGCCCGAGGTGCCGGACTCCAGCAGCGTGCCGCCGTTCCAGGTGGTGCCGACCTGGCGGTAGTAGCCGCCGATGACCTCGTCCACGGTCAGCCCGGCCAGCTCCTCGGTGGGCGCCTCGAACAGCTCGATCTCGGCGTCGCCGGCCCAGGCCTGCCCGCCCTCGAACGACGCGCCGGAGGTGGCGATGAGCTCGTCCAGGGCCGGCCCCTTGCCGGGCTCGATGGACGGCAGCCAGCGGTGGTGGGCCATCGGGTGGCCGTTGACGAAGCCGTTGGTCTCGCTCGGCTCGCGGAGCCGTACGACGGCCTGGGCGAGCCTCCGGTCGGCCGCGGCCAGCGTGGCGCCGAAGACGCCGCCGGCGCCGATGCGGGGGGCGGCCAGGCCGTAAGGATGCGGGCGGGTCAGGTGGATGGAGCCGAGCTTCTTCGGGTAGCCCTGGTGCGTGCCGCGGGCGATGGCGAAGTCCTTGTCCACCCAGATGTAGACGCATCGCGAGTAGGTCTGCCCCCGGTAGGAGCAGCGCACCACCACGAAGCACTCCTTGTACTGGGAGCGCACCGGGTCGAGCAGCTCCTCCCGGCCGCCGGAGCACGACTGCCAGTCCGCCCAGATCACCGCGACCGCGCCGGGATCCTCGTCGGCGAGCCCGAGCGGCTCGGGCAGCAGCTCGGCCACCCTGGCGGGATCGGTGCGGTACTCCACGGTGAGGAGGTCACCGGAGTAGTGCCACGGCGGGTGGGGGATCAGCGAGGAACGGCCGGTCGCCGTCTTGGGCGTGAAGAATCCGCGTACGGCAGCCATGGCGCCTCCTAGTCTGCGAAAAATTCATTTGGATCCATACGATATGCCCTGAGCTGCGGCTTGTCACGGCAGGAGTCGAATATGTTGAAACCGCAAAGGTCTTGTTGTTCAACGATTTCCGGCGTATTGTTTGCGCCCAAACGAACATGCCGCCGTTTCGGCGTGCCCGTCCCGAGGGAGCCCTCTTGAGCACGGAACGAGCCGTCCAGCGCCTGTCCGAGCAGGGCATCGACATAGTCCGCATCGGCTACTCCGATCTCATCGGAACCGAGCGGGGCAAGGATGTGCTCGTCGAGCGGCTGGCCGACGTGGTGGAGAGCGGGATCGCCTTCTGCCAGGCGGTCTACTACACCTCGCCGCAGGGCGACGTCGTCCCGGTGCCCGGCGGCCTCGACAGGGGGCTGCCCGACGTCGCCATCAGGCCCGACCTGTCCACGCTGGTGCCGCTGCCGTGGGAGCCGGGCGTGGCGAGCTGCCTGGGTGACGCGTTCGACCCGGTCAGTGGCGAGCCCTTCCCTGAGTCCCCGCGCGAGGTGATGCGCGCCGCCGCCGCCCGGCTGGGCGAGCTGGGGCTGACCGCCCTGGTCGGCCCGGAGCTGGAGTACTTCCTGCTCGAACCCGACGGGGCGGGCGGCTGGCGCCGTTACGACGACGCGCCGGGCAACGTCTACGTGGCGGGCACCAAGGGCGACCGGGGGTCCCACGTGCTCCGCGCCCTGCGGATGCTGCGCCAGATGGACATCGGCGCCACCATGGGCAACCACGAGTTCTCCGGCGGGCAGTTCGAGATCAATCTGCACCACTCCGAGGCCGTGAACGCCGCCGACCGGGCCTTCCGCTTCAAGTCGGCGATCAAGGAGCTGGCCCGCCAGGACGGGCTGATGGCCACCTTCATGGCCAAGCCGTTCAACGACGAGGGCGGCTCCGGGTTCCACGTGCACCTCTCGTGCGACGACGCCGACGGCCGCAACGTCTTCGACGACCCCGACGGGGCGTACGGGCTGTCCGAGACCGCGCGGCACGCCATCGGCGGCGTCCTCGCGCACGCGCCCGCCCTCGCCGCGCTGCTCAACCCCACCATCAACTCCTACAAACGGTTCGGTCCCGACACGCTGGCCCCCTGGCTGATCGACTGGGGGCTCGACAACCGCAGCGCGATGCTCCGCGTACCGCCGGAGCGCGGCGCGGGCAGCCGCATGGAGCTGCGGCTCGGCGACGCCACGGCCAACCCCTACATCGGCATCGCGGGCCTGCTCGCCGCCGTCTACCTGGGCGTCAGGGACCGGATCGACCCGCCGGCGCCGCTGGAGGGCTACGGCTACGACACGTCCAGGTCGCCCCTGCTTCCCATGTCGCTGCCGGTCGCGCTCGACGCGCTCGACGACGACGCCGCGCTCGGCGAGGTGCTCGGCAAGGAGTTCGTCAGCAGCTTCCTCGCCTACAAGCGCAACGAAGTCGAACGGTTCTCCCAGTTCGTCACCGACTGGGAGTTCCGCGAGTACGCCTACCACCTGTAGTTCACGCACATCCTCGGAGGGACCCCATGCGCCTGGAAGACGTCGACCTGGCGGACAACGACAAGTTCCTTGACGGCGAGACCCCGTGGCGCATGTTCGACGTGCTCCGCTCGGAGGCGCCCGTCAACTGGCAGGAGGAGGAGCACGGCAGCGGATTCTGGTCGGTGACCAGACACGAGGACATCGTGCGGGTCGACCGCGACGCCGAGACCTTCACCTCCTCGAAGTTCGTCAACCTCGAGGAGGTCGACGAGCGGCAGGCCACCATCAGGCGATCGCTGCTGGAGACGGACGGCCCGCGCCACGGCGTGCTGCGCCGCATCATGCAGCGCCAGTTCACCGCCAGGGCCGTCGCGGGCTACGAGGTCTTCCTGCGCGGCCTGACCGCGCGCACCCTGGACGCGGCCCTGGCCAAGGGCACGTTCGACTTCGTGAAGGAGGTCTCGGCCGACTTCCCCATCAACGTGCTGGCCAAGATGCTCGACGTGCCCGAGGGCGACACGCAACAGCTCATCGACTGGGGCAACCGGATCATCGGCAACACCGACCCCGAGTACGCCGACGTGCTGATCCACAGCGAGGAGAGCGAGAAGTACCGCGACCTGCCCTTCCGCAGCCCCGCCTCGCTGGAGGTCTTCGAGTACGGCCGCGACCTGGCCCGCCGGCGGCGCGGCGGCGACGGCACCGACCTGGTGAGCAAGCTGGTCAACGAGCCCACGGCCGACGGCGTCCCGCTCTCAGCGACCGACTTCGACAACTACTTCCTGCTGCTCGTCGTGGCCGGCAACGAGACCACCCGGCACGCCATCACCCACACGATGCGCGCGCTGATCGAGCACCCCGAGCAGGCGGACAAGCTGCGGTCCGACCCCGGCCTGATGCCGGTCGCGGTCGAGGAGTTCCTACGGTGGGCCTCCCCGGTCTACCACTTCCGCCGTACGGCGACGCGCGACGTGGAGTTGCACGACCGCAAGATCGCCGAGGGGGACAAGGTCGTCATGTGGTTCGCCTCCGGCAACCGCGACGAGAGGGTCTTCGACTCGCCCTACAGCTTCGACGTGACCCGGCCGGACAACGACCACCTCACGTTCGGCAAGGGCAGCCCGCACTTCTGCCTGGGCAACGCGCTCGCCCGGCTGGAGATCCGGATCATGTTCGAGGAGCTGCTGCCCCGGCTGGCCGACATCCGGTTCGCGGGGGACATCAGGCGGGTCCGGTCCAACTTCGTCAACGGCATCAAGGAGCTTCCGGTCACGGTCACGCTCGCCTGACCTGCCGCGTTCCACGGCCGCCTTCCGGCAATATCGCCGCGAACGTGAAAAAAACCGCCTGCCAGGGCATAACCACTCCTGATGAGAAGTCTTCGGATCGCCGGGATCGTGGGCGGGCTCCTGCTGGCAGGCGGCGCCGCCCCGGCGTTCGCGCACGAGCCCGTGCCGGGGTACGAGCCCGCGGCAGCCGGGCAGTGCTCCGCGGCCCGGCTCCGGGTGGACCTGGGCCGGGTGGACTCCGGCGCGGGCAACCGCTACGCGCCGCTGGAGTTCACCAACCGGTCCGCGATCGCCTGCACCCTCAGCGGCCGTCCGGAGCTCGTCCTGCTCTCCTCGTTCGGCGCCGCCCTGCCCCAGCGGGTGACCGAGGCCGGCGGGCCGTCGCCCGTGGTCACCCTGGAACCAGGCGGCACCGCCCGCGCCGTCCTGCACTGGACGGTCGTCGAGTCCGACTGCGGCGAACCGGCGGCCCTCCGGGTCACCCCGCCGGGCGGCGGCCCCCACACCACGATCGCCTTCGCGGTGGACCGGGTCTGCCACATCGACGTGACCCCCGTCACCTAGGCGGCTCGTCCGGAGGTTCGTGCCGGCGCTGGCGAGGGTCGTCGGCGGGTCATCTGCTCACGCCGTCGGCGGGGCTTCGCAGGAGCTCGAGGTCCGCCCGGTGGGGCAGACTTTCCCAGTCGCCCTGCGAGGTGACGGCGAACGCCCCGGCGGCGCAGGCCGTCCGCAGGCGCCGCTCGGGCGATGCGCCGGCCAGCCAGTCGGCCAGCCAGCCGGCCGCGAACGCGTCTCCGGCCCCCACCGGGTCGACCTCGGTCACCTGGTACGGCTCCGCGCGCCGGATCTCGCCGTCGGACAGCTCCAGCGCGCCCCTGGCGCCGAACTTGACGAGCACGTGCCGCGGCCCCAGCGAGGCCAGCGCCTTGGCCAGGTCGGCGGCCTCGCCGGCGTCGGCGATCAGGCGGCCCTCGGCCTCGGTCGCGAACAGCACGTCCACGTCGCCGACCGTCTCACGCAACCACGCGCCGGCCTCGGCCGGCGACCACAGCCTCCTGCGGTAGTTGATGTCGAGCGAGACGGGCACCCCGGCGGCCCGCGCCTCGCCGATGGCGTGCCGTACCGCATCACGGGCCGAGGCCGACAGGGCGGGCGTGATCGCCGAGACGTGCAGCACCCGGGCGGACCTGATGAGATCGGGGTCGAGGTCGCCGGGGGAGAGGCGGGAGCCGGCGCTGTCCTTGCGGTAGTAGCGGACATCGATCAGGTCGGCGGTGCGCCGGCCCTTGATCATCAGCCCGGTGGGCGCTTCGGGATCGGCGATCGCGCGGGTCAGCACGCCCTCGCCCATGAGCGTGGCCCGGATCAGGTCGCCGAACTCGTCGGCGCCGACGCGGCCGGTCCAGGCGGTGCTGTGGCCGAGGCGGGCGACGCCGATCGCGACGTTCGACTCGGCGCCGCCGAGGCCCAGGTCGAAGTCACGGGCGAAACGCAGCGGACCAGTACGGCGGGCGGCGAACAGCGCCATGGTCTCACCGAAGGTCACCAGGTCGGTCATCGAGTCGTGCCCGCTTTCTCGAGACGCGCGACCCGTGTCACACGCTTCCGGCGCCCTCACCCGCGCGGCAAGGCCCGGACCGGGACGGCGGCGACCACGGCGTCAGCGCGGTGGATGTGGTGATCAATCCCGCGATCAATCCTCGATGTCACCATATCGTCGCCGGGCAGGCGCCCTCCGGCGGCCCGCCAGGCGTGCCCGCGCCAGCGGCCCCGGGTGGCGTCATGTGGCGGAGGGGCCGTGGGAGACGGCGACGTCTCATGAACCCGCTCATGGCGGCGACCCCGGCCTCGGTGATCACTCTCGACCTATCCGCATGTGACAGGAAAAGGTTGTCGAAGTCGTACATCAATCGGACAGGCGCGGAAATTTCCTCAGAAGGCCGTGGAGCGTCCGGCAAATCGTAGTAAGTCCGACCGTCCTCGTCCCGGAACCGCACCAGTTCCAAGGTCATCCGCTCCGTCACCACCTGCACCAGCGGCCGCATCGACAGGCAGTCGCGCGCTCACCAGATGGATGGTCGAGCGCTGCAACGCGATGCGGACGAGCTCGCGCGAGGACAGCAGGCCGGAGGCGTCGGATGCCCGGAAGCCCTCGATCCGGTTCCACAGCCCGGTGTATCAGGTGTGCGGCGTCTGCGCCTGCAGGCCGCCGAGGTGTTCGACCACGTCGAGCACGGACCGGTCGGCGCGGCGCAGCAGCAACTGCCTGTCCAGGGTGGCTCGGTTGAGCGCCCGGCGGCTGATGAGGGGATCCATGCCCACACCGTAGAGGGAATCGCGGCAGAAATCGTTCCGCGATGCGCCTGAGGTGGGCCCGGCCCGATGGTCCAGCCGGCGTCGGCGTCGCGCTCGGCCTGGATGCGGCCGCCCGGCCCGCGCGTGGTGGTCCAGCCGGGGCGCGGTCGCCGCACGGGTCAGCTCCCGGCTCGTGGCCCGCCCGCCGACCTGCCTCTCAGCAGCGACGCCGTGTAGGCGCGGGCCGCCGCGGCCCGCGCGCCGCCGATGACGGCCTGCCCGGTCAGCAGCCTGGCCAGCAGCCCGGTCAGCAGCCCGGCCAACCGGCGCAGGTCGGCCGTCCTGGCGCGGTGGGCGGCGTACGCCGAGGTCAGGGCGGGTTCGGGGGCCACGGCGGCACGGACGCCGATCGCGGGCCCCTCCACGGAGGCCGCCTGCCCGGCCCGGTCGCCGGTCGTGCCCGGCTCACCGGCCCGGGCGCTCGCCCACGCGCGCAGCCGGGGCCAGGCGTGGACGAGCGCGGCGCTGGCCGGGATGACCCGGTCGCCGCTCACGGCCACGAGCTTGCCCACGGCGGTCTGGGCGGGCGCGACCCGCACGCTCTGCCGCACGAGCAGGCCCGCGTCGGTGAGGCGGGCGAGCACGCCGTGCTCGTCGCCCGCCACGGCGTCGCCGTCGAGCAGCCGAAGCAGCAGTCCCGGCGCCTCCTCCCGCTGACCTGGCGTCAGCGACGCGTAGACCTCCTCCGCCACGGAGCCGAGCGAGCGCGGCCCGGCCAGGCCGTCGGGAGGGCCCAGGCCGGCCGTGGCGCCGACCAGCAGCCCGGCGGCGGCCGGACGGTCGGCGGGCTCCTTGGCCAGGGCCCGGCCGACCAGCTCGCGCAACCGGGCGGGCAGCTCGTCGAGCTCGGGGTCCACGGCCAGCAGCCGGTGCATGACCCCGCCCGGGCTCTCGCCACGGAACGGGTCGCGCCCGGTGGCGGCGAACAGCAGCACCGCGCCCCAGGCGAACACGTCGGCCGCCGGCCCCGGCCGCCGCCCGGTGACGACCTCCGGCGCCAGGTAGGTGCGGGTGCCGACCGAGCCGGTGGCCGCCACGCCGAGGTCGATCAGGGTGGGTCCGCTGGGGGAGAGCAGCACGTTCTCGGGCCGCAGGTCGCGGTGGGCGATGCCGACCGCGTGCAGCGTGCGCAGCGCCGTCGCGAGCGCGTCGGCCAGCGCGTCCAGCTCCTCGCCGGCGTAGGGGCCGTGGACGGCCACCGCCTGCCGCAGGTCGGGCCCCTCGGCGAACTCGCTCACGATGTAGGGGACCGACCGGTCGACCCCCACGGCGACCACCCTGGCCAGGTGGTGTGGCGTCACCCGCCAGACGGCGTCGCCCAGCTGCTCGGTGACCTCACCCCGGGGCACCTTGACCGCGAACCGGCGACCCTCGTCGTCGTAGGCGTCGTAGACGACGCCCCGCCCACCCGCACCGAGCCGTCCCGCCAGCCAGTAGCCGCCGAGGCTCTCCGGGTCACCCGGCACCAAGCGCATCGTCACTGGTGCTTAGATGCGCGAAACCGGTGATTGGTTGGCCTCGACCTCTGGGTAGGGGAAGGACTCCCGCGTGGGGGAGGTGGGGGAAGAACGTCACAGGTCCCCCGCGCGCCTCGGAGGACCCGTGCGTCATGATCATTATGCCAGGCTTTCCGATCTTGGCAGCCACTCGGTCCGCAGCATGGACATGGCCACCGAGTCGTGCCACTCGCCGTCCCACAGCAGCGCGTCGCGGCGCACACCCTCCTCGACGAACCCCACCTTCTTGTAGACGTGCCTGGCCCGGTCGTTGAAGGCGTGGACGTCCAGGCTGATCCGGTGCAGCGGCGTCGTCGTGAAGGCGTGGTCGAGCACCAGCGTGATGGCCTCGGTGCCGTAGCCCCTGCCGAACACCCGGGAGCCGAGCAGCGCGATGCGCAGATTGCACGCCAGGTTGGCGGCGTCGAGCTCGTTGAGCACGATCTCGCCCACGTACGCGTCTCCAGCCGTGATCGCCAGGTCGAGGCGCTCGGGACGCTCGCCCCTCGTCAGGTACCACTGCCGTGCCGTGTCCCGGTCGAACTCCGCGTGCGAGCCGGTCAGCCGCCGCACCTCCGGGTCGGTGACCAGCTCGTACAGGCCCTCGGCGTGCTCGGGGCCGACTGGGGTGAGCGTCACGCGCTCACCCGCGAGAGTGGGTTTCTCAGCGAACATCCCCCCTGGCTATCAGCCGTGGTCAGCCGCGGGCAATCCCATTTCGGCCGACACCGCCGCCGCGATCTCCTCCGGCTTCACCACGCTGACGTCGAAGGTCATGTCGGCCACCTCGCGGAAGAACGGCTCGCGCCGCGCCCGCACGGTCGCCGGGGCGAAGTCCGGCCGGTGGTCGCCGGTGCGCATCCGCTCGGCCAGCACCGAGTCGGGCGCGTCCAGCCACACCACCAAACTCCCGCGCAGAGCCGCGCGGACCCGCGGATCCTCGATGGAGCCGGCCGCGGCGATGATCACTTTCGGCTCGCCATGGAGCTCCGCCAGCACGTGCTCGGCCTCACGCTCGTGCAGCACGCCCGCCCCTTCGGTGGCGGCGATCTGCGCCGCGCTGGCGCCGTAACGGGCCCGGAGGAAGGGATCGCTGTCGCTCAGTGGCCGGCCGAGCGCGGCGCTGATCAGGCGACCCGCCGTCGTCTTGCCCGCGCCCATCAACCCGACCACCACTACTGGTTTGTTTTTTGCCATGAGGAAAGAGGTTCCTTCTGTCAAGGAGGTAATCATGACCATCGCCGGAAGCATCATCCTCATCATGCTCGGCGCGATCCTCACCTGGGCCGTGGAGTTCGATCTCGCGGGTCTCGACATCAACGTCGTCGGGGTCATTCTCATGATCGGCGGCCTGGTCGGACTGTTGTTCGGCCTTTACCGGATCAGCGTCACCCGCAGAGCCGTCGGCCCCATCAACGAGCCCGTGGTCCGCCGCGACCTCGTCGACGAGCCCGAGACGCGGCGCACCACGGTGTACGAGGAGCGCCGCCGCTACGACGAACCGCCGCTGTAGATACCACGGCTGTAGATACCACGGCTGTAGGACCACCGCTGTGGGAACCGCCACCGTAGAAAGCGCCACCGTAGGAGGTGCACCGTCATGCCAGCCCGCCAGGAGTTGCCGTCGACCATCCGTCGTTCGCCGAAGAAGGCGCAGGACACCTGGATGAAGGCGCACGACTCCGCCGTCGAGACGTACGGCGAGGGCCGCCGCGCCCATATGACGGCCTTCGCCGCCCTGAAGCACACCTTCGAGAAGGTGGGTGACCACTGGGAGCCGAAGCCGAGGAAGGGCCCGTCGGACCAGCGCGCCGCCGGCCGTTCCGGCATGACGGCCGAGGGCGTCGACGCCAACGCCACCAAGGAGCACCTGCGGCAGGTGGCGATCAGGCTCGACATCCCCGGCCGGTCGAAGATGACCAAGCCGGAGCTCGTCGAGGCCATCAAGAAGGCCAACCGGCGGGCCGCCGCCAAAGCCCGCGGCTGACCCCGCCCGTTGCCGACGACACGTGCACGTGTCCGACAACCGCGTGCCTTGTCCGACAACCCCGCGTCCGTTCCCAACAACCCCGTGGAGGATGCCCCGGCCTTCGGGCCCTGTTCCCGACAACCCCGCGCCCGTTCCCGACAACCCTGTGGAGGATGCCCCGGCCTTCGGGCCCTGTTCCCGACAACCCCGCGCCCGTTCCCGACAACCCTGTGGAGGATGCCCCGGCCCTCGGGCCGGGGAGGAATCCTTTGACGGAGGAGTTTTTGAGCGGGGGAGGAAGTCAGAGGGGGGAGGAAGTCAGAGCAACCGCTTGACCGCCTCGGCGATCGCGTGGCGGTCAATGCCGGCGTCCGCCAACTGCTGCTCGGGGGTCGCGGATCCGGGCAGGTCCCGCACGGCCAGTTTCACCACCCTCGGCCCGAGCTCGCTGACGGCGTCGAGCACCGCGTCTCCGAGCCCGCCCTCCGGCCGGTGGTCCTCCACCGTGATGAGGTTGCCCGTGGTGGTCGCCGCCTCGGCCAGCGCGGCCGCGTCGACGGGCTTGATCGAGTAGAGGTCGACCACGCCGACCGAGACGCCCTGCCCGGCCAGCTCGTCGGCCGCCGCGAGCGCCTCGTGCACGGTCACGCCCGCGGTCACGATCGTGGCCCGGTCGTCGGGCGAGTGCCGCAGCACCCGGGAGCCGCCCACGGGGAAGCGCTCGCCCGGCGGGTAGATCACCGGTGTCTCCCCGCGGGTCGTCCTCAGGTAGGACACCCCGTCGAGGTCGGCCATCGCGGCGGTCAGGGCCGCCGCCTGGTTGGCGTCTGACGGGTAGAGCACCGTGCTGCCGTGGATCGCGCGCATCATGGCCAGGTCCTCCAGCCCCATCTGCGACGGCCCGTCCTCGCCGATCGACACCCCGGCGTGCGAGCCGACCAGCCTGATCGACGCGCGGCTCGCCGCGGCCATCCTGATGAAGTCGTACGCCCTGGTCAGGAACGCCGCGAACGTGGCCGCGTACGGGATCCAGCCCCGCACCTGCAGGCCGACCGCCGCGGCGACGAGCTGCTGCTCGGCGATGTACATCTCGAAGAACCGCTCGGGGAACCTGGTGGCGAACTCCTGCGTCCTGGTGGAGTCGGCCACCTCCCCGTCCAGCGCCACCACCTCGCCGCGGGCCGCGCCCAAGGCCGCCAGCGCCTCGCCGTAACCGGTCCTGATCGCGACCCGCTCGCCGACCGCGTACTCCGGCAGGGTGAGCGGCCCTCCTCCGAACCGGTACGCCTCGGTCCCCGGCTCCGGCCGGTGCACCTCGACGGTCATCTCGCGCGGACCGCCCAGCTCGCCGATGGCGGTTTCAGGGTCCTTGAGCGCCTTGCCGTGCGCGCCCTCGCGGTTCTCCACCTCCATGACGCCCTCGCCCTTGCGCGTCTTGGCCAGGATGACGGTCGGCCGCCTGCGCGTGTTGCGGGCGTCGCCCAGCGCGAAGTCGATCTGGCCGGGGTCGTGTCCGTCGATCTCGATCGTGTGCCACCCGAACGCGCCGAACCTGCGGGCGTACGCGCCGGTGTCCCAGCCGTGCCGGGTCGGCCCGCGCTGTCCCAGCCGGTTGACGTCCACGATCAGGGTCAGGTTGGCCAGGCCCGCGTGGCCGGCGTGCTCGGCGGCCTCCCAGATCGACCCCTCGGCCAGCTCGCCGTCGCCGCACAGCACCCACACCCGGTACGGCAGCCGCTCCAGCCGCCCGGCCAGCGCGATGCCCACGCCGATCGGAAGGCCCTGCCCCAGCGAGCCGGTGGCCACGTCCACCCAGGGCAGCCGCGGGGTCGGGTGACCCTCCAGCGGGCTGCCCCGCTTCCTGAAGGACAGCAGCTCCTCGTCGGTGACGGCGCCCGCGGCCTTGAACAGCGAGTAGAGCAGGGGAGAGGCGTGCCCTTTGGAGAAGATCAGGTGGTCGTTACCGGGGTCCTCGGGCCGGGCGAAGTCGTAGTGGTAGTGGCAGGCGAACAGCACGGCCATCAGGTCGGCCGCCGACATGGACGACGTCGGATGACCGGAGCCGGCCGCCGCGGAGCTGCGCACGGAGTCCACCCGCAGCTGGGCGGCCAGGTCGGCCAGATACTGAAGATCACGTTCAGGCATGGAGCCTCCTTCTGGTCGCTCAACCGGCCCCGTCTGGGTGCCGCTCGGGACTAGCGGGCGCGGCGCAGGGCGGTGAGGGCGCCCGCCAGCGCACCGGCGGCGAGCGTGAGGAGGACGGGGCGGCGGTGCTGGGAGAGCCAGAGCTGCGGACTGCGGCCGTGGGAGCGGTGGTCGAAGCCGCCGTGGGCGCCGTAGTCCGCCGACTCGTCCGCCGGCTGCCAGAGGTTGGCCACGCCGGTGCGGGGCTGCTCAGTCGTCTGCTGCGCGTCCACGCCGGTGCGCGCCAGGTAGCGGTCCAGCAGCGCGGGGGCGACGCGCTGGGCGAGCAGGGTGGCGGCCGTGGTGATGCCGACCCAGTACTCCTTGCGCTCGGGGTGCTCGGCCGCGTGGACGATGCCGTCGGCCGCGACCTCCGGCTGGTAGATGGGAGGCACCGGCTGGGGGTGGCGGCGCAGTTTGTTCAGCACCCAGTCGAACTGCGGGGTGTTGACCGCGGGCAACTGGACCAGGGTGATGTGGATCCCGCTCCGTTCGGCCAGCAGCTCGGTGCGCACCGACTCGGTGAAGCCCTTGACCGCGTGCTTGGCGCCGCAGTAGGCCGACTGCAGGGGGATGCCGCGTTGCGACAGGGCCGACCCGGTCTGCACGATCGCGCCCCTGCCGCGCGGGCGCATCAGGTCCAGGGCCACCCGGGTGCCCCAGACGTAGCCGAGGTAGGTGACGGCGGTGGTCCGCTCGTACTCCTCGGGCGAGATGTCGGTGAACCTGGCGAAGACCGAGGAGAAGGCGACGTTGATCCACACGTCGATGGGGCCCATCTCGGCCTCGACGCGCTCGGCCGCCTTGCGCAGCTGCTCGTAGTCGGCGACGTCCGCCTCGTAGACCTGGCCGGTGCCGCCCGCCGCGCCCACGTCGACCGCGGCCGCGCCGAGCCCGGTCGTGCCCCGGGCGATCAGCGCCACCTTGGCGCCCTTCTCGCCGAGCCGGCGTACCACGGCCCGCCCGACACCGCCGCTCGCCCCGGTGACCACGACCACCTTGTCGCGGAGGCCGTCCGTACGTCGTGATTCTTCCTGCTGCGGTCGCATGCCTTCTCAGCCTGCCTCTCCCACGTTGCGGTCCTTCTGGCGTCGTATGGCGAGCACGATGTCGACGATCGTCACCACGGCGGCCACGATCGCGATGACGGTCAGCAGGGGAGCCTTGGCGATGAGGCCGAGCACGCCGAACGCGAAGGAGAAGATGAGGACGAACGACCCCACTCTGATGTGCACGACGTCGCGTGGCGTCGCGGGCACCATGGGCCTGCCGGAGTTCGACCGCACTTCCCAATGCTCACGCTTTTCCCAAGTGCTCTTTTCTGGGACGTTGCTTTTATCGGGTATGTCGCTCTTCTCAGACATGTGGGCCAACTGCCCGGACCGTTTGCCGCCTAACGTGGCGGGTCGCCGGGGCGCTGCGGGCCTCCCGGCGAGCGATCGCTCCCGCCCTGCCCGAGTCGGGGGCCGACGCCGGCTTCGGGTGACCGGCCACGTACGGCCCCGTGGAGCAGGCGGTCATCGCCGTGGTGTGCGCCGTTTGAGCCGTTTGAGTCGTACATCCCCGGGCATGCGGCGACTGGAAAGGGGAGAGCGATGGAAGCACCGCAGTACGTCGCGGCCCGGGTCCAGCAGGCGCTGGCCGAGGACGCGCGCACGCACGAGCTCGGCATCCACGTCGACGTCAGGGGCGACCAGATGTTCCTGCACGGCAAGGTGAGCGGTGCCGAGCAGCGCGAACGGCTTGGGGCGGTGGCCCGCGAGGCCGCGCCCGACCTGAGGGTGCACAACGAGATCAGGATCGTCGACTACGGCGAGCCGGGAGAGGATGAGCATCTTGACTGATCTGCGCATCGCGGCCGCGGGCGACATCCATCTGGGCGAGGACGACCGGGGCACCTACCGGGAGCGGCTCAAGGGCATCGAGGAGCGTGCCGACGTGCTGATGCTCGCGGGTGACCTGACCCGGCACGGCACCCTGGAGGAGGGCCGGGTCGTGGCCGACGAACTGCGCGACCTGCCGGTGCCCGCCGTCACCGTGCTCGGCAACCACGACTACCACTCCGACATGCAGCACGAGATCGCCTCGGTGCTCCGTGACGCCGGGGTGATCGTGCTCAACAACGACGGCGTCGTGATCCAGTGCGGCGACTCGAAGCTGGGCGTGGTCGGCGGCAAGGGCTTCGGCGGCGGGTTCGCCGGCAAGTGCGCGAGCGAGTTCGGCGAGCGCGAGATCAAGAACTTCGTCGGGCACACCCGGCAGATCGCCGACGCGTGGCGGCTCGCGCTCAAGGAGATGCAGGTGGACCGGCGTGTGGTGCTGTCGCACTATTCCCCCGTCAAGGAGACCCTCGAAGGGGAGCCGCTGGAGATCTACCCCTTCCTCGGCAGCTACCTTTTGGCCGAGGCCGTCGACACCGCCGGCGCGGAGCTGATCCTCCACGGGCACGCGCACAAGGGCAGTGAGAAGGGCCTCACCCCCGGCGGGATCAGGGTGCGCAACGTCGCGCTGCCCGTGCTCGGCCGGGCCTACGCCGTCTACTGCCTCGACGGCGGTTAATCCGGGCGGGCGGCCACCGACTCCGGCTCGTGGCGCCCGCCGGACGGAAGATGGGACGTCACCTCGTGCTCATGCCCGGTGGCATAAGCACGAGGACCGGAAGGAGTGACATTTCGGCAAATCTAGAGGTGCCACTGGGCCGGAATGGGGTGCCGGCCCAGTGGACAGGCGGACGGGGCGGCCTGCGCCCCTAGACATTGAAGATGCTGACACCGCCGGGGCCGACCAGGAAACCGATGACGATGAGGACGATCCCCCAGAGCAGGTCGCGCCGGGCCAGGATGACGTAGATGCCGGAGATGACGAGGATGACAGCGATGATCCATAGCAGAGTAGCCATGAGCCCGCTTCTGCCCCGAGGGCCGGGCCTTTAACATTCCTTTCCGTTGAGGAACGTCCTTCCCGGAGGGGCACGCGGCTCTCCTTCGGCTCGCGGGATTCAATCAGGCCACGCGCTGCCCCCGCGCCGGACGGTTACCGGCTCTCACCGGGGGGCCCGAAGACGTCTAGCCTGCGATCGTAGGGGTAGCCCGGTCTCATGGGCAGCCACAGTCATGCGGTCACCGACGCGATCCTCGACACGCTCAAGCGCGCGAGTTCGGGGCTGAAGGACGCCGAGGTGAAGTTCGCGCTGGCCGGCGGCTGCGCGGCCTACGCCAGGGGAGCGGCGCCCTCGCTGCACGACGTCGACTTCGTCCTCACCGAGCATGACGTGCCCGCCGCCCTCGAGGCGCTGCGCGGGCTGGGCTTCGAGACCGCCAAGCCCCCGGAGGACTGGCTGGTGAAGGCGTTCGACGAGGGACGGCTGGTGGATCTGATCTTCCGGGTGTCCGACCGGCCGATCACCGACGAGCTGCTCGACCGGGCCGAGCCGATGACGGCGTCGGCGGTGATCGTACCCGTGCTGCAGGCCACCGACCTGGTCATCTCCTGGATGTTGCCGCTGTCCGAGCACGCCTGCGACTACGGCGGGCTGCTGCCGCAGGTGCGGGCGCTGCGCGAGCAGGTCGACTGGGCGCGGGTGGCCGCCGTGACGGCCGACTCGCCGTACGCCGCCACCTTCCTCACCCTGCTCGAACGCCTGGGCGTGCTCGACCCGCCGGTGCGCGCCATGGGTGACCCGGCTTGGCCGTGACTTGGCCGTGACAGGCGCTGTCTACCGGATGTCAGTGGAACATCAAGCGCTCTAGGAGATGCTCCCCTTCCACCAGAGGGGGCGCGTCTCCATGCGAAACAGGACAGACCGGCTCTATGAGATCGACGGACTCCGGTTACTCGCCGCGCTGTGCGTGGTGTTCTTCCACTACACGTTCTCCGGCTGGGCGGGCGGTGCCAGCCGCGTCTCCTTCCCCGCCGAGAGCGCCTGGTCGCGGTACGGCTACCTCGGGGTGGACCTGTTCTTCATGATCAGCGGGTTCGTGGTGCTGATGAGCGCCTGGGGTCGCGGCCCGCGCCAGTTCGTGGTGTCCAGGGCGGTGCGCCTCTACCCCGCGTACTGGGTGGGCATCGCGGTGACCGCGCTGGTGACGGTCACGCTGGGAGCCGGGCTCTACACGATCTCGCCCGGCTCGGTGCTGGCGAACCTCACGATGTTCCAGGCCGTGGCCGACGTGCCGAACGTGGACGTCGTCTACTGGACCCTCTGGGCCGAGATGCGGTTCTACCTGCTCATCCTCGTCTTCACCTGGATCGGGATGACCAGGGCGCGGGTGACTGCGGCGCTGTGGGGGTGGCTCGCGGTGACGATCGCCGTCGAGCTGGGGATCGTGCCCGGGATCGCCGACCTGGTGGTGCAGTCGGAGTTCGCGCACTACTTCATCGCCGGGATGGCCCTGTTCATGCTGTACCGGTTCGGGCCGACCTGGCAGATCGCGCTGCTGGTGCCGCTCTGCCTGGGCAACGCCGTCTACCGGGCCATCGGCTACGCGGACGCGGTCGGGCGGCGTTACTCGGTCGAGTACGACCACGCGATCATCGTCGCCCTAGTCGTGGTCATCTTCCTGGTCATGACGCTGATCGCGCTCCGGGTGACGCGGCCGCTGGCCCGGCCGTGGCTGGTCACCGCGGGTGCGCTGACGTACCCGCTGTACCTGCTGCACGCGCATATCGGGTTCATCCTGTTCGACCGGATCGGCGACCAGCTCAACCGGCATGTCCTGCTGTACGGGCTGATCGTGCTGATGTGCGCGGCGGCCTACGCGGTCCACCGCTTCGTCGAGCGGCCGGTCGCGCCGTTCCTCAAGCGGCTGGCCACTCCACGGCGTGACGCCGAGCCCACCGTCGTGGCCGTTCGCCAGCCGCAGACATGAGGCCCTGCCTGTGGGTACGATCCGCGTCACGGATGGAGGGGGCCAGGTGAGTCTCGACTTCGAAAGCGAGTGGGCGCCCGCGGGCGTGGACGTCACCGCGCCGAGCGTCGCCCGCGTGCACGACGCGTTGCTGGGAGGCACCGGCAACTTCGCCGTGGACCGGTCGGTCGCCCGGCGGCTGAAGGAGGCCGTGCCCGAGGTGGTCGACCTGGTCTGGTGCAACCGCGCCTTCATCGGCCGGGTGGTCGACTTCTTCGTCCGCGAGGCCGGGATCAGGCAGATCGTCGACCTGGGCGCGGGTCTGCCCACCGTGGAGAACTCCCACGAGGTGGCCCAGTTCGCCGACCCCTCGGTGCGGGTCGTCTACGTCGATCTCGACCCGATGGTGGAGCCGCAGGCGCGGGCGATCCTCGGCGGCAATCCCAACGCCGTCGCGATCACCGAGGACGCCCGCGACGTCGACGCCGTTCTGGACAACCTCGAGCTGACCCGGCTCATCGACCTGCGCCGGCCGGTCGCCCTCATGGCGATCGGGCTGCTGCACCTGTTGCCCGACAGCGATGATCCGCACGGCCTGGTCAGGAGCTACATGGACGCGTTGCCGCCCGGGAGCTACCTGGCGGCCTCCAACATGCTCGTCTCGGTCAACCCGAAGGCCCAGGCGCTGGAGGCGATGCTGCAGGCGACCATGGGCGCCAGCCACTTCCGCTCCCGTGAGGCGATCGCCCGCTACTTCGACGGCCTGGTGATGGTCGAGCCCGGGCTGGTCCACTTCCCCGAATGGCGGCCCGACGACCGGCTGCCCGGCCCGCTGGCCACCTGGGAGGAGCTCCTGCTGGGCGGCGTCGCACGCAAACCGTGACGACCGTCAGGGACAGGCCGTCTGGGACAGGCCGTCTGGGACAGGCCGTTTGGGACAGGCCGTTAGGGTGTGATCGTGACGCGATTTCTGATCTGCTCCCCGCCCCCCGCCCTGTAGCGGGCGGCATCTCCTGAAATTTCCGGATCTCTCCGATCCGGGGGTGGCTGCTGCCCGCACGACGGGCCCACTTCCGACCACTCCATCCGGAGAGATCTGTCATGACCCCTGTTTCCGCGCGGCGGGGCGCGCTCTACGTGTCCGTGGCCGCGACCGCCTGGGGCACCGGCGGCGCCGCCGGGTCGCTGCTCTTCCAGTCCGGCGGGCTCGGCCCCGTCGGCGTCTCCCTCTGGCGCTACCTGCTCGGCGCCGCCTTCCTGCTCGCCCTGGTCCGCCTCACCGGCGGCCGGCTGGACCGGTTCAGCCCGCGGGTCGTCGTCGTGGGCGTCGGCATGGCCGTCTACCAGACCGCCTACTTCGCCTCGATCGCCGAGTCCGGCGTGGCCCTCGCGACCGTGGTGACGATGGGCGCCACGCCCGTCTTCACCGCCCTCGGCGGCCGGTTCCTGCTCCGCGAGCGGCTCGGCCGCGTCGGCCTGGCCGCCCTGCTGACCGCGCTCGCCGGGCTGGCCCTCCTCACCGGGGAGACCGCGCTGGGAGGCGGCGGCGGTCTCGGCGGGATCGCGTTCGCCTTGCTGTCCGCCGCCGGCTACGCCGGGGTGACACTGTTCTCGCGGCGTCACCAGGACGATCCGCAGGGCACGGCCGTGGGCGGGTTCCTCGTCGGGGCGGCCTGCCTGGCGCCGTTCGCGCTGGCCGGCGGGGTGCTGCCGGAGTTCAGCGTGTCGTCGGTGGCGCTGCTGCTCTATCTCGGGGCGGTGCCGACCGCGCTCGCCTACGGGCTGTTCTTCCGCGCGCTGACGGCGCTCAGCGCCACCACGGTGTCGATCATCTCGCTCGGCGAGGCGGCCGGTGCCGCGCTGCTGGGCGTGGTGCTGTTCGGCGAGCGGCTCACGCCGCTCGCCTGGAGCGGGTGCGCGCTGCTGCTCACCGCCGTGGTGGTGCTCACCGCGAGGGCCGGCGACGGGTGAGCGGCCGGCCCCGGTAGGGGAGCGGAGTGACGGTGCGGGCCGTCTCATGGGTTAGGGTCCGGTACGGCGACGCATGTCGTACCGTCGCTCCGCTCCTGACTCCGTCCAGACCTCATGCATAGGGGCACAAGGGGAACGGTGCCGACAAAGTGTGCGTTGGAGGGACTGTGGCGTCGATTTCCGGAATCCTCAGAAATCTCCTGGACCGTCCAGGAGGCGTGAGCCTGAGCCCGTACAAGAAGGTCGTCAAGGCCGCCGGTGACCGGGCCGGCCGGATCGGGAAGCTGGACGAGCTGCCCGAGCCGTCAATGGACGATCTGGTCGAGTTCTGCGCCATCGCGCGCGAGGCGGCCGACCGCACCCTCGGGCTGCGGCCGTACGACGTGCAGTTGCTGGGGACTCTCGCCCTGCTCGACGGCAAGGTCGCCGAGATGGCCACCGGCGAGGGCAAGACGCTGTCCGGCGCGATGGCCGCGGCGGGCTACGCCCTGCAGGGCAAGCGGGTGCACGTGATGTCCGTCAACGACTACCTGGCCAGGCGCGACGCGGAGTGGATGGCGCCGTTCTACCAGGCGATGGGGGTCACCGTCGGCTGGATCGGCCAGAGCTCCACGCCGGACGAGCGGCGCGAGGCGTACGCGAAGGACGTCACCTACGGACCCGTCAGCGAGATCGGCTTCGACGTGTTGCGCGACCGGCTCCGCACCGACGCGGGCGAGCTGATCGTGCCCGCGCCCGAGGTGGCGCTGATCGACGAGGCCGACTCGGTGCTGGTGGACGAGGCCCGGGTGCCGCTGGTGATGGCCGGGGCGTCCGACGCCGGCAGCGCGGTGCCGGAGATGGCCGTGCTGGCCCGGCAACTGGTCAGGGGCTATCACTACGAGGTCGACGACCAGGCCCGCAACGTCTACTTGACCCCCAAGGGCGCCACCACCGTCGAGAACCTGCTCGGCGTCGAGCTCTACGACGAGCACGAGCCGGGCACCCTGATCGAGCTCAACCTGGCCCTGCACGCCCACGCGCTGCTCACCCGCGACGTCGACTACATCGTGCGCGACGGCAAGGTGCAGCTGATCAACCCCTCCCGCGGCCGGGTGGCGCTCCTGCAGCGCTGGCCCGACGGTCTGCAGGCGGCCGTGGAGGCCAAGGAGACGCTGGCGCCCAGCGAGAAGGGCGAGATCCTCGACTCCATCACCGTGCAGGGCCTGATCCGCCGCTACCCGCAGATCTCCGGCATGACCGGCACCGCGGTCGCGGTCAGCGAGCAGCTCGGCGAATTCTACGGGCTGAAGGTCGCGGTGATCCCGTCCAACCGCCCGTGCGTCAGGAAGGACGAGCCGGACCGCATCTACCCGGCCGTCCCCGAGAAGGACACCGCGCTGGTCGAGGAGATCCAGCAGGCCCACGCCACCGGCCGGCCCATCCTCATCGGCACCCTCGACGTGGCCGAGTCGGAGAACCTCGCCATGCTGCTGCAGCGGCGCGGGCTGGAGCCGGTCGTGCTCAACGCGAAGAACGACGCCGAGGAGGCCGCGATCATCGCCAGGGCGGGCGAGCGCGGCGCCATCACCGTCTCCACCCAGATGGCCGGGCGCGGCACCGACATCCGCCTCGGTGAGGGCGTGGCCGAGCTGGGCGGCCTGTACGTGATCGGCTCCGGCCGCCACGCCAGCAGCCGCCTCGACGACCAGTTGCGCGGCCGGGCCGGCCGGCAGGGCGACCCGGGCGGTTCGGTCTTCTTCGTCAGCATGCAGGACGACCTGATCACGCAGTTCGTCTCCGACGAACGCCCGCCCGCGGCCGACGCCGACGGCCTGGTGCGCCACCGGCGCGGCGCCTACCTGGTGGGCCACGCCCAGCGCATCGCCGAGGGCGTGCACCTGCAGATCCACCGCAACACCTGGCGCTACACCCGGCTGCTGGAGCACCAGCGCGAGCTCATCCTGGAGTGGCGCGACAAGGTCCTGCACGGCGACTCGGCCGCCCGGGCCCTGGCCGAGAACGACCCCGAGCGCTGGGAGTCGATGCCCGCCGACACTCGCGAGGAGACGGCCAGGCAGATCGTGCTGCACGCGATCGACCGGTGCTGGACCGAGCACCTGGCCTTCCTCACCGACCTGCGCGAGGGCATCCACCTGCGGGCACTCGGCCGGATGAGCCCGATCGACGAGTTCCACCGGGAGGCCGTGGCCGAGTACAAGTCGCTGCTGGGCGAGGTCGAGCGCCGTTCGCTGGAGTCGTTCGAGGAGCCCGAGCCCGACCTCAGGCGGCCCACCGCGACATGGACCTACCTGGTGCAGGACAACCCCTTCGGCACCGAGTGGGACCGGATCCTCAAGCGGGTCACCTCGGGCGCGCGAAAGGCCTCCGGCGCCTGACTTCTGCTACCTGACGTCCAGTACCTGACAGGGGATGGCAGGTATGGCTGGGAGCATGAGTCCATGACAACGAAGGCGAAGCTCCTGGCCGTCAGCCTCGACTGCGCGGAGCCCAAGAAACTGGCCGAGTTCTATCACCAGGTGACGGGCCTGGACATCCAGTACTCCGAGGACGAGTACGCCGCGGTGGGCGACGGCACCACCAGCGTCTACTTCGGCCGGGTCCCCGACCGGAAGCCGGCGGAGTGGCCGGGGCCGGACAAGCAGTTCCACCTCGACTTCCGGGTCCCCGATGTGGAGCGGGCGGTCGAGGAGTACATTTCGCTGGGCGCCACCAAGCCCGAGTTCCAGCCGGGCGTCACCGAGCAGGGCGTCGGCTGGATCGTTCTGCGGGATCCCGAGGGCCACCTTTTCTGCGTCTGTCCAGAAAAGTCGTGACGATCGCTAGGGACGAACAGGTAAGGATTGGCCTAAAGGGTGATTCCAGCACTCCCCTCGGGTTCTAAGCTGGAGCAATGCTCTTGACGGGATCCTGGCGCCTTCGCGAGCGCACATGAGCTGGGCCGGGTTGCTCATCGCCCTGGCCGGTGCCCTCGGATACGCGCTCGGCGCGGCGCTGCAGCAGTACGAAGCGGTGGCGGAGGGTGCCTCCCTCAAGCTGGTGAGGCGCCCTCGCTGGTGGATCGGCGGGATCATCGGATTCACCGGCGCCTGCCTGCACGCGGTGGCGCTCAGCCTCGCGCCGCTGGTCATCGTGCAGCCGATCAGCGTGGCCACCCTGGTGTTCGCGGTGCCGCTGGCCGCGCTGATGTACGGGCGCAGACCGTACAAGGGGGAGATCTTCGGCTCCATCGCGGTGGCCGTCGGGCTGCTCTGGCTGATGCTGCTGGTGCCCGCCCACAACGTCACGCCCCGGCTGAGCAGCGGCGCCGCGATCGCGTTCATCGCGGTGATCGGCGTGATCGTGCTCGTCACGCAACTGGCCGCGGGCAGGGTGCACGGTCCGGGCCGGGCGCTGCTGATGGCCGTGGCGGCGGGGGCCGTCACCGCGAGCGTGTCCACGTTCGTCCGCGTGGTCGGAGGGGGCATGCAGGGCGACTGGGGCAGGCTGCTCCACTGGTTCACCCTGGCCGTGCCGGTGTTGCTGGTCGCCGCCGTGGTGCTGCTGCAGCGCTCCTACGCGGTCGGCTACTTCGGCATCGCCTACGCCGGCGTGCAGGTGATCGACCCCGTCACCTCGGTGCTGGCCGGCGCCATCCTGCTCGGTGAGCCGCTCCCGACCAGCCCCGACACGGCGATCCCCGCCCTGCTGGCGGCGGCGCTGACCATCGGCGGCACGATCACGCTCGGGCGGCTGGCCCCCGACCACTCGAAGCCGGTGTCGGTGGACTCCATCCCAGCACCTCATCCATTGACCGCAGTATCAGATCCGAGCTGAGCCGCCCGGCCAGCGTGATCCCCGCGTCGCGAAGCCGTACGGCGAGGGGGGCGCGCAGCTTGGTCGCCCGGCACAAGGACATGCTGCGGCGCACGACGGTGGCGGTGCGGCGCAGCCGGGCGGCCGTGTAGCCGGCGAGGTCGCCCCCGGCCGTGCCGCTCCCGGCCACATGCGCGAGCACGACCGCGTCCTCGATCGCCTGGCAGGCTCCCTGGCCCAGGTTGGGCGTCATCGGGTGGGCCGCGTCGCCGAGCAGCGCCACCCGGCCCCGGTGCAGGGCGGGCAGCGGCCGGTCGAAGTAGTGGACGTCGTTGCGGATGATCCGCGCGGGGTCCGCCGCGCGCAGCAGCGTGGGTATCGGCTCGTGCCAGCCGCCGAACCTGCGCAGCAGCTCCTCACGCTCATCCTCGTGCCCGGCCCCGGCGGGCGACAGGTCGGTGGCGTAGAGGTAGACGAGGTCGCCGGCCAGCTGGTGGACGCCGAACACGAGGCCCCTGCCCCACGTCTCGGTGCTCCGCACCGGAGGGCCGGGGTTCGGGACGAGCCCGCGCCACGCCGTCACCCCCGAGTAGACCGGCCCCGGATGCTCGGGGAAGAGCGCGCTCCGGGTCGCCGAGCGGATGCCGTCGGCGGCCACGACCAGGTCGGCCCGCAGGTCGCCCGCACCGGTGCGGACGATGCCGGTGCCGGGGTCGACGCCGGTGACCGTGGTGCCCAGCCGCAGGTGCCGCTCGCCCAGGGCGTCGGCGAGAACCTCGGCGAGCCTGGCCCGCAGCATGATGACCATCGAGTCGCCGTACCGCTCGCGCGCCGCGTCCTCGCTGGTGCGCAGCAGCCACCGGCCGTCGGGGCGGCATAGCCCGGCCTGCCCCTCCATCCTCGCCAGCTCGCGGATCCGGTCGCCCAGGTCCAGCGTGTCGAGTGCGCGCAACGCGTTGACCGCGATGGCCAGGCCCGAGCCGACATTCTCCAGGTGCTCCGCGCGCTCCAGCACGGTCACGTCCCAGCCCTGCCTGCGCAGCGCGATCCCGGCGGTCAACCCGCCGATGCCCGCGCCGATCACCACCGCGTTCGGCATGCCTCGCCTCCCTCACTCTTCACTACGTCTGTAGTCGCACCTTACTACACCTGTAGTGCGGCCTACTACCGGTGTAGTGTTTGCGCTCGTGAAGCGCTCTGACCTGGTCGCGGAAACCGCCATCAGCCTGCTGGCCGAGCGCGGCATGCGCGGGCTCACCCACCGCGCCGTGGACGAGGCCGCCGGCCTGCCGCCGGGGTCGACCTCCAACCTGGCCCGCACCCGCGCCGCCCTGCTGGAGCTGACGTTGTCACGCCTGACGGACCTGGAGGAGCAGGCCCTGTCCATGGTCCTCGTGCCCGGCCCGCCGGGACGGCCGTCCGAGTCCCCGCCCGGCGACTCGCCGGAAGGTCCGGCCGAGACGGGGGTCGCACCGCTCGGTGACCTGCCGGGGCGGCTGGCCGAGGCGTTGCACGTGCAGCTTCGCGATCGGCGGTGCACGCTGGCCCGCTACGAGCTGGCCCTGGAGGCGACCAGGCGGCCCGAGCTGCGCACGATCTACGACCGGGCGGGCCGCCGCTTCCGCGACCCCGCCGTCGCCCTGCTCGCCGCCGCCGGCTCGCGGGATCCGGTACGCCACGCGCGGCAACTGGTGGCGTACGGCGAGGGCATCATGTTCGACGCGATAGCCGGAGCGGGCGCCGAGCCCTCCCTCGACGAGCTGCGCGCGGCGATTCGCGAGCTGCTGGCCGGCATGCTCGCCTGAACGGCGGCTCCGTCTGAACGGCCTTCTCGCTTGAACGGCGGGTTCGCCTGAACGGCCTGTTCGCCTGAACGGCGGGTCCGTCTGAACGGCCTGTTCGCTTGAACGGCGGGCTCGGTTGGTTGACGGGCCCGTTTGGGTGGCTGCGCGCGTCCGGGGAACGGCGATTGGATCGATGGCCGGGGACTTCCGGCAGCGCTCAGCGGGTCAGGCGGGCCCGGTGGGCGGGCCATTCCTCCTGGAGGATGCCGAAGTAGACGGTGTCGCGCCAGCTGCCGTCGGGCCGCCTGCGCTGCCGGCGCAGGGTGCCCTCGTGCAGGCCGCCGATCCGCCTGATCGCCTCCTGTGACCGCAGGTTGAGCACGTCGGTCTTGAGCATGACCCGGTTGAAGCCCAGCTTGTCGAAGGCGTGGTCGATGAGCAGCAGCTTGCAGCCCGTGTTGACGGCCGTGCGCCAGAACGCCCTGCCGTACCACGTCCAGCCGATCTCGATGCTCTCGTCGAAGCCCGGCACGTCGCCGTAGGTGGTCCAGCCGGCGGCCCGGCCGGTCTCCTTCGGTATCACCGCGAACGGAATGTGACGGTCGTCCTCGATCAGTGTGCGGGCGATCCGCGCCAGCTCCTCCTCGGTGCGGGGCGCCGCCACGGGCATCCAGCGCCAGACCTCCGCGTCACCCCCTCCGGCGGCGAACAGGTCGGGTATGTGGGTCGTGGTGAGCGGTTCGAGCCGTACGGTGTCGTTCTCGAGCACGACGGGAGAGGGAAGCTTCGCGGTCATGGCGGCCAGGCTAGGCCCTGCCCCGATTCCGCCGTTACGGCCACATGGCCGTTTTTGCCGCGAACCACCTGTCGACATGCATACCGGCCGGTCGGTAGGCTCACCGCATGGACTTCGCCTTCGACACCGTCACCGAGGACCTACGCGAGCGACTGCTGCGCTTCATGGACGAATGCGTCTACCCGGCCGAGGCCGCCTTCGAGGAGCAGGCGGCGACCAGCGGATGGAGCGCTCCGCCGCTGCTCGCCGACCTGAAGGACGAGGCCAGAAAGCGTGGCCTGTGGAACCTGTTCCTGCCCGGTGATCACGGGGCGGGGCTGACCAACCTGCAGTACGCGCCGCTGGCGGAGATCATGGGCCGCAGCCCCAACCTCGCGCCCGCGGCCACCAACTGCGCCGCGCCCGACACCGGCAACATGGAGGTCCTCTCCATGTTCGGCACCGAGTGGCAGCGCAAGGAATGGCTGCAACCGCTGCTCGACGGGGAGATCCGCTCGGCCTTCGCGATGACCGAGCCCGACGTGGCCTCCTCCGACGCCACCAACATCGCGACGTCGATCACCCGCGACGGCAACGAGTACGTCATCAACGGCCGCAAGTGGTTCATCTCAGGCGCGATGAACCCCGACTGCAAGATCTTCATCGTGATGGGCAAGACGGACCCCGAGGCGTCGGCCCGCCGGCAGCAGAGCATGGTCCTGGTGCCGCGTGACACGCCGGGCATGCACATCAAGCGCGGCATGCACGTGTTCGGCTACAGCGACTCCGACCACGGCGGGCACGCCGAGATCGTCTTCGAGGACGTCCGCGTCCCGGCCGACAACCTGATCGGCGAGCAGGGCGGCGGCTTCGCCATCGCCCAGGCCAGGCTCGGCCCCGGTCGCATCCACCACTGCATGCGGCTGATCGGCATGGCTGAGCGCGCCGTCGAGCTCATGTGCCGCCGGGCGCTCAGCAGGACCACGTTCGGCAAGCCCGTCGCCCAGCAGGGCGTGATCCAGGACTGGATCGCCGAGTCCCGCATCCGGATCGAGCAGCTGCGGCTGCTGGTGCTCAAGACGGCCTGGCTGATGGACACCGTCGGCAACCAGGGCGCCCACACCGAGATCCAGGCCATCAAGATCTCCACTCCGATCACCGTGGAGTGGATCCTTGACAAGGCCATCCAGGTGCACGGGGCGGGCGGCGTCTCGCAGGACTTCCCGCTGGCCGCGCTCTGGGCGGGAGCCCGCTCGCTGCGGCTGGCCGACGGCCCCGACGAGGTGCACAAGCGGTCGCTGGCCCACCGCGAGCTCAAGAAGTACATGTGACGGATCACAAGGGAGCTGGAGTGGACGAAGCGCGGCTCAAGGAGCGCGTGGCCGCGTTCCTTGGCGAGAACGACCCGAGCGGCGACCGGCTGGAGTTCCTGCGGGCCAGGTTCGACGCCGGGCTGGCGTGGGTGTGGTTCCCCGAGGGGCTCGGCGGCCTCGGAGCATCGCGTGAGCTGCAGCAGGTCGTCGAGCACGAGTTGGCCGGCACGCCGCAGCTCAGCAGCGTCCAGGGCATCGGCCTGGGCATGGCCGCGCCGACGATCCTGGCGTTCGGCACCGACGAGCAGAAGCGCCGGTTCCTGCGGCCGCTGTGGACCGGCGAGGAGATCTGGTGCCAGCTCTTCAGCGAGCCCGGCGCCGGCTCCGACCTGGCCACGCTCGCCACCCGGGCGGTCCGCGACGGTGACGAGTGGGTCGTGGACGGCCAGAAGGTGTGGACGTCCGGCGCCCACCACTCCAGGTGGGCGATCCTGGTCACCCGCACCGACCCCGACGTGCCCAAGCACCGCGGCATGACCTACTTCGTCTGCGACATGCAGGCTCCCGGCGTCGAGGTGCGCCCGCTGCGCCAGATCACCGGCGAGGCCGAGTTCAACGAGGTGTTCCTCACCGGCGTGCGGCTCTCCGACGACCTGCGGCTCGGCGAGGTGGGCGACGGCTGGCGCGTGGCGCAGACCACGCTGATGAACGAGCGCGTGGCGATCGGCGGCGCTCCCGTCCGCCGGGGCGGCGGCATGTTCGGCTCCGTGCTGGAGACCTGGCGCGAGCACCCCGAGCTGCGCACCCACGACCTGCACCAGCGGCTGCTGTCGCTCTGGGTGGAGGCGGAGGTGACCCGACTGTCCGGCGCGCGGCTGCGCGAGCAGCTGGTCGCGGGCCAGCCCGGACCTGAGGGCTCGGGCATGAAGCTGTCGTTCGCCAAGCTCAACCAGGCGCTGTCGGGCCTCGACGTCGAGCTCAGACGCGATCTCGGCTACGACGACTGGACGTTCCGCCGCTCGGAGGGCGTCGACTTCTACGGCCGCGGGGCCGGATATCGCTACCTGCGGGCCAAGGGCAACTCCATCGAGGGCGGCACCTCGGAGATCCTGCGCAACATCATCTCCGAGCGGGTGCTCGGCCTGCCCTCCGAACCCCGCGTCGACAAGGACGTGCCCTGGAAGGACCTGCCCCGATGACGGCGAGTGTGGCGGAGGAGAAGGGGAAGCGCCCCATGACGCTGCTGTATTCCGAGGTCGAAGAGGAGTTGCGGGCCGCCGTGCGCGGCCTGCTCGCCGACCGCTGCCCGCCCGCGACGGTGCTGAAGCGGATCGAGTCCGAGCCGTATCGTGGCAAGCTCCTCAACTCCGTATACGACCTCGATCTGTGGAAGACGCTGGCGGGTGAGATCGGCGTGGCCGGGCTGCTCATCCCCGAGGAGTACGGCGGGGCCGGCGCGACGGCCAGCGAGGCGGCGGTCGTGCTGGAGGAGCTGGGCAGGGGCGTCGCCCCGGTGCCGTTCTTCACCAGCTCGGTGCTCGCCACCCGCGCGCTGCTCCAGACGGCCACCTCCGACCAGGCGCGGGAGCTGCTCGGCCGGCTGGCGGAAGGGCGCGCCACGGCCGCCCTGGCCGTCTCCTTCGCCGCGTCCCCGTACCAGCCGGGGCGGGGGTCGGCGGTGAGCGCCGGCGACGACGGCACCCGCCTGTCGGGCTCCGTCTCGAGTGTGGCCGGAGCCGACGTGGCCGACGTGCTGCTCGTGCCCGTCGACGGCATCCTGTACGCGGCCGAAGGCGCGAGCGTCGAGGTCGTGCCCTCGCTCGACTTGACCCGGCCGGTGGCGACGGTCACCTTCGACGACACCCCGGCCACCGGGCTCGGCCCCGTGGACGTGGCCGAGGTGCTGAGATTCGGTGCCGGGTTGCTGGCCTCCGAGCAGCTGGGCGTGGCCGAGTGGTGCCTGGACACCACGCTCCGCTACGTGAAGGAACGCCACCAGTTCGCCCGGCCGATCGGGTCGTTCCAGGCGATCAAGCACCGCCTGGCCGACCTCTGGCTCGACGTGGTCCGGGCCAGGGCCGCCGCCCGGGGCGCCGTCGCCGACGGCTCGGCCGTGACCGTCGCCGTGGCCCAGGCCTGGAACGGCGGCGTGGCGGTGCACACGGCCGAGGAGGCGCTGCAGTTGCACGGCGGCATCGGGATGACGTGGGAGCATCCCGTGCATCTCTACCTCAAGCGCGCCAAGGCCACCGAGATCGCGCTCGGCACACCCGGCGACCACCGGGAGGCGCTGGCCTCACTCGCCGACGTGCCCGGCCCCGAGTGAGGCGAGCAGCAGGTCGGCGAAGTGCCTGCCCACCTGGGCGCCGGTGAGCGGCCCGTCCGTGTGATACCAGGTGCCCAGGTGGTGGACCGAGCCGAAGAAGTAGTCGACGACGAGCTCGGCGGGCACGCGGTCGCTGAACGTGCCCGCCCGCTGCCCCTCGGCCACCAGGTCGCGGAAGCGCTCGTGGTAGTGGCGGCGCTCGGCCCGCACGGTCTTCTGGGTCTCGGGCGCCAGCAGGTGCATCGACCGGAAGAAGATCTTCGAGTCGTCGAGGTTGGCCGTCGTGGTCTCCACCACGTCGGCCGCCGCCTTGTGCAGCCGCTCAGGGAGGGACTCGGGGCCGTCGGCGATCGCGGTCAGCCGCTCCATCTGCATGCGCAGCACGCGGCCGTAGATCTCCTGCAGCAGATCATCTTTAGAGCTGAAATAGTGGTACATGGCGCCTTTGGTGACGCCCGCCGCCAGCACGATCTCCTGTACCGAGGTGCTCTCGAAGCCACGCTCGGCGAACAGCCGCGTCGCCGCGCCCAGCAGCCTCTGGCGTACCGGTTCCTCTTTCACACGCGTCCCCCTCCGTCACCTCCCACAGCATACCGACTGGTCGGTTGATTGGTCTTCTGTTGGTCTTCCGGGTGCTATTTCCGTCACCTTAGGGTGTCCTTGCTTGGAGTGGGGTATTACTTGATCAGGCGAGGGATCTTCGGCGTGGCAGATCCTCATGGTCACAACTCATTCGGGGAGTTTGCCGTGCCCGGTGGCTCGATCTACGTGCAGCAGGACGAGAAGTTCACTGGCTCGTCGCCTCAGTGGTACTACGAGAAGTTCTGGCGGGAGGATGCCCGCAACCGGCAGAAGTCGCGCATCGTGAAGGCCGTCGTGGGCTTCGCGGTCGGCATCGCCCTGGCGATCAGGTTCGAGGTCGAGCTCGCCGCCCTGGTCGGCCTCGCGTTCGCCGGGATCGTGGCCGGCGCCGACTGGTGGCTCGACTGGCGTTCGTTCCGCGCCACCGCCGTCTGGCGGGGCAGGCGGCGCGGCGAGGTGATCACCCGGCGGTTGCTGCGGCGCTCGCTCGGCAGGCAGGGCTACCACGTCCTCGACGGAAGGGCCATCAGAGACCAGGCGTCCATCGACCACCTGGTGATCGGCCCCGGCGGCGTCTGGATCGTCGACAACGAGTCGTGGAGCCCCGACACGGAGATCGCCACCTATGCCGGGCGGCTGTTCTTCGGCGAGCGCTACGGCACCAAGGTGGCCAAGCCGCTGATCGACACCGCTGAGGCGTTCGCCCAGTTATTGACCCGCGAGACCGGCATCCCGGTGCGGATCACGCCGCTGCTCGCCGTGCACTGCGGCTCGCTGCCGCGCGGCGGCTCGGTCGCCGCCGAAGGCGTCACCCTCCTCAGGCCGCGCCTGGTGGCCAGGCAGATCAAGTCCTCGCGGGAGACCGTGCTGAGCGACGAGCAGGTCGAGCTGCTCGCCCGCACCGCCGCTCGCGAGCTCCAGCGTCAGCGTTCCTGACCGCGCCGTCCGGCGCTCAGGCGAGCTGTTCGATGCCCGGCCTACGGCCGGGTGAGTTGCCCGATGCCCGGCCTACGGTCAGGCGAGTTGCTCGATGAAGCCGGCCAGCTGGGAGACGTTGCGGCACTCGTGCATGGGGACGACCGTCCCGTAGTCGGTGGCGATCGAGTCGCCCGTGTCCCACTGCTGCCGCGGCTCCGGGTTCAGCCAGTAGGCGTGGCGAGACCTCGCGACCAGAGACTTCAGGACGTCCAGCGCGGGCGGCTGGTAGTTGGACCGGGCGTCGCCGAGGATCAGCAGCGACGTCTTCGGCCCGATGGCGTCGCCGTAGCGCTCGGCGAACCTCTCCAGCGCGTGACCGTAGTTGGTGCGGCCGAACCTGACCATGTCCGCCTCGTTCGCGAGCCTGGTCATGGCCTCCACCACGTCCGCCCCGGGCACGAAGAACCTGGTGATCTCGTCCACCGTGTCCACGAACCCGAACGCCCGCACCTTGGTGAACTGCTCCCTCAGCGCGTACGTGAGCAGCAGGGTGAAATGGGCGAACGACGATACCGAGTCGCTGGTGTCGCAGAGGATCACCAGCTCGGGCTTGTGCGGCCGGGGCGGCTTGAAATGGGTGGTCAGCGGGACTCCGCCGCTCTGCAGGGAGGCGCGCATCGTGCGGCGGAAGTCGAGCCGCCCGCGCCGGCCCCGCCGGTGCTTGATCGTCAGCCGTGCCGCCAGCCGCCTGGCCAGCGGATGGACCTCCCGGCGCAGCCTGGCCAGGTCGGCCTTGGTGACGCGGAGGAAGTCGATCTGGTCCAGCGGGGGGCGCACGGCCGAGCGGGCGATCCGCTCGATCCCCGAGTCCTCGGCGATCCGGCGGCGCACGTCGGTGGCCACCGCCTCCTCGAACCTCCTGGTGTTGGCGGTCACCCGCTGGCGCGCCGTCTTCTCCGCCAGCCCGCCGCGCTCCTGACCGGCCAGCACCTCCCGCAGGATCCTGGCCATCAGCGTCTCGGGCGACAGGGCCCGCATGACGCTGTAGGAGAACCAGTTCTGCCGGCCCGGCCCGGCCTGCTGACGGCCGAACCGCTCGACCATGGCCCGGGCGAACTCCCGCAGCTCGGCGTCGGCGCCGTCGGTCAGCAGCCGGGCGAGGTAACCGCGCAGGTCCTCGACGGGCGCCGTCTCCGGATCGGGCATCCCCGCGGCGCCGGGCCCCTGGTCGTACAGACTGGTCGTCGAGGCCGGGAACCACAGATCGAACAGCACGTCGAACCCGGGACGGTAGCCCGGCTTCTTGACCAGCGTCGCCGCGTAGGCGGCGCGCAGCGACTCGCGCTCGGTCAGGTCGATCACCCGCAGCGCGCGCGCCGCGTCCAGGCCCTCGGCCAGCGACACGGGCAGTCCCGCCTCGCGGAGGGCATGGATGAACCCGACATGCCTGTCGACGAGCGACATGTGACCTCCAACGGATGCGATGGGCGGATCAGGCGTCCGGCAGGCCGAGCTCCTTGATCGCGCGGGTCTGGTCGGAGGCGTGCTTGAGCACCACGCCGAGCGTGCCCGCCACCGTCGCCTCGTCCAGCTCCTCGCGGCCGAGCGCCAGCAGGGTGTTGGCCCAGTCGACCGTCTCCGCCACCGACGGAGCCTTCTTCAGCTCCAGCGCGCGCAGCGTGGCGACGGTCCTGGCCAGTTGCTCCGCCAGGTCGGCGCGGATCGTGGGCACCTGGCTGAGCACGATGTCACGCTCGCGCTCGGGCGTCGGGTACTCGATGTGCAGGTAGAGGCAGCGCCGCTTGAGCGCCTCCGACAGCTCGCGGGTGGCATTGGAGGTCAGCACCACGTACGGCTTGTGCACGGCGGTGATGGTGCCCAGCTCCGGAATCGTCACCTGGAAGTCGGACAGCAGCTCCAGCAGCAGCCCCTCGACCTCGACGTCCGCCTTGTCCGTCTCGTCGATGAGCAGCACGGTCGGCACGCCCGCCCGGATCGCCTTCAGCAGCGGCCGCTCCAGCAGGAACTCCTCGGTGAAGATGTCGTCGTCGGCGCTGGTGGCCTGGATGCGCAGCAGCTGCTTCTTGTAGTTCCACTCGTACAGGGCCCTGGCCTCGTCGAGCCCCTCGTAGCACTGGAGCCTGATCAGCTCGGACCCGGTCGCCAGCGCCATGGCCTTGGCCAGCTGGGTCTTGCCGACCCCGGCGGGCCCTTCGACCAGCAGCGGCTTGCCGAGGGCCGCGGCCAGGAACACCGAGGTGGAGATGGCGTCGTCGGAGAGGTAGTCCACGGCGGCGAGCCGCTCTGTCACTTCGGCGGGCGAGTCGAACATCGATGCTCCTGTCTGCTGGCCGAACTTTATTCTAGCCGGGAGCGGGGGATAGATGCTGATTCGACCAGGGTGCCGAGTGCCGGTATATTCCTGTCTGCGCGCCGCTAGCTCAGTTGGTCAGAGCAGCTGACTCTTAATCAGCGGGTCCGGGGTTCGAGTCCCTGGCGGCGCACCGAGAAGAAAGCCCAGGTCGGTTAACCGGCCTGGGCTTTCTTCGTTGTGCCCGCCGCTACGGCAGTAAGCCCATTACGACCGGCGGACCGCCTTGGGCTGAACGGGGCGGCGGCGGTGCGCGGGGGCGTAGACTCCGGCCGATGACGGCGCGCGGACACGAACCCCGACCGGTGACGGTGCGTCACCGTGTCATCGTGGACGTACATATCCTGTTCGTCCGCGACGATCACCTGCTCCTCGGGCTGCGCGCGAACACCGGCTACGCCGACGGCCAGTGGCACCTGCCCAGCGGCCATCTGGAGGCGGGGGAGTCGGTGGTCGAGGCGGCCGTCCGGGAGGCGAGGGAAGAGGTCGGAGTGGATGTCGACCCGGCCGACCTGGCCTTCGTCCACGTGATGCACCGGGCTCCCGAACGGGTCGGGTTGTTCTTCCGCGCCGGGCGGTGGAAGGGCGAGCCCTTCAACGCCGAGCCGGACAAGTGCGCCGCCCTGGAGTGGCATCCGCTCGACCGGCTGCCCGCGGACATGGTCCCGTATCCGGCGGCGGCCGTGCACGCCATCCGGCGGGGAGAGCCGTTCGGGACCTTCGGCTTCTGAGCCGCAGGCCGCCGCCCGTCACCGGCTCGGCCAGGTACGTCGAGGGTGAGGCGGTGCAGCGGGCCGAGACCCCGCGCGACGGCGGTGGCTGAGTCCGTCCCTGGCGGGCCGGCGGAGGTCGAGCGGATCAGCTCGGCGGCGGGGTCACCGCGATGGGGCACGGAGCCTCGGACAGCACGGCCTGGGTGACCGATCCCAGGAGCGTGCTGGGCGCCGAACCGAGCCCGCGGTTGCCGAGCACGAGCAACGTCGTTCCCTTCGCCGCCTCGACCATCGCTCGCTGGGGGCGCTCGGCGACGAACTCGGTCGTGACCGATACGTCCGGGTACCGGTCGGCCAGGGGCGAGACCGCTTCCCGGAAGCGGACTTCGACGTCCTTTCGTATCGTCTGGGGATCCACGAAGGGAAGCCGGTCCGGCCCGGGTAGTGTTCCGGGATCCCACCAGCAACAGATGGCCTTCACCGTCCCACCTCGTAGCGCGGCCTCCTCCATGGCGAATTCGATGGCCGCCCGGCTCGCGGGTGAGCCGTCGACGCCGGCCACGATCCGCACCCCGTCGTGCAGGATCGCGGGCAGGGTAGGCCGTACGACGATGACCGGCCTGACGCTGTGCGCGGGCACCTGCACCGCGGCCGACCCCACCCGCAGGTCCTCGAACCCTCCCTGTCCCCGGGACCCCAGCACCACCAGTTCGGCCTGGCACGCGGCCTGCAGCAACACCGCCGAAGGAGCGCCCTTCGCCAGCAGCGGCCGGACTTCCAGGCCGGGGTCCAGCTCCCGCACGCGGCGCACGCCGTCCTCCACCACGGTGGCGGCGACCCGCTCCACCTGTTCCAGGATCTGCTGGACGACGGGGCGGAAGGCGTACGGCCAGTGCCAGGTGTGACAGACCAGCACGGGCAGATCGCGTAGCCGCGCCTCCTCGGTCGCCCAGCGCAGCGCCTGCTCGCTTCCCGGCGACTCGTCGTAGCCGACCAGCACGGGGCGCCCGCCGTCTCGATCCCGCACCGCCGCCTCCTTCCGGACGAGAATCCGTGGCCTCGCCGCTTGAGCGTTCCCGCGGCCTCCGCCGTGAGCCCCACGGGCGGCGAAACTCTTGGTCCTGCCCTTTTGACCGTGCCGTTTGGCCGCGGCATCCCATGTGACCGTGATCGCCAGCCGGGTGTGATACTCGCAGCGGCGTAGACGTCCGGCCGGCCGGTCTGCTCGCCATGCCGAGCGCGCCGCCAGATGTCCACGACCGGGCTTCGCCAACCTGTGGTCACGCTCTAGGATCGCCTTACTACACATCGTGATGACGGCACGCGAACCCCGTCGGACCTCGGGCCGGCCAGGTTCACCCCCCGATCGGCCCGCCGGATCGCGAGGGCGCCGCGATGCCCGCGAGGGCGGCCGTCTCGGCAGGAAGGGCGCCCGGCATGGGAAAGCACGATGGCGGCAAGCAGTCCGACAAGCCCGTGGACAAGCCGAAGCCGGCTCCTTCGACAGGCGACGGGCTGCGGCCCGATCGGCCCGGCCGGCATGAGAAGCCGGAGCAGCGGAAATGAGTGCCGATGATCTTGCCGATCGGTTGCCGGATCTCGATGGGCGGTGGCGGGAGGCGATGCGGGCGGTGCCCCGTCGCCTGTTCGTCCCCGGCAGGGCGTGGTGCCTGCCCGGTGAGGGCGAGGGCCACCTGATCGACCGGGCGATCGAGCCCGATCTGTGGGAACACGCCGTGTGCTCGGTGGACACGGCGATCGTGACGCAGATCGACGACGGCGCGATCGGCATAGGCGAGGGCGGGGGCGAATACACCTCTTCGGGGTCGGCGCCCGGCGTGGTCGCGGCGGAGCTGGCGCTGCTGGACCCGTATGACGGGGACGAGGTTCTGGAGATCGGCACCGGCACGGGCTGGACGGCCGCGCTGCTGGCGCATCGTCTCGGTGACGCGAACGTCACCAGCGTCGAGATCGACCCATCGGTGCTGGCCGTGGCGGAGGCGAACATCAGGAAGGCCGGGCGTTCTCCCCGGCTGGTGCTGGGCGACGGGACGAAGGGCCACCCGGAGGGAGCCCCGTACGACAGGGTGCATGTCACCTGCGGGGTGCGGGAGGTGCCGTACGGGTGGGTGGAGCAGACCCGGCCCGGCGGGGTCATCGTCCTTCCCTGGATATCCGGCTGGGAGGGGGCGCACCTGGCCAGGCTGACGGCGACCGGGGACGGCGGCGCGATGGGGGAGTTCCACCGGGCGTGCGCCTTCATGCCGTTGCGGTCGCAACGGTGGAGCGCGCCCGTGGTCGAGGGCGGCTTCCGGAGGTCGTCGACGCTGCTCGACCCGCGCCGGGTGGTGCGCTCCTCCTACGGCGCCGAGGTGGCCATCGCCGGGATGCTGCCGGGAGTGTGCGGCACCCATGCCGACGAGGAGGGGGGCGGGTTCCGCGTCTGGCTGTGGTCGGACGATTCCGAGGCCCACGCGCACTACACGCCGGACTACAAGCGGATCTCGGTCTGGCAGCGCGGACCACGTGACCTGTGGGACGAGGTGGAGGCGGCGTTCCTGCGATGGGTCTCCTGGGGCAGCCCCGGCCGTGACCGCTTCGGCATGACGGTCACCCCCGAAGGCCAGTACATCTGGCGCGACACCCCCGGCGACCCGGTCAGTCCCTAGGAGTTCGCGGGAGTGAAGCTGAGGCCGTCCTCGTGGGATTCGAGGTAGCCGCCGGCCGGGAGGTTGAAGCAGGCGGGGACGACGCGGACACCGGTGCCGGTGTAGCGGCGCCGCCGAGCGGGTGCTCGACCAGTTGAAGGCCGACGTCCGCGCCTCAGGCGCCGCTAGCGCTGCCCGATCAGCCTGAGCAGCAGGCGCGGTTCGCCCGGCCAGGCTTCCAGCAGCACCTCGCGGGGCACCTGCCGGGCGGCGTACCTCAGTGCCAGGGCCACCACCACGATGTCGTCCAGGGGGCCGATGACCGGCAGGAACTCGGGGATCAGGTCGATCGGGCTGGCCACCCACACGCCCGCGAACACGATGGCCGCCCTCGCCCGGCGCGGCACCTGGGGATGCCGGCGCAGCCTGCGGACGGTGGTGAGACAGTCGGGGATGAACGCGGCCAGATCCCGCGCGGTGCCCGGCGGCAGCCGGCGCGCCAGCACCACCAGCACACCCCAGCACGCCACCACGCAGACCACGCCGACAGCCAGCCCGATCAACCAGGCACGCACCGCCCGCCTCCTCCGTCACGAATCCACCGCGAATCCACCGCGAATCCACCGCGAATCCACCGCGAATCCACCGCGAATCCACCGCGAACCCACCCGGCTCGCGCCGGTGACATCCACTCTCGCAGGGATTGGCGGCGGCCGTGAGGGGTGCCCCAGGTGCCGTCGGCTCATCGGCGAACGGCGTGCAGCCGGGCGGCGAGTGCCAGGTCGTCCGCGCAGTGGCCGAGGCCGAGGGCCACCGACTCCCGAGGTCGCTCGGCCCGGCGCACGGGGACGCCGAGCCGGGCGCGCAGCCGCCTGCCCAGGCCGCGTACCAGGGAGCCGCCCCCGACCAGGACCGCGCCGCGGGTGGCCACGTCGGCGGCCAGGTCGGCGGGACAGCCGTCCATCGCGGAGATCGCGGCCCGGACGATCACGTCGGCCGGCTGCGAGGTGGCCTCGTAGAGGTCCTGGGCCGTCAGCGTGACCCGGCTCTCGTGTCCGGTCTCCGGGACGCGGGCGCGCACGGTGACCTGCCGGTCGAGCGGCTTCCAGGCCGTGCCGAGGCCGTGCTTGGCCGCCTCGGCGTCGCCGTCGCCGACGATCAGGCCGTGGTCGCGTTCGACGAGGCGGGCGATGGAGCCGTTCACGTGGGCGCCGCCGCTCCTGACCGACCGTGTGGTGAGCACGCGGTCGCCGGCGACGATCGCGATCCGGGTCGTGTGGTGGCCGATGTCGATGATCATCACTCCGGCCGGCTCGCCGATCGGCAGCCCCGCGCCGAGCGCCGCCGCCAGCGCGTGCCGGACGAGGTAGATCTGCCGCGCGTCCGCCTCGAAGGCCAGATCCTGGACGTCGCGGCGGTCGGTGGCGGTCGAGTCGTCCGGGACGGCCATGACCACGCGCGGCCTGGCGTACGGGTGCGCGTGCACCTTGCGCAGGAAGTGCTTGAGCAGCCGCTGCGTGAACTCCCGATCGAGCGCGTCCGACCCGCCGACCGGTCGGACCGCCCGCGTTCCACCGGCGGGCCCGGACGCGTCGTCGCCGCCGGCCGGCCGGTCCGCGCCGTACGACACGATCTTGCCGGTACGGGTGTCGCAGGTGACGATGGAGGGCTCGTCGAGCACGATGCCCCTGCCCCGGGAGTAGATCCGCGTGCCGGCCGCACCGAGGTCCACAGCCAGGTCCTGGCCCATGAGACGGAACAGGCTCATCGCCACCCCAGAGGTGTCACCGGGATGAACCCCGCCCCAACCCCGGATCAGGGAGATTCTTCACCGCGTCCGCACCCGCCCCACCCTGCCGGGTGGCCCGGGCGCCAGACTCGCGTTGCAGGATGGTGTCATGAAGACGCGATCAATCGGGGAGACCGAAGTCAGTGCCATCGGTCTCGGTGCCATGCCCATGTCGGTGGCGGGTCACATGCCGGACGAGGCCCAGTCGATCCGGACCATCCACGCCGCGCTCGACGCGGGCGTCACCCTGATCGACACGGCCGACGCCTACACGCCGTCCCATGACCTGGTGGGCCACAACGAACGCCTGGTGGCCAAGGCGCTGGCGAGCTGGGGCGGCGACACCGGTGGGGTGTTGGTGGCGACCAAGGGCGGGCACACCCGCACGCCGGGCGGTGGCTGGGACGTCGACGGCAGGCCCGAGTACCTGGCGGAGGCGTGTGACCGCTCGCTGAAGGCGCTGAACGTGGACGTGATCGGCCTTTACCAGCACCACCGGCCCGATCCGGCCGTGCCGTACGAGGAGACGATCGGCGCGCTGCGCGACCTGCTCGACGCCGGCAAGATCCGGATGGCGGGCATCTCCAACGCGAATCCCGACCAGATCCGGCTGGCCAGGGACATCCTCGGCGGGCGGCTGGCCGCCGTGCAGAACGAGTACTCGCCGCGTTTCCGTTCCAGCGAGCCCGAGGTCGACCTGTGCGAGGAGTTCGGTGTGGCGTTCTTGCCCTGGTCGCCGCTGGGTGGCATCAGCTCGGCGGGGAGGCTGGGCAGCGGGCACGCGGGGTTCGCCAGGGTGGCCGAGCAGCGGGGCGTGTCACCGCAGCAGGTCTGCCTGGCCTGGGAGCTGGCCCGCAGCCCGGTGATGATCCCGATCCCCGGCGCGAGCCGCCCGGAGTCGATCCTCGACTCGGCGGCGGCGGCCGGTCTCGTCCTCACGGAGGAGGAACTGGCCCTGCTCGGCTGAACACGCGGTCCGCGTGCCCGGTTTCGCGTCACGAGCGCGGCCGTGCGAAGCTTTGACTGTCCCCAACACCAGGAGGTCCTCATGGCGGAAACACCAGAACCGGAAGTCGGCGAAACTCCCGAGGACGAGATGAAGCGCAAGTTCCGCGAGGCGCTGGAGCGCAAGCGTAACCAGCATGCCGACTCGGGCGCGGGTGGCAGGGGCGCCGATCAATCGAAGATCCACGGGGCCCACGGGCCGGCTGCCAACAAGCGGTCTTTCAGACGCAAGAGCGGTGGCTGAGGCCTGACTTTTCCGGGGGGTACGGGATGCCGTGCCCCCCTTCTCTTTGCCGTCTTAGGTAGATCTTCGTCCGATTCATGGGCTTATCTTTGCGTATGTCCGTTTCTTGCGGTAACGTTCTTTGCGTTCCAGCCGGTGACTTGGCCCTTCGCCAGGAAGAGGCAGCCGGCTGGCGCCGAATCCCGCTCAGGCGGGAACCGGGGACCCACCTTTCTGGGGTGAATCCGGCGCTCGCGCCGGTAGGGCATCTCCACGCCCGAACCCGTCAGCTAACCCGGTAGGCGAGATGGAGAGGACATCCCTATCGTGAAGCACCCCCGCACACCCCCACCTCGCGCATCGTCGCAAGCCGCCCACTGAGCGGCCGCCTCTACTGACTTCAGCGCTCCGCGCGTAAGCGTAGCGACCGTCGGCGTTTCCGCCCGGCTACGCCTCCCTGCGGGAGCGCATTCCCCGTTTCCTCAGTAAAGGACTTTCTTCTTCATGTCTGTTCGCTTTGGCAAACGTTCTTTCACTCTGCTCACCGCAGCGGCGCTCGGCGCGCTCACCATTGGCACGGGTGCCGCGCAGGCCGACACCGACGACGAGACGAAGATCATGCTCAAGGGGTCGACCACGGCCTCCTATTTCTGGGACGACTCCTCCGGCCGCGCCGGTGACACCGGCCTGCCGGCCAGTGGCAAGCCCATGCAGAAGGGTCTGGCCGCCAGCCCGAGCTGGCCGCTGATGACCGAGGGCTACGTCGTCTACAACGGTAAGAAGGCGCCGTTCTTCGTCGGCGACCGCGGCCCCGGCATCCCCTCCAACAAGGGCATCATGCTCGACCTGGACGCCAAGACGTTCGCCTCCCTGACCGGGGGCACCTTCAACTCCCGCACGCTGGGCGTCGACGGCGTCGGCGGCCAGGGCCACATCAAGGTCGAGTACGTCATCACCAAGTGGGGCGACGGCGTGGGCAAGAAGAACCACCCGGTCGCCTTCTCGACCGGCTCCTGGTCCCGGATCGACCGGAACCCGGCCGAGCCGCCGCAGATCCTGGCCGAGAAGAAGGTCGAGAAGAAGGCCGAGGAGACGAGCGCACCGGGTTCGGCCGGTCAGCCGATCGCCGCTCCCGAGCCGAACGTCGAGGGTGCCGGCGCGGCGGGCGCCCTGGCCCTGGTCGGCGGCCTGGCCGCCATGGGTGGTGCGCTGGTCGTCGGTCGCGAGCGCGTCAACGGCCCGAGCCGGCGCTGACGGGTCTTTACCGGGTCTTCTCGTTTGACCGGGGTGGCGCTGCCGCTTGATCGCTCTCCGTGACCGCATGGCCGTCA
The DNA here is from genome assembly GCF_040649575.1 of Nonomuraea sp. NPDC048916. Lineage (NCBI taxonomy): Bacteria > Bacillati > Actinomycetota > Actinomycetes > Streptosporangiales > Streptosporangiaceae > Nonomuraea > Nonomuraea sp. NPDC048916. The sequence goes on from NZ_JBEZFS010000014.1 coordinate 195,289, forward strand.
CGGAGGGTCACCAACGCCAGCAATCGGGAACAGGAAACGCCCGCGACCTCTAAGATCACGATCTTGTCTAGGGAAAGTGATC
>NZ_JBEZFS010000015.1:0-164860 GCF_040649575.1 Nonomuraea sp. NPDC048916
CGGCGGTGACCTTGGGAGGTCACCGCCGCGCGACGCGCCGTACCGGAGGATGCACCGTGCCGGAAGCGGGGTGTCAGGCCTCCGCGTTGGGAGGCAGGGTGCTGGCCGCCACCAGGGTGCGGATCGCGCGCAGCGCGACCGACAGGGTGGCCAGGTCGAAGGTGTCGCTCTCCCAGATCTCCGACAGCGTCTGCCGCGAGCGCCCGACGGCGGCCGCGTTGCCCTCGGTCCAGTGGGCCAGGCGATCCTCCGGTGACAGGCCGGGCGTGCTGTGGGTCAGCACGTCACGCGTGAGCGAGGCGTGCGCCGCGTAGAGGTCGTCACGCAGGGACGAGCGGGCCATCGCGTTCCACCGGTTGTCGCGGGGCAGCGCGATGACGCGTTCCCTGAGGCGGGCCAGTTGCAGGCGCTCAGCGAGGTCGAAGTAGACCTCCGCCACCTCGTTGACCGGACGGCTCGTCAGCGACGAGATCTCCACCAGGTCGAACGTGGAGTAGGCGGGCACCATGGCCGCCACCCGCTCGGCCAGCTCGACCGGCACTCCCCTGGCGACGAACGAGTCGCGGCGCTCCTCGTAGGCCGCCAGGTCGGGGCCGGCCAGCAGCTTGGGGATGTGCGCGAGCAGGCCGTCCACCCCCTTGACGAAGAAGCCGACCGAGCCCGCCAGGTCGAGCGGCGGACGCCGGTTGATGAGCAGCCAGCGGGTGCCGCGCTCGGCCAGCTTGCGGCCCTCCAGCAGCATGGCGATCTGGGTGTCGGTGTCGATCTGGTTGTCCAGGGCCTCGACCTGACGGTAGAAGCTGGGCAGGTCGAACACCTCGCGGGTGACCAGGTAGGCGCGGACGATGTCGGGCGCCGAGGCGCCGGTCTCCTCGGCGAAGCGGAACATGAACGTGGTGCCCATGGAGTTGACCAGCTCGTTGACCACGCCGGTGGTGATGATCTCGCGGCGCAGCGGGTGGGCGTCCATGTACGTCCTGAACCGGTCGCGCAGCGCCGACGGGAAGTACGACACCAGCCAGGAGGCCAGGTAGGGGTCGTCGGGCAGGTCGGACCCGAGCAGGTCGGCGTCGAGCACCAGCTTGGTGTAGGCCAGCAGCACGGCGAACTCGGGCTGGGTCAGGCCGAGCCTGGCCTGGCGCCGCTCGGCCAGCGCCTTGTCGGACGGCAGGAACTCCAGGTCGCGGTTGAGCAGTTCGTCGCGTTCCAGCTTGCGCAGGTAGCGGGCGTGGATGTGGAGCATGTCCACGGCCTGGGTACGGGTCGCGGCCAGCACCACGTTCTGCGCGTAGTTGTCACGCAGCACCAGGTCGGCGACCTCGCCGGTCATCGAGGTGAAGAGCTGGTTGCGCTGCTTGTCGGTCAGCTCGCCGTCGCGCAGGACCTGGTCGAGCAGGATCTTGATGTTCACCTCGTGGTCGGAGGTGTCGACGCCGGCCGAGTTGTCGATGAAGTCGGTGTTGTTCAGCCCGCCGTTCAGCGCGAACTCGATCCGGGCCAGCTGGGTGAAGCCCAGGTTGCCGCCCTCGCCGACGACCTTGCAGCGCAGCTCTCCGGCGTTGACCCGGACCCCGTCGTTGCCCTTGTCGCCCACGTCGGAGTTGGACTCGACGCCGGACTTGACGTAGGTGCCGATGCCGCCGTTCCACAGCAGGTCGACGGGGGCCCGCAGGATGGCGCTGATCAGGTCGCCCGGCGCCATCGAGGCGAGGCCCGCCGGCAGGTCGAGCACCTCGCGCATCTGCGGCGTGATGGCGACGGACTTGGCCGTGCGCGGGAAGACGCCGCCGCCCGCCGAGATGAGCTTGTCGGAGTAGTCGGCCCAGGAGCTGCGGGGCAGCTCGAACAGCCGCCGCCGCTCGGCGTAGGAGCGGGCCGCGTCGGGCGAGGGGTCGACGAAGATGTGGCGGTGGTCGAAGGCGGCCACCAGCCGGATGTGCTGCGACAGCAGCATGCCGTTGCCGAACACGTCGCCCGACATGTCGCCGATGCCGGCCACGGTGAAGTCGGTGTTCTGCACGTCGACGCCCATCGTGCGGAAGTGGTACTTGACCGACTCCCAGGCGCCGCGGGCGGTGATGCCCATGGCCTTGTGGTCGTAGCCGATCGAGCCGCCGGAGGCGAAGGCGTCGCCGAGCCAGAAGCCGTACTCCTTGGCCACGCCGTTGGCGATGTCGGAGAACGTCGCGGTGCCCTTGTCCGCGGCGACCACCAGATAGGGATCGTCGCCGTCGTGCCGTACGACGTCGGGCGGCGGCGAGACCTTGCCGTCGACCAGGTTGTCGGTGATGTCGAGCAGGCCGGAGATGAACATCCGGTAGCAGGCCACGCCCTCGGCCAGCAGGTCCTCCCGCGAACCAGACTTAGGCGGGCGCTTGACGACAAATCCACCCTTGGACCCAGTCGGCACGATAACGGTATTTTTCACCATCTGTGCCTTGACCAGGCCGAGGATCTCCGTCCGGAAGTCCTCCATCCGGTCCGACCACCGCAGCCCGCCCCGGGCCACCTTGCCGAAGCGCAGGTGCACGCCCTCGACCCGCGGCGAGTACACGAAGATCTCGTACGTCGGCCGCGGCAGCGGCAGCACGCTGATCGCCTGTGGATCGACCTTCAGGGATATGTACGGCTTGCGGCGAGAAGCCCCGCTCCGGGCGTCATCCGGCACGTCCCGCGAAGCGGATCCGAACCGCTGCCCCTGGGGAGCGCCCAGGGGGTGAGCCCCGTCGAGGGTCTGGAAGTAGTTGGTGCGCAGCGTCGCCTGGATCATCTCGAGGTACGCCCGCAGGATCCGGTCCTCGTCCAGCGAGGCGACCGCGTCGAGCGCGCCCAGGATCTCCTCGTTGAGCGCCTCGACCAGGTCGGTCCGGACGTCGTCGGAGCGCCTGGGGTCCAGCCTCGCCTCGAAGAGGCGCACGAGCAGCCGGGCCAGCCGCACGTTGCCGAGCAGCACGCGTTCCATGTAGCGCTGCGAGAACGCGGTGCCCGCCTGGCGCAGATACTTGGCGTAGACCCGCAGGATCTCGGCCTGCTCCCAGGTGAGCCCGGCGCGCAGGATCAGCGCGTTGAAGTTGTCGGCCTCGACCTCGCCCTTCCACAGCGCGATGAGCCCGTCCTGGAAGAGCCGCTTGAAGTCGTTTCTGTCGACCTCGTCCGACGGAGTGAACCGCAGCCCGAAGTCGTAGATCCAGGCGTTCCTGGTGCCGGGAGCCTGCTCATGGTCGCGCTCCCTCGGGCCTCCGCCGGCTTCGTTCCTCGCTGTCTCCGACCCGGCTCGCCGCTCATAGTCGGTGTCGATCTCGTAGGGCCGCTCGTCCACGACCTCCACGCCGAGCCGCTGGATCAGCGGCAGCGCCTTCGACAGCGAGATGGGCGAGCCGATCTTGTAGATCTTCAGCCGCCGCTCCCCCTCCGTGGCGTCGTACGGCTCGTACAGGTTGAGCTCGATCTCGTCGTCGGGGGCGCCGGACAGGCGCTCCAGGCGGCGCAGGTCGGCCACGGCCACCTTGGGCGGGAAGTCGGCCTTGTAGCCCTCGGGGAAGGCCGACTGGTAGCGCTTGGTGAGCACCGGGGCCTCCTCCTCGGAGACCATCTCGGTCAGCGCCGTGGCCAGGTCGTCGCCCCACGAGCGGGTGATCGCGGCCAGCCGCGCCTCCAGCTCCTCAACGTCGACCTTGGGCTGGGGCAGTTGCCTGCCCCGCTCGCCCCGGACGACCACGTGCAGCCGGGCCAGCGCGGACTCGCCGATCATCGCGCTGTAGTCGAGCGACGTGCCGCCCAGCGCCTTGAGCAGCACCTCCTGCATCCTCAGCCGGACCTGCGTGGTGTAGCGGTCGCGCGGCAGGTAGATCAGGCAGGAGATGGAGCGGCCGTAGTCGTCGCGGCGCAGGAACAGCTTGACCTGCTTGCGCTCGCGCAACCGGAGCACGCCGAGCGCGATCGGCAGCAGATGGTCGACCGAGGTCTGGAACAGCTCGTCACGCGGGAACGTCTCCAGGATCTCGATCAGGTCCTTGCCGTCGTGGCTCTCGGCCGTCAGCCCGGCCATCTCCAGCACATCGGCCAGCTTGCGCCGCAGCACCGGGATCCGGGAGATCGACTCGCTGTAGGCCACGTGCGTGAACAGGCCGAGGAAGCGGCGCTCGCCGATCACCTCCCCCTCGGGGGAGAACATCTTCACCCCGATGTAGTCGAGGTAGGCGGCGCGGTGCACGGTGGCCCGGGAGTTGGCCTTGGTGATGATCAGCAGCTGCTTCTCGCGGGCCTTGGCCCGCACCTCCGGAGGAAGCACGGAGAAGCTCGACGAGCCGATCCTGTCGTCGCGCAGGATGCCGAGCGCCGCGCCGGGCAGCGCCCGCAGCGCGTCGCCCTGGTCGGTGGACTCCAGGCGGTATTCGCGGTAGCCGAGGAAGGTGAAGTGCCCGTCGGCGAGCCAGCGCAGCAGGTCGAGGCTGTCCTCCACCTCGGCGGGCTCCAGCGGCGGCGGATTGATCGAAAGGTCCTCGGCCGTCTGCACGGCCAGGGTGCGCATCTTGGCGAAGTCCTCGACCGCGTGCCGCACGTCGGACAGGACCCGCTCCAGGTCGGCCTCGAGCGCCTTGAGCACCTCGGGGTCGGACTGCTTGTCGATCTCGATGTGTATCCACGACTCGACCTGCATCTGGCCGGTGACGTCCTCCTGACCGCGGCCGAGCATCCGGCCCGTCATGTCACGGCGGACCCGCATCTGGGGGTGCACCACGAGATAGGTGCCGATGCCCTGCCGGTCGAGCTCCATCGTCACCGAGTCGACGAGGAAGGACATGTCGTCGGTGACGACCTCCACCACCGAGTGCCCGGGATCCCAGCCGTTCTCCTCGAGGGTGGGAGTGAAGGCCCTGATCACCGCCCTGCCCTGTGGGCGCACCTCGGCCAGCTGTCTCTGCGACATCGCGGGGCCGTACACGTCGACCGGGTCGCGGTCGAACAGGTCGTCGGGGGCGACGTGCCGGTAGTAGATCCGCAAGAAGGACAGCGCTTCCTCGGGGCTCACATGGTCGCTGCCGGCCGCGCACTGCAGCGCGACCCGCTGGAGCAGCTCATCCTTGGCCTCGTCGAGCGGCATTTCGCTCTCACTCCTTTGTGAGGGTTTGCCAACATGTTCACAGGCAGGCTCTTAGTTCCCACAGCAGTGGGAAGTAGTGCAAAGTGGTCCTACCGCGCAGGTAGGGGGCGCCCGTCGAGCCGCCGGTGCCGGATTTGGTGCCGATCTGCCGTTCGACCATCTGGACGTGTCGCTTCCGCCACTGAGCCGCGGTCTCGTCGTGCGTCAGCAGGTCTTCGGCCAGTTGCCACAGGTCGTCGTATGACCTGCGGTCCCTCGCCACGGACAGCAGCGAGCCCATGATCTCGTCGTCGGAGACCGGCAGGCCACGCTGGGAGAGGGCGGTGAGATAAGCATCCCACAACGTGGGCTCGTCCAGCCGACGGCGCAACCTGGCGAGTTCGTCACCGGTGGCGTCCTTGAGCCGTCCGAGATAGCGGGGATCCTTCAGGCCGGACAGGAACTCCAGCTCCCGGAACTGCACCGACTGGAACCCGCTGGCCGGGGCCAGCTGCGCGCGGAACTCCAGGAAGTCCTGCGGGGTCATCGTCTCCAGGACGTCGACCTGCTCGATCAGCACCCTCTCCACCGCGTGCACCCGGCGGAACAGGTGCCTGGCCTGCCAGAGCTCCTCGCCGGACATGGCGTCGCGGGCGGCCTCCAGCTCGTGCAGGAGGAGTTTGAACCAGAGCTCGTAGACCTGGTGGATGGTGATGAAGAGCAGCTCGTCCGGCGCCTCCGACTGGGGCCGCTGCTGGGAGAGCAGGCCGGGGAGGCAGAGGTAGGCGCCATAGGAGAGGCGACCGCCTTCCTCACCGAACCGCCTGTCAGAGGGGATGGCCGCATCAGGGTTGGACCCCACCGAACACCTCCCCCAGATCGTCCGGTCATCGTTGACCGGACGAACGCGCCGCATTACCGATACCACCCGAAAAGGGCAGATACGTCAACGTGACATGGACATCGGGGGGTCGTCTTCGGAGGCGGAGGGGAGATGTTTGAGCTCGTCGAGCCGACCGGGAACATCGGCCAGCTCCTTGAGCTCGGCCTGGCATGACGGGCACGTGTCGAGGTGGCGCTCGAACGCCTCGTGTTCGTCCTCGTCGAGGACGCCGAGAACGTAGGCCGCCACCCCTTCGTGCATTACCCGGCTACCCCCTTGTCCCGCAGAAGCACACGGAGAGCCCGGATCCCGTAATACAACCTGGACTTTACCGTGCCGGGCGGGATCCCCAGAATCTCCGCCGCCTCACTTATCGTACGGTCCCGAAGGTAGGTCTGTTCAATGACTTCGCGGTGTTCTTCTGACAGATTGCGCAGTGCGTCGGCGACAACTATCGCCGATAACGCCCGTTCCGACCCGTCAGGGACCGCGAGCATGTCGACCTCCGGTGGCTCGACCTCGTGAGGCCGAACGCTCTTGCGTCGACGTCCGTCGATCACAATACGGCGGGCCACTGTCAGTAGCCACGCCCAGATGAGGCCCGGTTCCCATTGCAGTCTTGCCGAGTTACGCCAGGCTCTGACGATCGTCTCCTGCACGACGTCTTCGGCCCATTGAAGATCGTTTCCGGTCGACTTGCGTACGTGGCGCAGCAGGGGGCCGCCAAACTCCTGGTAGAGCGCCGCGATGCGATGCTCAGCCTCGGCATCCGCACTCTCGAACCTGCCGTCGAGGTGACTTAGCACGGGGCACATCTTTACACCTTCGTTATCAGTCCGGTAGCCACTCCGATAACTCCAGTCATTTCTGACTATTCCGGTTGATGAGTGAACCGGCCCGGAGAAGTCCGCGTACCTCCGATCATGCACAGGCTTTTGCGTGGTGAGGTCCTCATGTTCGGCGCCTTCGCCGTGGCCGCCGCCGTCGCGATCCTGCTGATCATGCCGCCCATGACCACGCCGGTATCCGCGCAGTGGACGGTGCCGCCCTCCGGCCCGCTCGGGCCGGCGGACCGTGACCTCCTGGTCAAGGTACGTCAGGCGGGCCTGTGGGAGATTCCCACCGGCCGGTGGACCGCGGAGCGCGCCGAGTCCCAGCGGATCAAAGAGGTGGGGGCGCATCTGGTGGAGGACCACACCAAACTGGACGCGGTCACCCGCCAGTACGCGGCCCGGCTCGGCGTCGCGCTCCCCAACGAGCCCAGTCCCGAGCAGCAGAGCTGGATGGCCCAGCTGGCCGCCGAGAGCGGCCCCGCCTTTGACCGGGACTTCGCGAACCTCCTGCGCGCCGCCCACGGCAAGGTCTTCTCCGTCGTCGCGGGCGTACGGGCAGGCACCCGCAACAGCGAGATCAGGAAGTTCAGCCAGCACGCGGTGAACGTCGTCATGAAACACATGACGCTGCTCGAGTCGACCGGGCTGGTCGACTACGACCAGCTTCCCGAGCCCCCGACTCCATCGGCCACTCCACCCGCCCCCGCGGCGGTCGATCCTAGGAGACAACCATGAGCAGTTCCAGACGCATGGCCGCGGCCGTGTCCGCCTTGGCCGTCGTGGCCGGCGGGCTGGTGTCCGCGGCCGTCATCAGCGTCGGTCCAGCGCTTGCGGATCACTGCGACCCGGCTGAGGCCACCGCCTCGCCCTCACAGTCCCAGCAGCAACAGCAGCAGCGGCGCGGACAGGAAACGCAGGCTCCGGACGGCCAGGACGACCCTGCCGGCCAAGCCCCCGACGGCCAGGACGGCGGCGACCAGCAGCAGCGGGACGAGCAACAGCAGGACACGGGCCAGCAGGGCACGGAGCAGCAGGGGTCGGGCGGCGGCGCCCTCGAACCCGCCCCGCAGCCCGAGCAGCAGCCCGACGATCAGGCCCTGGAGCAGGCGCCGGCCGAGTCCGCACAGCCGCTCTCCCGCCGGCGGAGCACGCGCACGCCCACCCCGACGGTCGGCCCGACCGACAGCGGGCAGCCGACCGGAGGGCCCAGCGGCCAGCCGTCGCGGACCGCCACCTCGTCGCCGTCTCCGACCGGCTCCGGCGAGGACGAGGACCACAACGAGTGCGCCGACCTCGGCCCGTTCGTGACCGACTTCATCGACATCCGCCAGGTCCCGCCGTCCAACCAGCTCGACTCGCGGCGCGGCGGGAACGGCTCGCGCGGCACGTTCGTCTCCGCCTGCGGCACCAACCGCAACGGGCACAACAACCCGGACAACTTCATCGTCGCCCCCGGCGTGAGCAACGGGGCGCACCACCTGCACGACTACGTGGGCAACCTGTCGACGGACGCGTTCTCGACCGACGAGAGCCTGGCCGCCGCCGGCACCACCTGCCGGCTCGGCGACAGGTCGACCTACTTCTGGCCGGTCATCCGCGACCGCAAGGTGGACGTCAACACCGAGGACCCGGACGGCAACGTCGGCCGGGTGCTCCGGCCCCGCTCCGTGACGCTCCAGTTCAGGGGCAACGCGACCAGCCGGGTGACCGCGATGCCGAGGTTCCTGCGGATCATCACCGGTGACGCCAAGGCCGCCACGAACGGCGGGGCCAACGCCCGCGCCGCGTGGACGTGCACCGGCTTCACCAACCGGATTACTACCAAATATCCACTCTGCCCGCGTGGTAGCCAGGTCACCCGTATTCTGGACTTCCCCAGTTGCTGGGACGGTCAGAACACCGACAGCGCCAACCACCGCACGCACATCGTCTTCCCAGGCGAGGGTGGGGCCTGCCCGCAGGGCACCCGAGCGGTTCCGCAACTCCGGATGACGCTCACCTACACGGTGCCCCAGGGTCCGTCGTACGCCCTGGACGCCTTCCCCGAACAACTCCACAACCCCGTCACCGACCACGCGGACTTCGCCAACGTCATGCCCGATCGGCTGATGTCCTTCGTGGTCAACTGCATCAACAGGGGCCGCCGCTGCTGATCTGGCCAGGCCCTTCCCCGAACCGCCCCGGTCCCGCCGGCCCACACCACCCTCCCGCCGCACCGGCGTCCAGAGCCCGCCTCCGCGGGCTCGGCCGAGACGGCCGGCCCCCGTCCCGAGGGGCCGGTCCGACGGCTCGCCGGAGGCGGCGGTCCGGGCCGGCGGGACCGGACGGGCGAAGCCGGTCGGGCGGCGGCGCGAGACAAGCCCGACCCTCCCGAGTCGCACCCTCAACCGACCTTGGAGGGAAACGAAACCGATGCTCCACAGACGACACCCCCTGCACGCCCCGACGAAGCTGGACTCGCGCAACGTCCGGCTCGGGGCGAGCGCCTCGATCGCGGCCTTGCTGCTGTCGGCGTTCGCGCTGACCTTGACCAACAGCGGCATGGCGCTGCTCGGTCGCGGGGTGGGTTTCCTTGAGTTCTACGCGGGCGTCTTCGCCCTCGTGCTGCTGACCGCGACCGTCGCGCTCGGCCTGCTCACCACCGAGAAAGTCTTCCTCTCCCCCGCCAACCGGGTCCGGGCGCAACTCGCGCACCGGGCCACCGCCGCGATCGGCCTGGCCTACCTCGCCACGCACGTGACACTCATGATCACGCTCGGGCACGTGCCGCCGGCCGCGGCGGTGATCCCGGTGGCGGGGATCTGGATCGGGTTCGGCGCGCTGGCCTCCGACATGATGATCCTCATCATCGTCACGGGGATCATCCGCGGGCGGTTCGCCGTGACGGGCAGGCCCTGGGTATGGCGGATCCTGCACGCCGGGTCGTATCTGGCCTGGCCGGTGGCGATCCTGCACGGCCTGACCGCCGGCCGGTCCGCCGAGCGCTGGGTGACCTGGTCGTACGTGGCCTGCCTGGTGGCGGTCGGCTCCGCCCTGCTGGTACGCGTGCTGGCCACGCTCCGCAGGCCGCCCGCCATGCCGGAGCCCGTGGGCCTGCTCGAGGTCGACGACTCGCCGATCGAGCGCCCCGAGGAGATCAACGCTCCAGTGAGCCTCGACGCCGCCCGGCGTAAGTACCGGGAGGCGGGATGACACCCCCCATCGACCGCCAGGAGCAGCCGTGATCCCGCACAAGGCACCGAACGTTTTACGCGTGGGCCCCGCCCGGCTGACCGCCGGGCTGGACCACACGAGGCGGCTGGACCTGCCGGCCCACCGCACCCTGCACGGCCAGCCCGTCGCCCAGGACGTGGGAACTCTCATCGCCCAGGTCAACGAGGTGGACATGCGCGGCAGGGGCGGGGCGGCGTTCCCGTTCGGCCGCAAGCTCCGGGCGGTCGCCGACGCGGCCGGCGCCAAGGAGAGCGTGGTGCTGGTCAACGGCGCCGAAGGCGAGCCGGCCAGCTCGAAGGACGCCATGCTGCTCGTCCGCACGCCGCACCAGGTGCTCGACGGCGCGATCCTCGCCGCCGAAGCGCTGAACGCCCGCGAGGTGGTCGTCGCCACGGTCGCGGGCGAGCTGGCCGAGGCGTCGATCTCCGCCGCCGTGGCCGAGCGGCGCGCCGCCAACGTGGCGGGCGCCAAGGAGAGCCACATCCGGATCCGGGTGGTCGGCCTGCAGGAGAGGTTCATCTCCGGCGAGGGCGGCGCGCTCGTCCGCGGCGTGAACGGCGAGGAGGCAGTGCCTCCCGGTCGCAAGCGCCGCGCCAGCACGAGTGGTGTGGACGGGCTGCCGACGCTCCTGTCCAACACCGAGACGTACGCGCAGCTCGCCCTGCTCGCCGAGCTGGGACCACAGAAGTACGCCGAGGTCGGCACGAGCAGAGAGCCCGGCACCGTGCTGCTCAGCGTGAGCGGCGGCGCCGCGACCAACGCGGTCGTGGAGGTCCCTGCCGGCACCATGCTGGCCGACGTGCTCGACCTGTGCGACGCGGAGCCCGGCGACGGGGTGCTGATCGGCGGCTACCACGGCGCGTTCCTGAGCCCCGAGATGGCCGTCTCCGCGGTGATCTCGCGCGAGGGCATGAAGAAGGCCGGAGGCGAGCTGGGCGCCGGCATCGTGGTGCCGCTCGGGGCGAACACCTGCCCGCTGGGCGAGGCGGCCAGGGTCACCGCCTACCTGGCCGCCCAGTCGTCCGGCCAGTGCGGCCCGTGCCGGCTCGGCCTGCCGGACATCGCCCGGCAGATGCTCGCGCTGACCGACGGCAGCGGCTCGCAGGACGCCATCAGGCGCTCCGTACGGGCGGTCGAACGTCGCGGCGCCTGCTTCCACCCGGACGGCACGGCCAGGTTCGTGCTGTCGGCGCTGGAGGCGTTCGAGGCCGACATCGCGCTGCACCGCGACTACGGGTCGTGCGGCCGGCCGGTGCGCGGCGTGCTGCCGCTGCCCGAGCCCGAGAACGAGCCGGAGTATCGCCTGGACGTGGACTGGACCCGGTGCCAGGGCCACGGCCTGTGCGCGCACCTCCTGCCGGAGTTCGTCAACCTGGACGACTACGGCTTCCCGTCGTTCAGGACCGTGCCCGGCTGGATGGCCAAGGAGGCGCGACGGGCGGTCGACATGTGCCCCGCGCTGGCCCTGCGCCTGGCCGAGACCGCGATGGTGAGGACGGGCTGACCGGGCCCGGCCCGCCCGGGCGGCCGGGCGATCTCGCGGCCACCGCGTACAGCCCGGTGCCGGCCGGGCGGCCGGTGGATCTCGTGGCCACCGCGGACAGCCCGGTGCCGGCCTGGGGCGCCCCCGGGAGGGCCGGGCCGTCTCACTCGGCCCGCTGAAGTTTCTCCAGGCCGAACAGCGGCAGGCATGCCTCCAGCCCGTGGATCCGGACGCCCTCCATGGGTGTCCAGTTCGTACGGGCGAGGCGGAAGCGCCGGGTGACCGCCACCTCGCCCCGGCGCACGTGGCGTGTGACGCCGTCGTCGCGGTAGCCGGACTTCTCGGTGACCGCGAGGGAGGCGGGGTTGTCCTCGAACGCCTCCGTCGTCGCGTACTCGGCGCCCAGCCCCGCGAAGGCAAGGTGCAGCATGGCCGCGCGCATCTCGGTGCCGAGGCCGCGCCCCTGGAAGCGCTGCCCCACCCAGGACCCCGACTTGACCTCGCGCAGGACGGGGAAGTCGGCCGCGCTGACCCCCTGAGTGCCCACGACCTGGCCCGCGAGGACGGCCACGAAGTCGACGGACCACCTCGCCGGGCCGAACTCGGCCCACTGCCGGAAGTGGTATTGGACGGTGCTCCTGGCCCGCTCCTCCGGCTCGGCGTCGGTCCAGGGGACCAGGAAGGGCATCGTCCCCGTCTCGTGCACGCCCTCGGCCGCCCGCTCTGCCAGCTCGTCGAGGTCGGCGAGCGAGGGGTAGCGCAGCTCCAGCCGCGGCGTGGTCACGGACAGGTCGAACAGTGGCCAGTGACGCATGCGCCACATCGTTTCACCACTGCTCAGCGGGGCGCCTCTCCTTTTCCCCTCGACGACGCGGACCGGCTTCCAGTCGATGACTGGCTTCCGGTAGACGACTGGCTTCCAGTAGACGACTGGCTTCCAGTAGACGACTGGCTTCCAGTCGATGACTGGCTTCCGGTGGACGACTGGCTTCCGGTGGACGACTGGCTTCCGGTGGACGACGCCGGCCGGCGATGCGGGTCGGCGATGCGGTTCAGCCACTCGGTGAGCAGGCCGCGCTCGGCGGCCGACAGCGGCAGGCCGGCGTCCGGCGGCGCGGACGGCCCGAGCCCGGACAGCCCCGGCGGCCCCGGCGGCCCCGGCGGCTCGAACGGCCCGGACGGCCCCGGCGGCCCCGGCGGCTCGAACGGCCCGGACGGCCCGGATGGCCCGGACGGGCCGTCCGGCCCGGACGGGCCGGGCGGGCCCGGCGGCGCGGACAGCGCGGCCAGCAGGGCGATCGCGCCGCGCGCCAGCGGATCGGCGGTCTCGGGCGGGCCCGGCTCGCCCGGAGCGGGGGTCGTCACGGCGGCCAGCACGGCTTCGCGGGTGAGCTCCGACAGCTCGGGATCGCGGTGCCGCGGCTCGGTGGCGATCAGGGTGAGCGTGACGCCGCAACCGGCCGAGTGGATCATCTGGGCCGCGCGTTCCACGGGAACCCGCAGGCGGCCCGCCTCGGCGACGCGGTGGACGAGCCCGCGCAGGATGGCGGCCGCCTCACGCGCCGCCGGCGGCTCGGCTCCGGGGCGCGACCTGCCGTACATCAGCGTGTAGTAGGCGGGGTTGGCGACGCCGAACTCGACGTGCAGGTCCCAGCCGTGGCGCAGGTCGCGCACGGGGTCGTCGCTCGGCCGCCGCGCGGTCTTGGCCGTCAGGTAGGTGGCGAAGCCGTGGCTCGCGACGGCGTCGAGCAGCCCCTGCTTGTCGCCGAAGAGCCGGTAGATGGTCGGCGCCTGGACGCCGGCGGCGGCGCACACCGAGCGGGTGGACACGGCGTCCATGCCGCCCTCGGTCAGCAGACCGGCGGCCGCCGCCACGATCCGCTCCCTGGCCGTCCGTTCACTCGCCGCCCGTTCATTCATGGTATCGACGATAACAGAGACTTGTTAGCGTCGTTTACGTTAGCGTTGCTAATGTGGAACTGTTAGCGGTCTGAGCACCATCGACCGGGGAGCGGGCACCATGAGCACTCAGAGCAGCGAGCAGGACCGCCGCGTGGCGATCGTCACCGGCGGATCGGGCGGCATCGGCCGGGCGGTCGCCGAGCGTCTGGCGGCCGACGGCCAGTCCGTGGTCATAGTCTACGCGGGCAACAAGGCAACGGCCGGTGACGTGGTCGACTCGATCTCCGCATCAGGCGGCTCGGCGATCGCCGTCCAGGCCGATGTGGCCGACGAGCAGGCGGTCGAGCAGGCCTTCGACGCGGCCGAGCGGGAGTTCGGCGGGGTCGACGTGGTCGTCAACGCGGCCGGCATCATGATCCTCGCCCTGGTGGCCGAGCTGGATCTCGCCGACCTCGACCGCATGCACCGCACCAACGTCCGCGGCACCTTCGTCGTCGCCCAGCAGGCCGCCCGCCGGATGCGCCGGGGCGGGGCGATCATCAACTTCTCCACCTCGGTGACGAAGCTCGCCCTGCCCACCTACTCCGCCTACGCGGCGAGCAAGGCGGCGGTCGACGCGATCAGCCTGGTGCTCGCCAAGGAGCTGCGCGGCCGTGACATCACGGTCAACGCCGTGGCGCCCGGGCCCACGGCGACGCCTCTCTTCCTGCGCGGCAAGGACGAGGGGACCATCGACCAGATGGCCCACATGACCCCGCTGGAGCGCCTCGGCAGGCCCGAGGACGCCGCCGAGATCGTCTCCTTCCTGGCCGGCCCGGCCCGCTGGATCAACGGCCAGACCGTCTACGCCAACGGCGGCCTGGCCTGACGCCGCCGGTTCAGCCCACCGCCACGACCTCTCCGCCGTCCACCGGCCCCGGAGGCCGCGGGCAGCCTTCGCGACGGTATCTGCCGGGAGCGACGCCGTAGTGACGTTTGAAGGCGTTGGCGAAGGCGAACTCCGAGCCGTAGCCGACGCGCGTCGCCACCTCGGCCTGCGGGGCGTCCGACTCACGCAGCAGGCGGCCGGCGGTCGCCAGCCGCCACCAGGTGAGGTAGGCCATCGGCGACTGCCCGACCAGGGTCGTGAAGCGGCGCGAGAAGGCCGCCCGGGACAGGCCCGCCAGGTCGGCCAGCGACGGCAGCGTCCACGGGTGCGCGGGGTCGTCGTGGACGGCGTCGAGGACGGCGCTGATCGCCGGGTCGGCCAGGGCCGCGGCCCATCCGCTGACCTGGCACCGGCCGGGGCCCGTGTCATACCAGGCCCGCAGGATGTAGAGCAGCAGCGTGTCGAGCAGTGACGCCACGACGGTGTCGGCGCCCAGGCGAGGGTTGGCGATCTCGCCGCCCAGCAGCTCGACTGCGGCGCGGAGCTCGGGGCGGTGGCCGAGGTGGGCCGGCAGGTGGATCAGCTCCGGCAGCTCACGCAGGATCGGGTGGCTCCGGCTGGGATCGAGCTGGTAGCCGCCGCAGAGCATGACCGTGGCCGCGCCGGGGCCCGGGAAGGACGCCGAGCCGAACAGGCACGCCTCGTCGCCGGGGTCGCAGGCCGACTCGGCGAGCGGCGTCGCCGGGCTGTCGGCCAGCGCGTAGCCGTGCCCGTGGGGGAAGAACATCACGTCGCCGACGCCGAGCGCTATCGGGTCGCCCGTGGGCGGGATCAGCCAAGGGGAGCCCTGGAGGATCACCTGGAAGCCCGCCGAACCGGGCGACGAGGGGAACCGCTGGCCCCAGGGGGCATGCCACTCGACCCGCGCGGAGCGGGGCCGTCCGGTGCGCACGATGGCCATCACGTCACTGAGCACGTCCACATCGAGAGTCTACCCGGCGAGACGAACACGTATAAAGAGCAGACTTCAGCGCATTGGTTATCTCACCTGAGCCTCCTACGGTTTACCAGCGAAGGAGGTTCCCATGAGCGTGGTCCTGGTGACAGGGGCGACAGGCAGGGTCGGTCGTCACGTGGTCGCTCGGTTGAGAGAGGCGGGAGTCGAGGTCGGAGCACTGACCCGCGATCCCGGGATATCTGGATTCACAGGTGATTTGAGAGATCCGAAATCCCTGGTGGACGCACTCGACGGCGTGGAGGCGGTGTTCCTGGTCTGGCCCTTCGGCACGGCGGAGGGCGCCGGAGCGGTGCTGGAGGTGGTCGCCCAACGGGCCCGGCGCGTCGTCTACCTCTCCTCCGCCGCCGTACGCAACCACGAGCGCGAGATCGAGCGGCTGGTCGGACGGTCGGGGCTGGAGTGGCCGATCCTGCGGCCGCACGCCTTCGCGGCCAACACCCTGCGGTGGGCCGACCAGGTGCGGGCGGGGGTCGTCCGCGAGTCGTACGGGAATGCCGCCATGTCGCCGGTGGACGAGCGGGACATCGCGGCCGTCGCGGTGCGCGCGCTCCTCGACGACGGTCACCACGGTGCCACCCACGTCCTCACCGGCCCCGAGTCACTCACCCAGGCCGGCCAGGCCGGGACTGGGCGCGGGACCACGCGCACGCCTTCCGCGAAGCGGACAACATGATGCGCGCGGCGCGGATCCACGAGTACGGCGAGGCGTCGGTGATCCGCTATGACGAGGTGCCGAGGCCCCGGCCGGGCCCCGGCGAGGTGCTCATCGAGGTGGCGGCCACCTCGTTCAACCCGTCGGAGGTCGGCCTGCGGGCCGGGCTGCTCCACGGCGTGCTGCCCGTCACCCTGCCGCACACGCTGGGCTGGGACGTCTCGGGCACGGTCGTCGAGACCGGCGCGGGCGTCACGGAGTTCGCCCCGGGTGACCGGGTGATCGGCCTGGTGAACGGCACCGCGGCGGAGTACACGGTGGCCCCGGCGAGCGAGCTGGCCAGGGCGCCCGAAACGATCTCCGCGCAGGACGCCGCGGCCATCCCCGTCGCCGGGCTCACCGCCTGGCAGGCCGTCTTCGAGCATGCCCGCGTCACTCCCGGCCAGCGGGTGCTGGTCAACGGCGCGGGTGGCGGGATCGGCCTCTTCGCCGTCCAGCTGGCGAAGCGGGCGGGCGCCACGGTGATCGCCACCGCCTCGCCCCGCAGCCGGGCCGCGGTGCGCGGGCTGGGCGCGGACGAGGTGGTCGACTACACCGCGAGCCCGTTACCCGGCGAGATGGACGTGGTCCTGAACCTCGCCGGCATCACCCCGGAGGCCGCCGGCCAGCTGGCCTCCCTGGTGCGGCCGGACGGGGTGATCGTCACCGTCGCCACCCCGATCGACTCTCCCCTGGCCACCCACTTCGTGAGCCGCAACGATCCTGGGCAGCTCGCCGAGCTCGTGGCCCTGATCGACGCGGGGCGGCTGGTCGTCGAGATCGCCGAGTCGCACCCGCTGACCAGCCTGCACGACATCCACCGCCGAGCGGAGTCCGGCCGGACCCGCGGCAAGATCATCATCATTCCGAAAGGCACGCGATGACCCGGATCGGCATCATCATCGGCAGCACCCGACCCGTCCGCAACGGCGAGAACGTCGCCGCCTGGGTGCACGATCTGGCCACCAAGCGAGGTGACGCGGAGTACGAGGTGGTCGACCTGAGGGACTTCAAGCTGCCTCACCTGGACGAGAGCTGGCCGGCCGCGATGGGCGTGTACGAGCACGCGCACACCAGGGCATGGGCGGAGCGGATCGACTCGTTCGACGGCTACGTGTTCGTCACGCCGGAGTACAACTCCTCGACCTCGGGCGCGCTGAAGGACGCGATCGACTACCTCTACTTCGAGTGGGCCGACAAGGCCGCCGGGTTCGTCGGCTACGGCGTGGACGGCGGGGTGCGGGCGGCCGAGCACCTCAGGCAGGTGCTCGGCCGGGTCAAGGTCGCCGACGTGCCCGCCCAGGTCGCGCTGTCGCTGTACACCGACTTCGAGCAGATGACCGTGTTCAAGCCGGCGGCCCGCCATGAGGACGCGGTCACCACGATGCTGGACCAGGTCGTGGCCTGGAGCGAGGCGCTGCGACCGCTCAGGGTCTGAAGTGCCGCAGCACCTCGGGATTGGCCATGGCGTCGGGGTTGGCCGCCTGCTCGACGGGGGTGCCGAGGAGGATCCTGCGGACCGGCACCTCGAGCTTCTTGCCCGACAGGGTGCGCGGGATGCCGGGCACCGCGTGGATCTCGTTGGGCACGTGCCGGGGTGACAGCTCCTGGCGCAGCGCCGCGCACAGGGCGCCGGTCAGCGTGTCGGTGAGCTCGGCGCCCTCGGCGAGCGTCACGTAGAGCAGCAGCCGCCCCTCCTGGCCGAGTTGCCCGGTGTCGATCACCAGGCTGTCGGCGATCTCCTCGAACCGCTCGACGACCCGGTAGAACTCGCTGGTGCCCATCCGGACGCCGCCCCGGTTGAGCGTGGAGTCGGAGCGGCCGTAGATCACGCAGCTGCCGTCTTCGTCGATCTTGATCCAGTCGCCGTGCCGCCACACCCCGGGGTAGACGTCGAAGTAGCTCTCGCGATAGCGCTCGCCGGACGCGTCGTTCCAGAACATCACCGGCATCGAGGGCATCGGCGAGGTGATCACCAGCTCGCCGACCTCCCCCACGACCGGCCTGCCGTCGGGGTCGTACGACTCCACCCTGGCCCCCAGCGAACGGCACGGGATGATCCCCGCCCGGATCGGGTGCAGCATGGTCGCGCCGACGAACCCGGTGCACACGTCGGTGCCGCCGGAGAACGACCCGAGCGGGATCCCGGGCAGCTCCGCGGCCACCCACGAGAACCCCTCCGGCGGCAGCGGCGACCCGGTGGAGCCGATGCCCCGGAGCCGCTCCAGGCCCTCGGGGTGGATGCCGGCCTTCTGCGAGGCCATGATGTACGGCGCCCCGACCCCGAAGTAGGTCACCTGCTCGGAGGCGGCGATCCGCCACAGCACGGCAGCCGAGGGGTAGGCGGCCGAGCCGTCGTAGAGCACGGGAGTGGCCCCCACCAGCAGGGCTCCGATGAGGTAGTTCCACATCATCCAGCCCGTGGTGGTGTACCAGAAGAACACGTCCCCCTCACCGAGATCCTGGTGGAAGGAGAGCGACTTGAGGTGCTCCAGCACGATGCCGCCGTGCCCGTGCACGATCGGCTTGGGCAGCCCGGTCGTCCCGCTGGAGTAGAGGATCCACAGGGGGTGGTCGAACGGCACCCGCTCGAACTCCAGCGGCCCCGGCTCGGCCCGCAGCCCCTCCCAGCCGATCACCTCGCCGTGCGGCACGGTGATGGTGTGGGCCGGGGCCGGCTCGGCCCGCTGCGGCGGCCGCCCCTCCCCGGCCGCGGCCAGGTAGGGGATCCACACGGTGGCGCGGAGCGAGGGCAGCTCCGCGGCGATCTCGTTGACCGCCGCCGAGCGGTCGTAGCCCTTGCCGTTGTAGTGGTAGCCGTCGACCGCGATCAGCACCTTGGGCTCGATCTGCCTGAACCGGTCCACGATGCTCGGCACGCCGAAGTCGGGCGATCCGGCCGACCAGATCGCGCCGAGGGACGCGGTGGCCAGGAAGGCGATCAGGGCCTGCGGGATGTTCGGCAGGTAGCCGGCCACCCGGTCGCCGCGCCGGACGCCGAGCCGCACCAGGCCGGCTCTGACGCGCGCCACCTCCTCGCGCAGCTCGGCGCGGGACATCTCCTGGCGGGCGCCGTCCTCGGAGACGAACACCAGCGCGGTGCCGTCCTCGTGGCGCAGCGCGTTCTCCGCGTAGTTGAGGCTGCTTCCGGTGAACCATCCGGCGCCGGGCATCGTCCCAGTGATGACGGGCCCGTCACCACGTTCGCCGATCACCCCGAAGTAGTCCCAGATCGACGCCCAGAACTCCGCAGGACTGTCGACGGACCACTGCCACAGTTCCTCATAGCTTGTCCCCGACCGTCCCAGCGACTCCATGTAATGGGTCAGCCTGGCGCGCGTGACGATGTCATCGGTCGGTTCCCAGAGGAGTGCACCTTCAACAACCATGTTTCCTATCCTGTCGCTGGTCCTGGCGAAATTCATAGCCGCTGCCCCACATAACGCGCTACCTGCGTAGGTGGTCCACCGCCATACGCGCGGCCGTGCCGATCACCGCGTCGGCGCGCGGCTGGTTGACCGCCGGGCTGAGCGATCGGGTGAAGACGGCGACGGCGTAACGGCCTCCGTCGGGATATTCGACCACGCCGGCCTCGTTGCGCAGCGTCGGCAGCGTGCCGGTCTTGCCGCTGACCTCGACGTCGTCGTACGGGAAGCCGGAGGCCAGCCGGTGCGGCCAGACCTGCAGGTTGAGCACGGTCCGCATCCAGGAGCACGACGCGGCGGAGGCGGCCTCGTCGCGCCAGATCAGCCCGAACAGCGCGGCTGTCTCGCGCGGCGTGCTGCGGTTGGTGTGTCGCGGGTCGAGCACGCGCAGCCGGGCGATCTCCTCCACGTCGAGGTACGGCCAGCCGTGCCCGGTGTCGTCGGCCATGCTCTGGTAGAGGTCCCTGACCGTGTGCGCCACGTGCGTGCCGCGCAGCCCGAAGCCGGTCAGCATCGCGTTGACCGCGTCGAGCCCGACCAGGGCGGACAGCACGTCGGCCGCGGTGTTGTCGCTCACCGCGATCATCAGGTAGGCCAGGTCGCGCAGCGACAGGGTGACGTCGTCGAGCATCGCCGAGACCCCGGTGGGCCCGAAGGTGCGCTCGGCGGCCCCCACGGTCACCGGCGAGGCGGGGTCGAGCAGCCCGGCGTCGGCCTGCCTGCAGAACTCGACCAGCAGCGGCACCTTGAACACCGACGCGGTCGGCACCGGATCGTCGGACCCGTGCCCCACTTCCCGGCCCGTGTCGAGGTCGGCGGCGTGCAGCCAGCCCGTCACGCCCGCCGCGCGGAACAGGCCGCCGAAGTCGCTCATGCCAGCGCCCCCGGCCGCCGGCTGACCCGCCGCACGGGCGCCGCGCCATCGTCCGCCATCCCGGCGCGCTCCTTCAGAGTTCGTACGGCCACCGCCGAGAAGCCGGTGACCGCGTCGGTCGCGACCTGCCAGGCCGTGGAGAACCGGCAGGCGATCGGCGAGCCTAGCAGCGGCCGCCAGGCCAGCCCCGGCAGCTCCTCCCGGGGACCGAAGGCGACCGCTGCCCCCGCGAGCACCAGCCCCAGGCCGGCGCCCTCGTGCACCCGGGCGGGCACGTACCCGTGGCGGCGGCATTCGACCAGCACCTCGGCGTGCAGGCCCGGCTCCCCTTCGCGAGGTGGCAGCAGCAGCTCCTGCCCTGTCAGGTCGGCCAGGTGCAGCTCGCTCGCGCGGCTGAGGGGGTGGTCGCCGGCCAGCAGCACTCCCTGCGACTGCACCAGCATCTGGCCGAAGTGCAGGCCGGGCGCGGTGATCGGGTGGCGGACGACGCCGACGTCGATCGTGCCGTCCGTGAGCGCGGTCACCTGGTCGGCCGTCCAGATCTCGGCGGGCGCGAGCCGCACCTGTGGCCTGGTCTCGCGGAAGCCGGCGACCAGCTCGGCGATCACGGCGGCGGCCAGGTCGGGCGGGACACCGATCTTCAGCACCGCGCCCTCGCCGTGGCGGGCGAGCTCGTGCAGCCGGTCGACGCGGGCCACGATCTCGCGGGACTCGCCGAGCAACCGCCGGCCCGCCTCGGTCAGCCGGACCTGGCGGGCGGAGCGGTCGAAGAGCCGCACGCCGAGCTCCTGCTCCAGCCGCTTGATCCGCTGGCTGAGCGGCGGCTGGGCGATGCCGAGCCGGATCGCCGCGTTGCCGAAGTGGAGCTCCTCCGCCACCACGACGAAGTAGCGGAGGTGCCGGACGAGATCCACGACCAGCAACTATAGCCAGATTTATATCGCCGAAGTGCCCATATCAATATTGGACACGCATAAGCGACCTCTGCTGTCCTCTCTCCCATGGCACCACAAACGGGGACAATGTACGCACACCTTAGAGAGGAGCGCCCTCCGCGGAGAAGGCGGCGCAGGGGGCTCTGGATCACGGCCGCGATTTTCGTGCCCGTGCTGGCGGCCGGGGGGACGTTCTGGGCGCTGCGCACGACGGGCACGCCCGAGGAGACCGCCGACCGGTACCTCACGGCCTGGTCCGCGGAGGACTACCTGGCGATGCGCGAGCTGGTGGCCGATCCGCCCGCCGACTTCGAACGATGGCACCGGCTCTTCCGCAAGGACCTCAAGCTCACCCAGGCCACCTTCCACCGGCCCAGGCCCAACGGGATCTTCCCGGCGAGCGCCGAGGACCGGGGCGGCGAGGTGAGCTTCCACGCCAAGCTGATCGGCCCCAAGGACTGGGAGTACGACGGGCGGCTCAAGCTCGTCGAACGCGACGGCGGCTGGAAGGTCGCCTGGACCCCGGCCGCCATCAACCCGTCGCTCAAGCAGGGCAGGTCACTGCGCCTGGTCACCCAGAAGGCCGTCGCGATGCCGGTGCTGGCCGCCGACGGCAGCCGCGTCGACACCCCCGACGCGCCCGGCTCCGTGCAGCAGCTCGTCGAGGGGCTCAGACAGACCTATCCCGACAGGTTCGCCATGAGAGACGAGCCACGGATCGACCTCTACCAGGGCGAGGAGCGGGTCAAGACCGTGGTCGAGGTGAGCGAGAAGAAGCCGCTGCCCACCACGATCGACCTCAAGGTGCACCGCGCCGGAGCCACCGCCCTGGAGGACTCCGGCAAACCCGCCTCGCTGGTCGCGCTGCGCCCGTCCACCGGCGAGATCCTGTCGGTGGTCAACAAGCCCGGCGGGTTCAACCGGGCGCTGCTCGGCAAGTACCCGCCCGGCTCGACGTTCAAGGTCGTCACGGCCTCCGCCCTGGTCGCCGGCGGGGTCGAGCCGGACCAGCGGGTCAACTGCCCCGCCGAGCAGAACATCGGCGGCTTCCCGTTCCACAACGCCGGCTTCAAGGACTACGGCACGCTGGCCTTCCGCGACGCGTTCGCGCACTCGTGCAACACCACATTCGGCGCGATGGCGGTGAAGGACCTGGGCGAGGGACGCCTCGCCGAGGTGGCCGGGAGCTTCGGCTTCGGCGCCGCGATCACACCGGGCGTGCCCGCCGTGCGGGCCGAGTTTCCGGCGCCGAAGGACGCCACCGACCTGGCCTCCGCCTCGATCGGGCAGGGCAGGGTGCTGGCCAGCCCGCTGAACATGGCCTCGGTCGCGGCCGCCATCGCCGACGGCGCCTGGCGCCCGCCCCGGCTGGTCGCCGAGGAGATGATGCCCGACCACACGCTGCGCCCGCGACCGCTGGAGGACGGCGTGGTGCGCGCGCTGCGCCGGCTCATGCCCGCCGTCGTCACCGACGGCACCGCCCACGCCGTGAGCTTCCCCGCCGGTACGGCGGGCAAGACCGGCACGGCGGAGTACGGCTCGGGCAAGGAGCCGCCCGCGCACTCGTGGTTCATCGGCTACCGGGGCGACCTGGCGTTCGCGGTCGTCGTGGAGGGCGGCGGCGCGGGGTCGGCCGTGGCGGCCCCGATCGCGGCCCGCTTCCTCAAGGCGCTGAGCTGACCTGCCCGCGGGCCACCACCTTCGAGGTGAGGCCCGCGACGGCGGCCACCACCTCCGAGGAGTTGGACAGGTCGGGCAGCACGATGTCGGCCCCCGCCGCGCGCAGCTCGGCCTCCATCGACCGGCCCGAGGCCACCCCGATCATCGCGGCGCCGCCGATCCTGGCGGCCTGCGCGTCACGCGCCGAGTCGCCGATGACGACGGTGTTGGCCGCGGTGAACGGGGTGCCGAGGCGCGCCTTGGCCCGGCCCTGGGCGACCTGCAGCAGCGTCGCCTTGGGGTAGACCTCCTCGCCGTAGCCGCCGAGCTCGAAGTCGATGTGCTTGTCGAGCCCGAACGCCTGGAGCTTGAGCACGGCGTTGCCCTTGATGGTGCCGGTGAGCACCGTCTGGACCACGCCGTCGAGCCGGGCCACGGCCTTGAGCGCGTCCTTGGCCCCTGGCATGACCCGGCCCTCCTTGGGCAGCCTCCTGCGCCGGTCGGCGAAGGCCGAGGTCAGCGCGGAGATGAACGCGGGCAGGTGACCGTCCTCGGCCACGATGCCGTTGACGGCGAGGGTCTCGAAGATGATCTCGGAATCCGGCCGGCCCAGCGCCGGAGCCAGCTTGACCAGCGGGCGCCCGGTCACGGCGCGGAACGCCTCGGCGTAGGCGTCTCTGGTGACGATGGCGACGTCGACCAGGGTCAGGTCGATGTTCCAGAGCACTAGACGGTTGATGGCTGCCTCCTGAGGGGTTGCGGCAAGAGTACGGCCAACCCGGGGCTAGAGCTCCCGGCCGAGCGATTCAGGCATGGTCGAGCGCTTGGGCCAGCGTGTCGACGACCGGCAGGCCGGTGCTTTCCAGCTCGGCCCGCGCGGTCATGCCGCCCGTGTAGAGGACGGCCTTGGCGCCCACGTGCCGGGCCGCCAGCCCGTCGTCCACGCTGTCGCCGATCACCAGGACCTCGTCCGGCTCGACCTCCAGCGCCTGGATGTGGACGGTCATGTGGGCGGCCTTCTCGCCGCCGGTCACCCCGATCAGCCCGTCGATCCTGGTGAAGTGACCGGTGATGCCGAAGGAGTCGACCATCGGGACCAGGTGGGCGTGGGGGGCCATGGAGCAGAGCGACTGGGTGCCTGTCCAGCTCGTGAGCGTGAGCTCGGCGTCGGCGGCCAGCCGGCAGGCGACGCTCAGCCGGAAGTAGTGGTCGTGGAACCCGGTGTCGAGCAGCTCCCACTCGCCCTCGTCCAGCGGGCGGCCCAGCAGCCGTTCGTAGGCGAGCCAGATGGGCCGCGTGTAGACCGCGCGGAACCCGTCGGCATCGAGCAGGGGCAGCTCGTAGGACCTGAAGACTTCGTTGGTGGCTCCCACCACGGCGTCGATGTCGTGGAAGAGGGTGCCGTTCCAATCCCAGATGATGTGCTTTGTCATATCCCATTCAGCCTAGCCGCCGGGCCCGGCATTCCGCGGGACGCGCGCTGAACGCCGCCCCACGCGCACATGGCGTTCGCCCGGTCCCGCTAAGAGCCGAGGAGGTCGGGGATCTCCTGCGTGGCGTACCACATGAGCTCGTGCGCCTCGGCGCCGTCGACCGTGAAGCGCGCGTCGTCGTCGCCCCGGTCGGCGGCGGGCAGCGCGGCGATCGCGGCCTCGACGTCAGCGGTCGCCTGGAGGTCGTCGATGTGCACCGAGGCGACCTTGGCCAGCGGCACGACCTCCGCGACGCGTACCCTGCCGCGTTCCTCCAGCTCGGCGCCGACCGACAGGGCGGCGTCGGGCACCTCGGCGACGACCACCACCCGGCGGGGAGCGGCGGCGAGGCCGTCGGCGCGGTCGGCGGCCAGCATGCGCAGCGAGGCGCGGGCGGCCTCGGTGAGGGCGACGTACTCGAGCTCCTCGGTGTCACCCGAGGCGTACCACTCGGTCAGCGCGGGCGTCACCGCGTAGCCGGTCAGCGGAGCCGGGCCCAGCTCCCCGGCCTCGACCGCTCGGGCCAGCGCGGGGAGCGTGCACGGCAGGTAGACGCGCATCAGGAGCCTTTCGCAGCGTGCGGAGGAACCATCATGCCCGTCGCAGGGAGAGTTGGAGGAGTGTCTCGAGTCGCGTGATGGTCGTGTCGGCGTCGAGGTGGTGGATCCCCTCGATGCCGAGCGCCTGGGCGGCCACGATGTTGGCCTCGATGTCGTCGATGAACACGCACGCGTCGCCGGGCAGCCCCACCAGGTCGAGCGCGTGCTGGAAGATGCGCGGCTCCGGCTTGCGCATGCCGACCTCGCCCGAGATCACCACGGCGTCGAAGATCTCGTCCCACCCCTCGCGGGGATAGGTGTTGGACCACGAGTTGGACAGCAGGCACGTCCTGACGCCGACCTCCTTGACGTCGCGCAGCATGTCGTACATCGCGTCGACCCGCTCGAACCCGGCGAACATCCGCTCCAGCAGCCCGTCGGCCACGGGCGGCCCGCCGTCGACGGTCCGCAGCCGGGCGGCCAGGTCGCGCTCGAACGTGGCGCCGTCGATCTCGCCGCGCTCGAGCGCGTGCACGAGGGTCTCGCCGTCACCGTTGTAGGCGTGGAAGACGAGCTCGCCCATCACGTCGCGGTAGTGGGCGTCGTCGATGCGATCTGCCACGATCCAGCGCCTGATGGAGTCGGACATGCTGGTCGTCAGCACCCCACCCCAGTCGATCAGAACACCTGTGACCACGCTGCCTCCTCGATCGGACACCCGCTCTAGATTAGAGCGTCGCACGGCCCTCGCCGACCGCTGAAAACCGGGATAAAGGATCACCGATTCACCCGGTTAGGGTGATGATCCGTTCTCGTCCGACAGAGAGGACCGCCGTGCGAACGACGATCCTGATCACCTCCCCAGACGAGTTCAAGGCCCCCGGCCTTGAGCTGTTCGACCTCCCGCCGATCTTCGCCGGCGGACCGGAATGGTTCACCAAACCCGTCCTGATCGCCCTGCTCAGCTCCGTGGTCGTCATCGCGCTGTGCTGGGCCGCCTTCGCCAGGCCGAAGCTCGTGCCGCGCGGCTGGCAGAACCTCGGCGAGTACGCCTACGTGTTCGTCCGCGACCAGGTCGCCCGGCCCAGCCTCGGCAAGGACGCCGACCGGTGGATGGGCCTGCTGTTCACGATCTTCCTGACCGTGCTGATCTGGAACCTGATGGGCGTCATCCCCCTCATCCAGTTCCCCGTCGCCGCGCACATCGCCTTCCCGCTGGTGGTGGCCGTCAGCGTGTACGTGCTCAAGCTCTACCTGGGCGTGAGGCACCACGGGGTGCTCGGCTACCTGAAGGGCATCGTGTACCTGCCCGGCCTGCCGTGGTGGGCGTATTCGATCTACGCGCCGCTGATCCTCGCCGAGGTGCTGGTCACCTCGCTGTTCACGCACTTCATCCGGCTCTTCGCGAACATGTTCGCCGGGCACATCCTGCTGGCGTTCTTCAGCGCGGTCGGCTTCTGGTTCGTGTTCGAACGGCTCACGCCGCTCGGCGCCGGGCTCGGGCTGCTCGGCGTGGCGATGACCATCCTGCTGACCGCGTTCGAGATGTTCATCCAGTTTCTGCAGGCGTATCTGTTCGCCATGCTGGCCGCGATGTACGTGGCCAGCGGGTTACACGGCGAGCACTAACGCGCCGCGTGGGCGGCGCGGGTGACGCGGGCGGCCAGCTTGCGGTGCTCGGCCGAGCGCAGCACCTTGGCCGCCCGCTCCGCCGACGCGACGGGCGCCTCGTGCAGGATGCCGCGGGCCTTCTTGAGCGTGAGCAGCCGGGTGACCGACTCGTCGAGCCGCCGCTCGCTGATCTTGCCCGACCTCACCGCGGCCAGCACCGCGTTGTACGCCTTCGGGAAGTCGTACGGCATGAGCAGCAGGTCGGCCCCGGCCTGGACGGCCCGCACGGCCACCTCGCCGTCGCCGTACTTCTTGCGCACTCCGTCCATGTTGAGGGCGTCGGTCGAGATCACGCCCTTGAAGCCGAGCTTGCCGCGGAGCAGCCCGGTCAGGATGGGCTTGGACAGGGTCGCGGGGTCGCCCGACGGGTCGAGCTTGGGGAAGACGATGTGGGCGCTCATCACGGCGTCGACACCCGCGGCGATCGCGGCCTTGAACGGCGGCGCGTCGATCTTCTCCCACTCGGCCCGGGTGTGCTTGATCACGGGCAGCCCGGTGTGGCTGTCGACGCTGGTGTCGCCGTGGCCCGGGAAGTGCTTGGCGGTGGCCGCGATCCCGGCGTCGCCGAAGCCCTTGACCGCGGCGGAGACCATGGTGGCGACCTGGACCGGGTCGTCGCCGAAGGCCCGCTTGCCGATGACCGGGTTGCGCGGGTTGACGTTCACGTCGGCGACCGGCGCGAAGTCGAGGTTGACGCCGACGGCGCGCAGCTCCTTGCCGGTGGCCCTGGCGACGGCCCGCGACATGGCGGCGTCGCGGGTGGCCCCGACCTGCGAGGCGCCGGGGAAGGGCGTCATCACCGCGGACATCCTGGACACCAGGCCGTTCTCCTGGTCGGTGCCGATGAGCAGCGGCACCTTCGGCGAGGCCCGCTGCATCCCGTTGGTCAGCCTGACCACCTGGCCGACGCTCTGGACGTTGGCGGGGAAGAGGATGACGCCGCCGAGGTGGTATCGGGCGATCACCTTGGCCGGGGTCTGGGCGCCGTATCTGGCTTGGTTCTCGCCCGAGACGGTGTCGGCCGACGTGCCGTACAGGACCGGCATGAACAGCTGGCCGACCTTCTCCTCGACGCTCATCCGGGACAGCACCCGGCGCACCTCGTCGCCCTGCGCGGGAGCCCGGCCGGCCGGGGGCGTGGAGGGGGCGGCGGTCGTGGGCGCTGCCGGTTTCGCCGTCGGCGCCGCATCGGCCGAACCACCGCCTCCGGCGCACGCCGAGAGAGCGATCACCAGCAGGCCCGCCGCGCCGATCCGTCCAACCATGTTCCCAACCGTATCGACGCGACGCCGTGCGCGGGCCGCGCACGGCGTCGAAATCGCCCTTGGTGAAATCCCGCCGGTGAAATCTCCCCAGTGGAATCCCGCCGGTGGAATCCCGCCGGCGAAATCTCCCCAGTGGAATCCCGCCGGTGGAATCCCGCCGGTGGAATCCCCCCAGTGGAATCCCCCCAGTGGAATCCCCCCGGTGGAATCCCCCCAGTGGAATCCCCCCGGTGGAATCCCCCCGGTGGAATCCCCCCGGTGGAATCCCCCCGGTGGAATTCCTACAGTCCCAGCCGGGCGAGCCCCGGCAGCTGGGAGCGGGCCGCGGCGCGGGCGTGCGCGGGCGTCTCCATCCCCCGGGCGCCCTGCGCGGCGAGCTGACACTGGTCGAGCGTGTGCTCCGCCAGCGCGGCCCGTACGGCGGGCAGCGCGGTGGCCGTCATCGACAGCGAGGTCGCCCCGAGCCCGACGAGCACGCAGGCCAGCAGCGGATCGGCGGCCGACTCGCCGCAGATCCCGCACGGCTTGCCGTTGTCGGAGGCCGCGGTCGCGGTGCGGTGGATGAGGTCGAGCAGCGCGGGCTGCCACGGATCCTGCAGCGCGCCCAGCGTGCCGAGCTGCCGGTCGGCGGCGAAGGTGTACTGGGCGAGGTCGTTGGTGCCGATCGAGACGAAGTCGACCACGGTGACCAGGCTCTCCGCGCGCAGCGCCGCCGCCGGGATCTCGATCATCACACCCGCGGGCGCGTCGCCTCTGATGTGGCACATGCCCGCGAACCAGGAGGCCTCCTCGGCGGTGGTGACCATCGGGGCCATGATCATGAGCTTGGCCGAGGTGCCCTCGGCGGCGGCGGTGAGCGCGTCGAGCTGCGCCTCCATCACCTCCGGATGGCCGCGCAACAGCCGTAGTCCCCGCTCGCCCAGCGCGGGGTTCGGCTCCTCGTCGGGAGGCGGCAGGAAGGCGAGCGGCTTGTCGGCCCCGGCGTCCAGGACCCGCACCACGACCGCCCGGCCGGGGAACGCCTCCAGGGCGGCCCGGTAGGCCCGCTTCTGCTCGTCGGCCGACGGCTCCTGGTCCCTGCCGAGGAAGAGGAACTCGGTCCGGTACAGCCCGATGCCCTCGGCGCCGTGGGCGAGCGCCGCGTCGAGGTCGGCCGGGCCGCCGATGTTGGCCAGCAGCGGCACCGCGTGCCCGTCGCTGGTCCGGCCGGGGCCGCCGCTCTGCTGGACGGCCGCCCGGCCGGACCGCGCGGCCCGCTCGGTCACCTCGGACTCCGGCGGCTCGACGCGTACCTCGCCGGAGGTCCCGTCGACCAGCACGCGCGTGCCGGGCCGGATGCCGGTCGCCCCCCGGCAGCCGACGACGGCGGGCACGCCCATCGCCCGGGCCAGGATCGCGGTGTGGCTGGTGGGCCCGCCCTTCTCCGTGACGAACGCGGCGACCAGGTCCTTCGTCAGCAGCGCCGTGTCGGCCGGGGCCAGGTCATGCGCGATCAGCACGTACGGCTGGGGCGCGCCGCCCGGCTCGTCGGGCGGCGCGGGCTGCGACGGTATGCCCGGCATGGGTATGCCGGTGAGCAGCCCGATCACCCGATCTCTGACGTCGTCGAGGTCCGCGGCCCGCTCGCCGAGGTAGCCGCCGGCTCCCGCCAGCGTGTCCCGGAATCGGGCGAAGGCCTGGTAGACGGCGCGGGGTGCGGCGATGCCGTGGTCGATGAACCCTCTGACGGCCACGGCCAGCCCGGGATCCTCGGCCATCATGGCCTGCGCCTTGAGGATCTCCCCGGCCTGGCCGCCGACCCGGTCGCCGCGCAGCTCCAGCACTCCGGCCACCTGCTGGAGCGCGTTGGCCGCGCGCTGTTTCTCCTGATCCGCCT
Organism: Nonomuraea sp. NPDC048916; assembly: GCF_040649575.1. Taxonomy (NCBI): domain Bacteria; kingdom Bacillati; phylum Actinomycetota; class Actinomycetes; order Streptosporangiales; family Streptosporangiaceae; genus Nonomuraea; species Nonomuraea sp. NPDC048916. The sequence goes on from NZ_JBEZFS010000015.1 coordinate 29,691, forward strand.
CGCCGGTGTAGGTGGCGCCCTCGGGGGGTTCGGGCACGGAGACGGTCACAGTGAACGCGGGGCCGTGCCCGATGCCCGGACTGGCCCCCACCCCCGTCAAGTTCATGGCGATCCGGCGATCTTCGCTAGTTCGTCCAGCACCTCGTCCGCTCCCTTGCCCTCGGCCTTGATCACGATCGTCTCCTCCTGCCTGACGTCGAGCGCCAGGATCTGCAGAATGCTCTTGCCGTTGACCGGCTCCCCACCCGGCACCTTGGCGACGGTGACGTCCATCGGCGCCTGGGCCGCGGCCCGGACGAACGTGGCCGCCGGACGGGCGTGCAGCCCCACCTCCGCCACCACGGTCACCTTGCGTTCAGGCATGTAGTCCTCCTCCAGTGCCGGTCCGGACCAGCCGGTGTCATCGCTAAATCCATCGGAACAACTCATCCCCCACGTGTACGGCTCCTGCCGCCACACTTCGTACGGATCCCGCCACCGCGTCGAGCGCCACGACCGGGCAGACGGGCGAGCGGCCCCCCGCCTCGACGATCGACGGATCCCAGGCCACGACGGGCTGGCCCGCGCTCACCCGGTCGCCCTCGGAGGCCAGCAACTGGAACCCCTCCCCCTTGAGCTGGACCGTGTCGATGCCAAGGTGTACCAGCACCCCCCTGCCGTCGTCTCCCACGATGACGTACGCATGTGGATGCAGTTTCATGATTTTTCCGGCGATCGGGGCCACGGCCTTACCGGGCTCCCTCAGTGGGTCGATCGCCGTCCCGGGCCCCACCATGCCCGCGGAGAACACCGGATCCGGCACGGCCGCCAACCCCACAGCCGCCCCCTCCACCGGAGCGAGAACAATCGTCATGGTCTCGCCCTCTAGCCGATGATGTCCTCGATGTCGCCGGCGATCGTGTCGGCCTCGGGACCCACGACGACCTGCACCACGTTGCCCGCGGCCATCACCCCGTGAGCCCCGGCCCTCCTGAGGGCGCCCTGGTCGACCTTGGACGCGTCACGCACCTCGGTGCGCAATCGGGTGATGCAGGGCTCGATGTCGATGATGTTGTCGGCACCTCCGAGCCCGGCGATGATCGCGTTGACATCCGCCGCCATCCGATCCTCCTCGTCCTCGCGCTTCGACCAGGCTAAACGACGGTCCGTGATCAGTCGGTCTGCGTGACCTTGTTCAGCCCGCGCGGCGAGTCCGGGTCGATGCCGAGCCTCCTGGCCAGCGCCTCGGTGAGCAGTTGCCCGGGCACGATCAGGCCCATCGGCGCGACCCACTCGGGCAGGTCGGGGCCGTTGAGCGCGGCCGTGCCCGCCCGGGCCAGCTCGGCTCCCCCGCCGATCGTGTAGGCCGCCGCGCCGGCCGCGACGACCCGCTCGGCCAGGGCCACCGTGCCGGGCAGGGTCGGGCTGTGCTCCGCGGCGACCAGCAGCGCCGGGGTCTCGGCGTCGACCACCGCGATCGGGCCGTGCAGCAGGTCGGCGTAGGACAGGCCCATGGCGTGCAGGTAGCAGGCCTCCTTGAGCTTGAGCGCGGTCTCGAGGGCCGTGGAGAAGGCCAGCCCGCGGGCGGAGACGACGGCGCCGTGCTTGTCGGCCAGCCCTTCGATGACCGCGTCGAGGTCGCCGGGGTCGTCGACGAGCTTCTCGACCGCCTCGGGGACCCGCTGGAGGTCCGTCTCGTCCACGTCGGCGCCCAGCCCGAGCGCGAGCACGGCGAGCGCGGCGAGTTGCGTCGTGTAGGTCTTGGTGGCGGGGACCGCCTTCTCCTCGCCGGCGACCGTGCACAGCGCCACGTCGGCGGCCTGCGCGAGCGGGCTGTCGGGGCCGCCGTTGGTGATGCCGACGGTCTTGGCGCCGCAGTCTCTCGCCCAGATCAGCGTCTCCACGATCTCCTCGGTCCGGCCCGACTGGGAGATCGCCACGGCCAGCACGCCGTCGAGGTCGAGCTTGCGCCGGTAGGTCGTCGCGATGGACGGCGCGGCGAGCCCGGCCAGCCGCCCGGCTCGCGACTCGGCCAGATAACGTCCGTAGACTGCGGCGTTGTCGGAGGTGCCACGCGCGATGAACAACAGTTGGCGGGTCCGCTCGGCCAGCTCCCTCACCTCACCGACCCGGGGAAGCAGGGAGTCGAGGGTGGCGCGCAGCGCCGCGGGCTGCTCGGCGATCTCGCTGCGCATCTTGGTGGTCATGTGGCGCTCATCCTTCAATCGTTACCGTTCGGACTTGACCCTGTTTTCCCAGTTATGGTGGTCTAGTCCGGACTAGACCAGTACGAACGATAGCCCATTGCCCAGGTCAGATCGAGGGGAGGATCTGTGGCGCACATCGATCCGGACAGCCCGGTGCCCAAGTACTTCCAGCTCCGCGAGATCCTGTTGGATCTCATCGACAGCGACGAGCTCAGCATCGGCGCGGCGATCCCGTCCGAGCGCGAGCTCTGCCAGCGGTTCGGCCTGTCCCGGATGACCGTACGTCAGGCGGTCGACCATCTGGTGTCCGAGGGCCGCCTGCACCGGGTGCCCGGCAAGGGCACCTTCGTCGCCCGCCCCAAGATCGAGCTCTCGCTCCAGCTGACCTCGTTCACCGACGACATGCGGGCCCGCGGCATGGAGCCCGGCTCGCGCGACCTCGACCGCAGGATCGTGCGCGCCAGCGCCCACCTGGCCAAGGAGCTGGGCATCCAGCCCGGCGAGGAAGTGCACTTCATCGAGCGGCTGCGCACCGCCGACGGCGAGCCGTTGTCGATCGAGCGGGCGCACATCCCGGTCAAGCTGGCCCCCGACCTGGCCGAGCACGACCTGTCCGGCAGATCGCTCTACTCACTGCTGGAGACCCGCTACGGCCTGGTCATGGACGCGGGAGAGCTCACCATCGACGGGGGCATCGCCGACCCGAGCGACGCCGACCTGCTGAAGCTGCCGCGCGGCGGAGCCGTGCTCCTGCTCCAGCGCAGGTCCTTCTCCGGCGGCGCCTGCGCGGAGCTCGGCGTGTCCACCTACCGCGCCGACCGCTACCAACTGCGCACCATCCTGGAAATGCCCGCTCGACGGGGCTGAGGGCCCGACCCCATCCCCCGGAGGAACGCCCGGTGAACGAGACCACCGCCAGGCCTTCGCCGTTCGCACGCGTGATGAACGTGCTCCAGCGGCTGGGCCGCTCCCTCATGCTGCCCATCGCCGCCCTGCCCGCCGCGGCGCTGCTGCTCCGCTTCGGCCAGCCGGACATGCTCGGCTCCAACGGCGCCGAGCCCGGCGGCCTGGCCGACGTGGCCGGATTCGGCTGGATGAACCAGGTGGCCGAGGTGCTGGCCGCCGCGGGCGCCGCGCTGTTCGAAAACCTGCCCCTGCTGTTCGCCGTGGGCGTGGCGATCGGGTTCGCGCGCAAGTCCGACGGCACGACGGCGCTCGCCGCGGTGGTCGGCTACCTGGTCTTCGACCGGGTGACCAAGGTGATGTTCTTCGGCTCCGCCATCAGGGAGACGGTCCTGCTCAAGCAGGTCCAGGACCAGGGCATCGTGGAGATCGTCAACTACGGCATGCAGAACCCCACCAAGGTGCTCGGCGGCATCCTGATGGGCCTGGTGACCGCCCTGCTCTGGCAGCGGTTCCACCGGATCAAGCTGCCGTCCTGGCTGGCGTTCTTCGGCGGGCGGCGCTTCGTCCCCATCGTCACCGCGATCGTGGCGCTGCTCCTCGGCGTGCTCATCGGCTGGGTCTGGCCGATCCTCGGCGAGTGGATCGGTCACGCGGGCGAGGCTCTGACCACCCTCGGCCCCCTCGGCACCGGCATCTACGGCCTGATCAACCGGCTGCTGATCCCGCTCGGGCTGCACCACTTCGTCAACTCGATCGTCTGGCACGTCGTGCCGCAGTGCGAGGTCGGCGGGCGCATCCTCGGCGGCGACTGGAACTGCTATTTCGGCGGCGCCGAGCACGCCGGGCAGTTCATGGCCGGCTTCTTCCCGGTCATGATGTTCGCGCTGCCGGCCGCCGCGCTCGCGATGTGGCGGGCGGCTCCCCGGCACCGGCGGCCGGCCGTGGGCGGCATCATGCTCTCGGCCGCCCTGGCCTCGCTCGTCACCGGCATCACCGAGCCGATCGAGTTCGCCTTCATCTTCGTGGCGCCCCTGCTGCTGGTCGTGCACGCCGTGCTGACCGGCCTCGCGATGGCGCTCACCACGCTGATCGGCGGCCAGCTCGGCTTCGGCTTCTCCGCGGGCCTGCTCGACATGCTGCTCAACGCCAGCAAGTCCAACACCCAGAACCTCCCCGGCATCCTCCTGCTCGGCGTGGTCTACGGAGTCGTCTACTACGTGGTGTTCAGCTTCCTGATCCGCAGGCTGAACATCATGACCCCGGGCCGCGAACCGGAACCCGACGTCGACTCGGGCGAGGCCCGCACCCGCGAGACCTAAGTCGTTGTCTCCACGCTCGCCCGTGGCAGGAACCCACAGGCCACAAGGTCCGTGAACGGACCGGCCGGCCCGGTTGGGGACAGGCCGGATCGGCGGCGTGGCGGACCGAAACGGAGCGGGCGGCGTGGGTGACCCGATCCAGGTCGAGGTGATCTTCTTCGCCTATACGGCCAGTACGGCGGCGAAACGGGGAAAGTTGGCGGCCGAGGTATCTGACGGCCGGGCCGGAAACTCCTTGTATCGCTTTCCCATCCCCCCGGATGCCCTTGGAGGGTCCATGTCAGCGTTGCCCCGCGTCAGCCCCGTCCCCGAGCCTCCCGGCCGGCACCCCGAGCACGTCCCCCAGGTGCGGGGAGCCCTCGCCCTGGAGCCGCGCCCCCTGGTGTGGGGCCCGCCCGGGTCGATCCCCGACGAGCGGCGGCTGCGGCTGCTCGGACAGGCGCTGGCCGAGGTGCTCACCGGCAGGCGCCCACCCGAGACCATCGCCGAACGGCTCACCGACCAGGCCTACCGGGAGCTCGTCAGGGCGGGCCGGATGATCGAGGCCCGGCGGCCTCCGTTCGCCGGGGTCCCGCACGTGAAGGAACCCAGGGACGGGGCCGTGGAAATGTGCCTGCTGGTGCACTGCGGCGTCCGCAGCCATGTCCTCGCCGTCCGTCTCGAACGGCGTGGTGTCCAGTGGCTGGTGACCGACTTCGAAACCGCCTGAGCTCCCCACGGCCTTCGGACAGGCGCCGGAGGGCGCCAGGTGGACCGGTCGTGGACGCGGAACGGCCCCGCCCACGGGGGGGGGCGGGGCCGTCTCGTGCTCAGGGCTGGACGTGCTTGGGGTCGCCGTGGCAGCGCTTGTACTTCTTGCCCGACCCGCACGGGCACGGGGCGTTGCGCTCGACGTTGCCGTAGGCGGCCCGCTCGGCCTGGGTGGTGCGGACCCGGGTGTGCTCCACGTCGCCCTGCTCACCGGGCGCGGAGTATTCGAGCTCGGCGGGCCGCTCGGGACCACGTAGCCCGCGCGCGATGATCGAGCGGGTCTCGGCCACCATCGCGTCCTCTTCCTCGACGATCGGGTTCTCCTGGACCTCGACCTCGATGTTGAACAGGAACCCGACCGAGTCCTCCTTGATGCCCTCGAGCATCGCGGTGAACATCTCGTAGCCCTCGCGCTGGTATTCGATCTGCGGGTCCTTCTGCGCGTAGGCCCGCATGCCGATGCCCTCGCGCAGGTAGTCCATCTCGTAGAGGTGCTCGCGCCACTTGCGGTCGAGGACCGAGAGGATCACCCGGCGCTCGAACTCGCGCATCGCCTCCGGACCGAGCTGCTCCTCGCGCTTGGCGTAGGCCTCGAACGCGTCCTTCTTGATCTTCTCGGAGATGAAGTCGGCGGTGAGCTCCTCGCGGCTGCCCGCCTCCTCGACGAGGTTGTCGACCGTGATCTTGATCGGATAGAGCTCGCCGAACGCCTTCCACAGCTTGTCGAGGTCCCACTCCTCGGCGAAGCCCTCGCCGGTGGCGCCCGCGACGTAGCCGTCGATCACGTCGCCGACGAAGCCCTGTACCTGCTCGTGCAGGTCGGCGCCCTCCAGGACGCGGTGGCGCTCGGCGTAGATGACCTTGCGCTGCCGGTTCATCACCTCGTCGTACTTCAGAACGTCCTTGCGGATCTCGAAGTTCTGGGTCTCGACCTGGTGCTGGGCGGAGGCGATGGCCTTGGAGACGATGCCCGACTCGATCGGCTGCTCGTCGGGGATGTTGAGCCTGGTCATGATCATCTCGACCCTGGCCGAGTTGAACAGGCGCATCAGGTCGTCGCCGAGCGAGAGGTAGAAGCGCGACTCGCCGGGGTCGCCCTGACGACCGGAACGACCGCGCAGCTGGTTGTCGATGCGGCGCGACTCGTGGCGTTCGGTGCCGAGGACGTAGAGGCCGCCGAGGTCGGTGACCTCGTCGTGCTCGGCCTGCACGGCGGCCTTGGCCTTTTCGAGCGCCTCGGGATAGGCCTTCTCGTACTCGTCGGGCGTCTCGATCGGGTCGAGGCCGCGCTGGCGCAGCTCGAGGTCGGCGCGGAACTCGGGGTTGCCGCCGAGCATGATGTCGGTGCCGCGGCCGGCCATGTTGGTGGCGACGGTGACGGCGCCCTTGCGGCCCGCCTCGGCGACGATCGCGGCCTCACGCGCGTGGTTCTTGGCGTTGAGCACCTCGTGCGGCACGCCGCGGCGCTTGAGCGCCTTGGACAGCCGCTCGGACTTCGCCACCGAGGTGGTGCCGACGAGGACGGGCTGGCCGTTCTCGTAGCGCTCCTTGATGTCCTCGACGACCGCGTTGAACTTGGCGTCTTCGGTCTTGTAGACGACGTCGGCCTGGTCTTTGCGGATCATCGGCCGGTTGGTCGGGACCGGCACCACGCCGAGCTTGTAGGTCTGGTGGAACTCGTTGGCCTCGGTGGTGGCGGTGCCGGTCATGCCGGACAGCTTGGTGTAGAGGCGGAAGTAGTTCTGCAGGGTGATCGTGGCGAGAGTTTGGTTCTCGTCCTTGATCTTGACGCTTTCCTTGGCCTCGATGGCCTGGTGCATGCCCTCGTTGTAGCGGCGGCCGTGGAGCACGCGACCGGTGAACTCGTCGACGATCAGCACCTCGCCGTCGGAGACGATGTAGTCCTTGTCCTTCTTGAACAGCTCCTTGGCCTTGAGCGCGTTGTTCAGGAAGCCGACCAGGTGGGTGTGCTCGGGCTTGTAGAGGTTGTCGATGCCGAGCCAGTCCTCGACCTTGGCGACGCCCGACTCGAGGATGCCGACCGTGCGCTTCTTCTCGTCGACGACGTAGTCGCCGGTGCTCTCCTCGCCGGGGTTCTTGGCCTCGACGCCCTTGCGCAGGCGCGGCACGATCTTGGCGAACTCGGCGTACCACTTGCCGGACTGCTCGCCGGGACCGGAGATGATCAGCGGGGTGCGGGCCTCGTCGATGAGGATGGAGTCGACCTCGTCGACGATCGCGAAGTTGTGGCCGCGCTGCACGCACTCGTCGAGCGACCAGGCCATGTTGTCGCGGAGGTAGTCGAAGCCGAACTCGTTGTTGGTGCCGTAGGTGATGTCGGCTTCGTACTGCCTGCGGCGCTCGTCGGACGGCTGCCCGGAAAGGATCATGCCGACTTCGAGGCCGAGGAAGCGGTAGATGCGCCCCATGTTCTCGGCGCCGACCTTGACCAGGTAGTCGTTGACCGTGACCACGTGGACGCCTTTGCCGGACAGGGCGTTGAGGTAGGCGGGCAAGGTGCAGGTGAGGGTCTTGCCCTCACCGGTCTTCATCTCGGAGATGTTGCCCATGTGAAGGTTGGCCCCGCCCATGATCTGCACGTCGAAGGGCCGCTGGCCGAGCACGCGGCGGGCCGCCTCGCGCACGGTCGCGAACGCCTCGGGAAGCAGGTCGTCGAGCGATTCGCCATCGGTGTAGCGCTGTTTGTATTCGTCCGTCAGCGCGCGCAACTCCGCGTCGGACAGGCTCGTGAAGTCGTCCTCAATGGAGTTGACCTGGTCTGCGATCCTCTTGAGCTTGCGCAGGATCTTGCCTTCGCCGGCACGCAGGATCTTGTCGAGAATGGCTGCCACTTTATGTAAAGCTCCTCGCAGGTCTACCCCGGCGGCGCCGCCAGGAGGAGAGGCCGAGACAAACTTCCCCGTTGCCATGGTAGGCGGTTCCGCCAGCAGACACAGCCACCGCGACAGCGTGGGCGCCGATGGTGTCTGGGAGAATGGGGCTAGGCAGAGGGTATGCCGGTTGATAGCCGGCTCGCACCAAATAGCGGGATATCCGGCAAGGGAAGGATTTTGTCATGGTTGAGGGCACGAGGGCGGAGCAGACCGAGAATCTCGGCAGTCACGGTGGGCGCGCGTCTTCGTGGCTCGCCGTCACCGTCATGCTGATCGCCTTCATCGTCGGCGGGTTCGGGCTGACCATGGCGAGCTGGACGCTCATCTGGATCGGCGTCGGCCTGCTGGTCGTCGGAGGGATCATGGCGCTCGTCTTCGACATCTTCACCGATGTCGTGGTCGACGCGCCCCGCGTGGGCATGTCGGTCGAAGACCACCGCTGATTCCGGGCCGGCGGCGGGCGCCCCGTTCTGTCGGTGCCCGCCGCTAGCATTCGCGGCATGCTTTGCCGTACGGAATCAGCGACATGACCGATCTGACGGCCGACGAGGCCCGGCGGATCATCCTGCGGGCGCAGGGGCTGCTCGGCGCGGAGACGCGCCGGGGCGGGGTCCACAGCATGCTCCGCAGGCTCGGCGCGGTCCAGCTCGACACGATCTCGACCGTCGCCCGCTCCCACGAGCTGGTCGCCTACGCGCGGCTGGGCCCGGTCGGCAGACCCAAGGTCGAGCGGGCCTACTGGCACAATCCCGCCCAGAGCTTCGAATACTGGTGCCACGCCGCGTGCATCCTGCCCATCGAGCACTGGCCGCTCTACGCCTTCCGGCGGCGCGCCTACCGCGAGCGCCGATACCGCTGGCACGAGGTCCCCGACCACGTCGACAAGCTGCTGGAGCAGGTCCGCGACTCCGGCCCGGTGACGACCGCCGACGTGGGCGGCGCGCGCCCCGTCAGGGCCGACGGCTCGGGCCAGGCCGGTGAGTGGTGGGACTGGTCCGACTCCAAGATCGGCCTGGAGTGGCTGCTCGACATCGGCGAGCTGGTCTGCAGCCGCCGCGTCGGCTGGCGCCGCGTCTACGACCTGGCCGAGCGCGTGGTGCCCGCCGCCCTCATGGCCGAAGACCTCTCCGACGAGGAGTGCGTCCTGCGGCTCGCGCGCATCGCGGGCCGCTCCCTCGGCGTCGCGACCAGAGGCGACCTGATCGACTTCCTGCGGCTCAAGGGCCGCTTCGCGGCGATGCTCGACGAGAGCCTGCTCAGCGGCGCGGCCGGGCTGGTGCCCGTGAGCGTCGCCGGCTGGCCCGCCCAGAGCGGCCGGGCGGGCGCCTGGGCCGATCCCGCGGCCCTGGAGTCGGAGCCCCGCGGCCGCCACCGCACCACGCTGGTGTCACCGTTCGACTCGCTCATCTGGCACCGCGGCCGCACCGAGCGGGTCTTCGGCTTCGCCTACCGGCTCGAGCTCTACGTGCCCAGGCACAAGCGCGTCCACGGCTACTTCACCATGCCGGTGCTGGCCGGCGGCCGCCTGATCGGGCGGGTCGACCCGGCCCGCGAGGGCACCACGCTGGTGGCCCGGCAGCTCAGCCTCGAGCCCGGGCTCAGCGCCGCCAGGTGGGCCGGCGCGATGGGCGACGCCCTGTGGTCGGCGGCCGAGTGGGTGGGCTGCGACGCCGTACGAGTCGAGCGCGCCGACCCGGGCCTCGCCGCCCACCTGGAGGCGGCCGTCAGGTGATCTCCAGCATGCGCTCGCGCACCGCGTAGACCACGGCCTCCATGCGCGAGTGCAGCTGGAGTTTGTCCAGGATGTTGCGGACATGGTTTTTCACGGTGTTTTCGCTGATGAACAACTGCTTGGCGATCTCGCGGTTGTTCATCCCCTTGGCGACCAGACGGAGCACTTCCATCTCGCGCTCGGTCAGCCTGGGCACCGGCAGCTGGGGCGGCCGCTCGCTCTCCTTGCGGCTCATGTTCGCGAACTCACTGATGAGCTTCGCGGCCATGGCCGGGTTGATGAGCGACTGCCCCTCGTGCACCCCCCGCACCGCGGCGGGCACATCGTTGATCTGCACGTCCTTGAGGAGGTAGCCCGTCGCACCGGCCTTGATGGCCTCGAACAGGTCTTCCTCCTCGTCGCTGACGGTCAGCATGATGATCCGGGTGCTCGGCACCGAGGCCTTGATGCCCTTGGTCGCCTCGATGCCGTCCTGCCTGGGCATCCGCACGTCCATCAGCGCCACGTCGGGCATGAGGCGATCGGCGGCCTCGACCGCCTCCTGCCCGTCGCTCGCCTCGCCGACCACCTCGATATCCGGCTCGGCGGCCAGCGCCAGCGCCAGGCTCCGCCTGATCAGTTCGTGATCGTCGACGATCAGCACACGGATCGGCTCGCCGCCAGACGCGCCGATCTCGCTGGACTCTGTCACGAGGCCTCCTTGATCCGCCTCGCGACCTCGCTTCGCTCGCTCATCACCTGACTGAGCTCGCTCACGTCTCCTCCTCGTCGGGGGGCCAGAGCCGTCGAACCGACATGATGGCACGGGCGCCATGGTTCTCGGGTGGTCGAGAAGATCTTTTAAAACCGTATCAGGGCTCTACGAGCCGCAACACGCCGTAGTTGTAGCCACGCCGGTTGTACACGACACACGGCTGACCGCTCTCCTTGTCACGGAACAGGTAAAAGTCGTGGCCGACCAGCTCCATCTCGAGGAGGGCCTGGTCGATGGTCATGGGCTCCGCTTTGTGGTACTTCTCCCTCACGATGAGCGGCCCTTCGCCGTCCATCTCGATCGGGACGATGTCGTCATACTGCTTGTCGTCGGGGAGTTGCTCGTCTTCGGGCTCGACCGGCTCGGCCGGGCGGGGCGGCGCCAGGTCGGCGACGTCGGGCAGCGTCGCGGTGATCTCCGCCACCGAGGGCGGGCAGTGGTTGCCGTGGTGCACCTTGCGTCGGTCGGCCAGTCTGCGCAGGCGGCCTTCCAGTTTGTCGAGGGCCATGTCGAGGGCGGTGAATCGGTCGTCGGCGGAGGCCTCGGCACGGATCGCCGGCCCCCGGGAGTGGATGGTGAGCTCCACGCGCTCGCGCTGCTGGGCGAGACGCGGATTGCGCTCCTTGGACACCTCCACATCGACTCGGATGAGCTTGCTGTCCAGGCGCTCGATCCTGGCCAGCTTGGTGGTCACTTGGTCTCGGAACCGATCGCTCACTCCTGTGTGCCGGCCCTTGACGATGATGTCCATACAACAGCCCCCCTTCGTCTAACGACTGAGAACGAGCGCCCGACGATGCGCCTGCCGGACGGGGCCTTTTGCTTGCCTTTCTGTCACCGGTACCCTCTTCCGACGTCGCGTCACCGGGATCTCGGGTGGCACCCGCCCGGCCGACCTGGTCTTCGACCCCACATCCGCCTGCTGAGGGGTTCGCAGCTCTGTTGCCACTACTGCCCTTCTCTCCTGACGAGGGACATCTGGACCCTCGGGAAGGCAGGACTTACCCCTAAGCCGCACCGTGCTCGGTCGACAAAGAGTCGCCTTACGTGGACCGTTTCGCCTGCGGCTGGCATCGGCTAGCAGAGCCGGGGACTCCGGCCCTGCGCAACCACGGACCCGAACGGGTGCCATGTCTGAACGCTATCTCTCATCAGGGACGAATGTCAGCCGAAGGATTACCCAAATGATCACTTTCCGTGATTTTCGTACTCTGTGACAGGGGGGAATGATGCACCAGTTGATGAGTTGATACCCCTTATGGGCATGCGGCCGATGCGTGCTGAGCTGGTCTGCTGTCGCCCGGAGGTAAGCGACATATCACCTTCTGGCGAGGGGCACTCATTCGAGCTTCCTTCACGGAGGGTCACCGTAATGGTTTGCAAGATCTTCGGCGTGTCGCCGCCACGGTCGCGGCGAAGAGCACCTCCGCGCCGCCCGCGCGAACGGCCCTGGCGGCCTCGGCCAGGGTGGACCCGGTGGTCACGAGGTCGTCCACCAGCACCACGGGGCCTTCGACGGGCGTGACCGCGCGTAGCGAGCCCGCCAGGTTGGCGGCCCGGCACCCGGCGCTCAGGCCCGCCTGGTCGGCCACGCGCCGGCCCGGAGTCAGCACGTCGCGCACCTCGGCCCCGTGGCCGAGCCGCCTCAGATGGCGGGCGGCCAGCGCGGCCAGCCGCCCCACGGGATCATGGCCCCTCGCGCGCAGGGCACGGCGCGCGCTCGGGACCGGCACCAGCGCGAACCCGTCCGCTCCAGGACGGGCGGAGGCGACGGTGAACGCCAGCGCCTCGGCCAGCGGGCCGGCGAGCGTCATCCGGGCTCGCTCCTTGTAGGCGACGATGGCCTGCCGTACGGGGCCCGAATAGTCGGCCGCCGACCAGCAGTCGGGCAGGCCGGGCGGGCGCGGGCTGGGCGGACGGCGCGCCGGGGCGGCGAAGAGCCCGGCCAGGCAGCGGTCGCAGAGCGAGGCGCCCGTCGCGCCGCAGCCCACGCACGGCTGGGGAAGGACCAGATCGAGCAGGGCACTCAGCACGCCGGCCAGCATGCCCGCCGGGACCGACAGTTCGGGGGCGTCAGCCCAGGGGGAAGATCGGGCTGTCGGCGTCGGACTTCACCTTGGAGACCCAGGCCTGCGAGTCGCGGTTGAACTCGAGGATCTCGTCGCTCTCCTTCGTGGCCGCGAGGATGCGGTCGCTGAGGGCGGTGATGGTCTCCAGCTCCTTGTTGCCCGTGGGGAGCTGCATGATCTCGCCGTCGCCGATGTTGATCTCCCTGACGCTCTGCACGGCCTTGCTCTGCACGAGCACCAGCAGGCGCTCGCCGTCGCGCCAGGCGATGTCCCTGATCTCCTCGTCCTCGACCGTGGTCAGCGTCTGGAAGTTGCCCAGCATCGTGGCCCCGGACCCCCCGGTGATCGCACCGATCTTGACCTGGTTCTTTCCGATGGTCACGGCGACCCGGACGCCGTCCCTGGCGATCCGGAGCCCGGTGACGTCCAGGTTGGCCAGGCCGGGCGCGGCGATGCGCTCGGGGCCGCGACCGGCGGCCATGTCGCACCGGATCACGGCGCCGGCGGCCCTGTCGTAGGTCCACAGGGTGCCGTCGCGGTGCCAGGACGGGGCCGTGAGGTCGGTGCCGGGGATCCACTGCTCCCACCGGCCGTCCGGGGCGACCCGGGTGACCCAGATGCCGCCCCCTCTGCCCTTGCCCGCGACGAGGTCTCCGCTGCCGGCGATGGCCAGGTCCGAGTAGATGTCGCCCGGCTGACCGGCGGGCCCCTGGACGGCGTTGCCCGCGCCGTCGACGTTGAGCGAGTGGACCGCCCCCTTGCTCGTGTAGTAGGCGGGACGGACGTCGTTGTCCAGCCACTCCTCGCGCAGGATGGCGGGGATCGTCAGCGACTCGGACGAGAAGAACGGCTCGCCGTCGAGCTGCACCTCGATGATCCGGCCGTTGGCCACGTTGTTGCCGTTGAGGCTCCACTTCAGCTGGGCCTTGAGCCCGTCGGCGAAGACGCCGCCGGCGTCGATCGGGCCGCTCAGATCGACCACCACACGGTCGTCGGCCGAGCGGACCGACCTGACGCTCATGCCCTGCGGGAAGACACTGCCGACCGCGCCCGACAGCGCCTTGCTCGGGCCCTGGAGCAACCGCCTGACGATGGTCTCGGCGAAGTTCTCCGTGGGCTTGACGCGCAGCCGTACCCGGTCGGCGACCAGCCGGCGGTCGCCTCCCGGATCGCCCACGCCGGGCGGTCCGGCCAGGTAGTAGAGGTTCGTCGGCCGGTAGGCGCGGCTCACGTCGTCCTGCGTGAGCAGCAGGCCGACGCCGCCCTCCATCGAGCTGACGTGGTAGGCGCCCGCTTCGTTCCGCACGAGCAGGAAGTCGATCCGCTGGGGCTGCGCGCCGGAGATGGGCACGTAGGTGTCGTCGTCCTCGATGCGGGCGACCGGGGTGCCGGTCAGCCTGATGCGGACCTCCTTGCCGTCGCCCTTGCCCACGTACTCGTACTCGGGCGAGTTGCCGAGCACGGTGATCGGGCCGTCGGGGCGCCAGCTCTTCGCGGCCTCGCCCGTCAGGTAGCCCGGCAGCACCTTGGGGTCGTCGGCGTAGGCGGCCATCGCGGCCTGCAGCCCCGCGACCACCTGCTGGGGGCTCCAGTCGGCCCGGGGCGGGACGGCGATCATGCGCTGGAACGGCTTGCTCAGGTCGCCCCCGCCGGCCTCCTCCACGGGGAACGGCCCGCCCACGGGGATCACCGCGCAGCCCGATCCCCCGCACGCCACGACCGCCGCGAGCACCAGGGCGGCGCCGAGCCGGTTAGCCCTCGTCATGGCCGGCCCCGTCTCCCGTCGCCGGCAGCAGCACCGGCGTCATGTGCCCGCGCCAGGTGCGGCGCATCTCGATCTCGGGCGGCACCAGCGACAGCGGCGAGCCCTTGAGATCGGCCCCCGCCTCCCGGGGCAGCGTCAGCCTGAACTGCGTGCCCTCCCCCGGCTGGCCCCACGCCTGCAGCCAGCCGCCGTGCAGCGTGGCGTCCTCGCGGGAGATCGCCAGGCCGAGCCCGGTGCCGCCGATGGTCCTGGCCCGCGACGGGTCGGCGCGCCAGAACCGGTCGAACACCAGCGTCTCCTCGCCCTGCTTCAGCCCGATCCCGTGGTCGCGCACGGCGATGGCCACGGCGTCGCGGTCGGCGCCCACGGTCACCACGACGTCCTTGCCCTCGCCGTGCTCTATGGCGTTGAAGAGCAGGTTGCGAAGTATGCGCTCGACACGGCGGTTGTCGACCTCGGCCATGCACGGCTCGTTGGGCAGCCGGAGCTCGAAGCGGGTGTTGTGGCGCTCGGCCAGCGCCTCGGAGTCGGCGATCGCGCGCAGCACCACGTCGCGCACGTCGACGGAGTCGAGGTCGAGCGTGGCGGCGCCGGCGTCGTAGCGGCTGATCTCCAGCAGGTCGGCGAGCATCGACTCGAAGCGTTCGAGCTGGGCCTGCATGAGCTCGGCCGAGCGGGCGGCCATCGGCTCGAAGTCCTCGCGGGCGTCGTACAGCAGGTCGGCGGCCATCCGCACGGTGGTCAGCGGGGTGCGCAGCTCGTGGGAGACGTCGGAGACGAACTGCCGCTGGACCTGTGACAGCTCCTCCAGCTGGTGGATCTTGAGCGCCAGGTTGCCGGCCATCTCGTTGAACGAGGCCGCCAGGCGGGCCAGGTCGTCCTCGCCGCGCACCTTGAGCCGCTCGTCGAGCTTGCCCGAGGCCAGCCGCTCGGCGGCCTGCCGCGCCAGCCGCACCGGGCTCACGACCTGGCGCGTGACCAGGGAGGCGATCGCGGCGAGCAGCAGCACGAGCCCGAAGCCCACGACGACGATGGCCAGCCGGACGTTGGACAGCATCTGCTCTTCCTCGCTGAACGGGAAGAAGTGGTAGACCTCGTAGGTGTCGCCGCCGTCGAGGCTGACCAGGCCGCCGATCACCAGCGTGAGCTTGGGCTGGGCCTCGCCGGTGAACTTGATGTACGCCTTGTGCAGGTAGGGCTTGTCGCCCGGGATCTTCTCCCTCTGACGGCTCAGCCACTGCCGGAGCGGTTCGGGCACGTTCTCCGGCATGACGGCGCCCGAGGCACGCGACCTGCCGGGGTGGGCCGGGTTGAGGACCAGCACCTCGTAGCGCTTCTTCGAGCCGTCGTCGCCGGAGCCGGTGATGGCGTCCATCACGCCGTCGAGCGGGTCGGCGGGCGCGTTCTTGCCCGAGACGGCGGGTTTGGCCTGTTCGTCGAGCTCCTGGTTGAGGGCGTCGGCGATCTGCACGCGGTCGGCGAAGGCCTCGCCGGCGGCCGCGTCCTGGCGCCCCGTGATGACGGACTTGTTGATCTGGTCGGACAGGAACACGCCCAGCACGACCACCACGGTCACGGAGATCACCAGCGTGCTGGTGACGACCTGGAGCTGGAGGGAACGTCGCCAGACGCGCCGCACCGTGCCCGCGGCACGACGCGCCCGCCGGCGGACGCCGCCCAGGATCTGGCGGAAGGTCCGACGGCGAAACCGCTTCGTCTTCGTCGGGGGCATGGCGGGGAGGGGGCGGAGGTTAGGCCGGCCCGGCCTTGTAGCCGACGCCGCGGACCGTCACCACGATCTCGGGATGCTCCGGATCCTTCTCGATCTTGGCCCTGAGCCGCTGCACGTGCACGTTGACCAGCCGCGTGTCGGCCGCGTGACGGTAGCCCCAGACCTGCTCCAGCAGCACCTCGCGGGTGAACACCTGGCGCGGCTTGCGGGCCAGCGCGACGAGCAGGTCGAACTCGAGCGGCGTCAGGTTGATGGTCTCGTCGCCGCGCTTGACCGAGTGACCGGCGACGTCGATCGTGATGTCACCGATCTGCAGGATCTCGGGGGTGGGCTCGTCGGTGCGGCGCAGCCGCGCCCGCACCCGCGCCACCAGCTCCTTCGGCTTGAACGGCTTGACGATGTAGTCGTCGGCCCCCGACTCGAGGCCGAGCACGACGTCGATCGTGTCGCTCTTGGCGGTGAGCATGACGATGGGGACCCCCGACTCCGCCCTGATCCTGCGCGCGACGTCGATGCCGTCGGCCCCCGGCAGCATCAGGTCGAGCAGGACGAGGTCCGGGCGTGTATCCCGGAACGCGTCGAGGGCCTTGTCGCCGTCGGAGACAAAGGATGGTTCGAAGCCTTCTCCGCGCAACACGATGCCAAGCATCTCGGCGAGAGCGGCATCGTCGTCGACGACCAGCACGCGACCTTTCATGGCCCCTCATTCGTTCTACGCATTGTGGGACATACCCGCACGATCGCTGAAGGTTACCCTTGGTGGGCTCATGTGTGGGACATGAGACCTACAAAAGGCGAATTTTAGGCTCCCAGCCAGGACCGCAACCACAGTCTGCGGTAACAGACCAACTTTCTGCCATCCCCTGGATGCGCCTCTTGACCAGATTCGCCATGGAATGTGGGCAAGGTGAGTCGGCGAATGCCCCGCCCGACACCAAGGGTCCGTCTCGCATGCCAGGATTGAGATATGTCAGACGGTCACGGTTCCATGCCCGAGACGCCACCCGGCTGGGCAGTCGAGCAGCCCCCGCCCTACGGCGCTCCGCAGACCTCGCCGTGGACCGCCCCCGGCCCACAGCAGCACACCCCCGACGGGCCGGGCCGGCACGAGCCCTACTCTCACCAGCCCCACCCCCAGCAGCCCTACCCCCAGCCCTATCCCCAGCCGTCGCCCGGCCACGGCCCCATGCCGCACCCGCCCGCGCTGCGCCCGGGCATCATCCCGCTGCGCCCCCTCGGCCTCGGCGACATCCTCGACGGCACCATCAAGCTGGTCCGCTCCAACCCCAAGGCGGTGCTGGGGCTGTCGGCGATCGCGGCGCTGCTGGCCGTCATCCCGGTGGCCGTGGGGCAGATGTTCGCGTTCGACACGATGCGGTCGGCCCTCACCAACCCGCCCGCCTCGGCCCCGTTCAGCACCACCGACCTGTACGGCGGCATGGTCGCCCAGTACGGCGGCCTGTTCGTGTCGATGGCGGTCAGCTTCGTCGTGGTGACGCTGCTGACCGGCGTGCTGACGCGGATCCTCGGCCGCGCCGTCTTCGGCGGCACCATGACCGCGGGCGAGGCGTGGCAGCTCACCCGGAGCCGGATACCCGCGCTCTTCGGCGTGGTGGGGCTGATGGCCGTCATCATGCTCGTGCCGCTCCTCGTCATCGCCGCGCTCATCGCGGCCATGATCATGTCCGGCGCGACCGACTCCTCCGGCGGCCGGGCCGGGCTGGTGGCCGTCGTCCTGGTGTCGCTCGTCCTCTACCTCGGCTACGCGCTGGTCTTCAAGGCCCGGTTCGCGTTCGCGGCGCCGGCCGTGGTGCTCGAGGGCAAGGGGCCGATCGACGCGATGCGCCGCTCCTGGCACCTGGTGACCGGCGACTTCTGGCGCGTCCTGGGCATCCTGCTGCTCACGTCGCTGATCGTCGGCTTCGTCGCGGGCATCCTGGAGATCCCGTTCAGCATCTTCGGCACGCTGTTCGGCCTGCTCGGCGACGGGGCCGTGGCCACGGTCGGGGCCGCGGTCCTGATCGTCGTCGGCGGCACGCTGGGCGCCATGATCACCTACCCGTTCGAGGCCGGCGTGGCGGGCCTGCTCTACGCCGACCGGCGGATGCGCAGTGAGGCCTTCGACCTGGTGCTGCAGACGGCGGCGATCGAGCAGCAGCGCCAGGGCTGGGTGCACGCCTCGGCCGACGAGCTCTGGCACCCGTCCAACTCCGCGACCTCCGCGACCTCGCCGGGGTCCACGAGCTCCACGAGCTCCTTCGGATCGTGAACCCGATCGGCAGGGAGGACGCCGCGAGCCGGGCCGCGGAAGAGCTCCTCAGAGCTGAATACGCGAAGGAGTCGCTGCCCGACCGGCTCTACCGCCACTTCAGCCAGTTCCTCGGCGACCTGATGGACGCCGCCGCCGGTGGCGGCACCACCGGAGGCATCATCGCCGCCGTGATCATCACACTGATCATCGTGGCCGTGGTCGTGCTGGTCTCCTGGCAGCTCCGCAAGACCTCCCGCCGCAACTCTGCGGCGCAGGCCGCCCTCTTCGGCGAGCGGAGGATGACCGCCGCCGAGCACCGCCTGGCGGCCGAGGGCCACGCCGCCGAGGGCCGCTACACCGAGGCCATCCAGGAGCGCCTGCGCGCCATCGCCCGCGACCTCGAAGAACGCGCGCTGGTCGACGGGATGCCCGGG
Organism: Nonomuraea sp. NPDC048916; assembly: GCF_040649575.1. Lineage (NCBI taxonomy): Bacteria > Bacillati > Actinomycetota > Actinomycetes > Streptosporangiales > Streptosporangiaceae > Nonomuraea > Nonomuraea sp. NPDC048916. The sequence continues at coordinate 48,483 of NZ_JBEZFS010000015.1, forward strand.
CGCACCGCCGACGAGCTGGCCGCCGAGGCGGGCCTGGCGCTGCCGGAGTTCGCCCACGGGCTCGCCGCCGCCGCGCGGTCGTTCGACGACGTCACCTACGGCGGCGTGCCCGGCACCATGGCCGCCTACGACACCATGACCGGGCTCGACGAACGGCTCCGCCTGGCCAGGCCGGTGCCGCTGGGAGGCCCGGCGTGAGCCTCGACCTGCGACCCGACGAGACCCGCGGCTCCTACTCCACCTCCCCCACCGTGCGCTCCACCTGGCGGGCCGGCCGGGCGGCGGTGCTGCTCGGCCTGGTCATGCTGGCGGTCGGCCTCCTCATCGTGCTGATCACTCCCGGCGGGCGCGAGTCGCGCCACCTCGATCCCGCCGACACCTCGCTGGCCGGCTCCAAGGCGCTCGCCCAGCTGCTGCGCGCCCGTGGCGTCACCGTCGACCGGGTCGACTCCGTCGAGGCGGCCGTCGCCAAGGCCGCGGAGGGCGACCGGCTGCTGCTGATCACCGCCACCTGGACCGCCGGCGATTCCCGGCTGGCCGGGCTCCGCGGCGACCGGCTGATCGTCGGCAACCCCTACCTGACCGAGCTGGCGCCCGGCGTGCGCACCCTGCCCGGCGGCTCCCGCGAGCGCTCGCGCGAGCCGGAGTGCCCACTGCCCGCCGCCACGGCCGCCGGCAGCGTGTTCATCGGCGGGTCGGTGTTCAGCGGCCCACCCGGCTCGACCGGCTGCTATCCCGCCGGCAAGGGCTGGACGCTGGTCAGCTACCCCAACGCCGGCGGCACGACCACGCTCGTCGGCAGCGGCGAGTTCATGACCAACATGCGGCTGTCCGAGGACGGCAACGCCGCGCTCGCCCTCAACCTGCTGGGCACCGCCAAGGCCATCACCTGGCTGGTCGAGCCCGAACAACCGGCCGTGGGCGACCTGGCCGGGCCGCAGGGCAGGAGCGCCTACGACCTGATGCCCCCGGGCATCCCGTGGGCGGTCGGGATGACGGCCATCACCGTGCTGCTCGTCGCCCTGTGGCGGGGCCGGCGGCTGGGCCCGGTCGTGATGGAGCGGCTGCCGGTCGTGGTCCGGGCCGCCGAGACGGTCGAGGGACGCGGACGCCTCTACCGGGCCCGGCGGGCCAGGGCCAGGGCGGCCGACTCGCTGCGGGCCGGCACGATCGACCGGATCACACCCCGGCTCGGGCTGGGCTCGGGCGCGGGCCGGCACGAGGTCGTGGCGGCGCTCGCCGTACGGACCGGGCAGGACCCGCAGCAGGTCGGCGCCGCCCTGTACGGCCCCGCGCCGGCCGACGACGCCGGGCTCGTCGCCCTGGCCGGATACTTGGACGCGATCGAAAGGACGGTCAGTGAACATTGACGAGACCACCCGCTTGACGGGCCAGGGCGAGTCGGCCAGGGCGGCGCTGGCGGCGCTCCGGACCGAGGTGTCCAAGGCCGTGGTCGGCCAGGACGCGGTGGTTACCGGGCTGGTCATCGCGCTGTTGTGCAGGGGGCACGTGCTGCTCGAAGGCGTGCCCGGCGTGGCCAAGACCCTGATGGTCCGCACTTTGTCCGCGGCGCTCGCGCTCGACTTCAAGCGGGTCCAGTTCACGCCCGACCTGATGCCGGGCGACGTGACGGGGTCGCTGATCTACGACGCGAAGACGGCCCGGTTCGAGTTCCGCGAGGGGCCGGTGTTCACCAACCTGCTGCTCGCCGACGAGATCAACCGCACCCCGCCGAAGACGCAGGCCGCGCTGCTGGAGGCGATGGAGGAGCGGCAGGTCAGCGTCGAGGGCGACGCGCGCATGCTGCCCGACCCGTTCGTGGTGTGCGCGACGCAGAACCCCGTGGAGTACGAGGGCACCTACCAACTGCCCGAGGCCCAGCTCGACCGGTTCCTGCTCAAGCTGACCGTGCCACTGCCGCCGCGCGAGCAGGAGATCGCCGTCCTCGACCGGCACGCGCGCGGCTTCGACCCGCGCGACCTTTCGGACGTCAAGGCCGTCGCCACCGCGAGTGACCTGGCGGCCGGGCGGATGGCGGTGGCGCAGGTGCACGTGGCCCCCGAAGTGCTCGGCTACATCGTGGACGTGGCACGGGCCACCCGCAACTCCCCGTCGCTGCAGCTGGGCGTCTCGCCGCGTGGCGCGACCGCGCTGCTGGCCGCCTCCCGGGCCTGGGCGTGGCTGTCCGGGCGCGCCTACGTCACGCCCGACGACGTGAAGGCGCTGGCCAGGCCCGCGCTGCGGCACCGGGTGCAGCTGCGGCCCGAGGCGGAGCTTGAGGGCGCGACCGCCGACGGCCTGCTCGACGGCATCCTGGCCTCGGTCCCGGTCCCGCGCTGATGGCTCTGACGGGACGCGCCGCGCTGGTCGCCGCGCTCGGCATCGTGGTGGTGCTGCTCGCGCCGCAGCCGGGGCCCGCGCTGGCCGGGGTCTGCCTGCTGCTGGCCGCCGCGGTCATCGTGGACCTGGTGTTCGCGGGCGCGGTGCGGCCGCTGCGCTTCCACCGCTCGGGTGACCGGCTGATCCGGCTCGGCCAGCGGGCCGAGGTCGAGCTGGTCGTGGCGAACCCGGGCGGCAGACGGGTGCGCGGCGTGCTCAGGGACGCCTGGCCCCCCTCGGCCGGCGCCTCGCCCCGCGAGCTGCGGCTCGACGTGCCCGCCGGTGAGCGGCGCAGGCTGGTCCTGACGCTCGCGCCCACCCGGCGCGGCGACCGCGCCTCCGTGGCCGTCACCGTGCGCTCGCTCGGCCCGCTCGGCCTGGCCGCCCGCCAGGGCAGCCACCGGGCGCCGTGGTCGGTGCGGGTGCTGCCGCCGTTCCTGTCGCGCAAGCACCTGCCCTCCCGCCTGGCCCGGCTGCGCGAGCTCGACGGGCGGCACCCGGCTCTCGTACGCGGCCAGGGCACCGAGTTCGACTCGCTGCGCGAGTACGTGGTGGGCGACGACGTCCGCTCGATCGACTGGCGGGCCACGGCGAGACGCCACGACGTGGTCGTCCGCACCTGGCGGCCCGAGCGTGACCGGCGGGTGCTCATCGTGCTCGACACCGGCCGCACCTCGGCCGGGCGGGTGGGCGACGCCCCCATCCCGCTGGCCGGGGCCCAGGCGAGCGGCGGCGGGCTGCTGGTCAGGCCGGATCCACGCCCGGTGCCGGGCTGGCCGCGGCTCGACTGGTCGATGGACGCCGCCCTGCTGCTCGCCGCGCTCGCCGCCAGGGCCGGCGACCAGGTCGACTTCCTGGCCCATGACCGGACCGTACGGGCCTGGGTGAGCGGGGCCTCACGCACCGAGCTCCTGGCGTCGCTGGTCAACGCGATGGCGCCGATCGAGGCGGAGCTGATCGAGGCCGATTCGCAGGCGATGGTCGCCGCGATCCTGTCGCGGGCCAAGCGGCGCTGCCTGGTCGTGCTCCTCACCGACCTCAACTCGGCGTCGCTGGACGAGGGCCTGATGCCGGTGCTGGCCCAGCTCTCCTCGCGCCACCTGCTGCTGGTCGCGGCCGTCTCCGACCCGCGTGTGGCCGCCATGGCCGCCCGGCGGGGCTCGGCGGAGCAGGTCTACGACGCGGCGGCAGCCGAGCGCGCCCTGCTGGATCGCCGGCGCATCACCGCGCGGCTTCGACGCCACGGCGTCGAGGTGGTCGACGCGCCGCCCGACGACATCGCCCCCGCGCTGGCCGACGCCTACCTCGCGTTGAAGGCCGCCGGCCGCCTCTAGAGCCGGCTCGGCGGCGGACCTCGGACGGGCTCAGGCGGGCGTCAGGCGGTGGGCGCCAGGTCGGGGGCGCGTTCCAGGTCTCCGGTCTCGTTCTGGCGCATCGCCCGGCGCCCGAACACCACCACGTACGCCAGGAAGGCCACCTCGGCGAGCACCCCGATGGCGATCCGCGCCCAGGTGGGCAGGCCCGACGGGGTGACGAACGCCTCGATCAGCCCCGACAGGAACAACACCACGACGAGCCCGAGCGCCACGCTCATCACCGCCCGGCCCTGCTCGGCCAGCACGTCGACGCGCCTGCGCGGCCCCGGATCGACGACGGTCCAGCCCAGCCGCATGCCGACGGCCGCCGCGAGGAAGACCGCGGTGAGCTCCAGCAGCCCGTGCGGCGTGATCAGCCCGAAGAAGATGTCCAGCTTGCCGCGCGAGGCCATCAGGCCGGCGGCGACGGCCACGTTCTCGGCGTTGACCCAGAGCACGTAGGGGATCGGCAACCCCATGAAGATCGCGTAGATGATGACCTGCGCCGAGATCCAGGCGTTGTTCACCCACACCTGGCTGGCGAAGGAGGCGGCGGGGTGCTCGGAGTAGTAGTCGGCGAAGTCGTGGTCGACCAGCTGGGTGATCTCCTCGGGCGAGGCTATGGCCGCCTGCACCTCGGGGTTGCCCGCCACCCAGGCGCCCGTCACCCAGGCCACCGCCATGAACGCCACCCCCGAGGCCAGCCACCACCACCTGGCCCGGTAGGCCACCACGGGGAACGACACCGTGAAGAACCTGACCAGCTCCCTCCAGGCCGGGGTGCGCGCCCCGGTCACCGCCGACCTGGCCCGGGCGACCAGCGCGGAAAGGCGGCCGACCAGCATGGCGTCGGTCGAGGCCGAGCGGACGATGGACAGATGGGTGGAGACCCGCTGGTAGAGGTCGACCAGTTCGTCGACCTCGGCCCCGGTCAGCGACGAGCGGCGCTTGATCAGGTGCTCCAGCCTGTCCCATGCGGGGCGGTGTGCGGCGACGAACGCATCGATGTCCACCCGACCATTGTGGCCGCTCGATCAGGGGGCCATTGCCGTTAGGCTCCACGTATGTCAGAGGTTGTGACCGGAGACGCCGTCGTCGTCGAGGTGCGGGTGGCGCAGATGCCGACGCGGGCCGTAGCGCTCGCCATCGACATGGCGCTCCAGCTCACCGTGCTGATCGGCGCGTTCACGGTGCTCGAGGCGTTCTCCGTGATCAGCGACCCGGCGATGTTCGCGGCGGTGGCGATCGTGGCGGTCGTGCTCGTGACGGTCGGCTATCCGGTGATCTTCGAGTCGCTCAGCGGAGGGCGCAGCCTGGGCAAGCTCGCGCTGGGGCTGCGGGTGGTCAGCGACGACGGCAGTCCCGAACGGTTCAGGCAGGCGTTGTTCCGGGGGCTGGCCGGGCTGGTGGAGTTCTGGATGTTCTCCGGGGCGCCGGCGCTCATCTCCTCGCTCTTCTCACAGCGGGGCAAGCGGCTGGGTGACATCTTCGCCGGCACGATCGTGATCTCCGATCGGGGGCCGCGGGAGGCAGGGCAGGTCATCTGGATGCCGCCGCCGCTGGCCGCCTGGGCCGCGACGCTGGAGCTGTCGCAGCTGCCCGACGAGGTGGCGGCGGCCGCCCGCCAGTACATCATCCGCTGGCACCAGCTGTCGCCGCAGATCCAGCACGATATGGGCGTGCGCATCGCGACGCAGGTCGCCGCGTTCGTCTCGCCCGCCGCGCCGCCCGGGGTGCCGCCGCACGCCTACCTGAGCGCCGTCCTGGCCGAGCGCCGCCGGCGTGACCAGGTACGTCTCGCGCAGCGCGCCGGCCACGGCCTGCCGGCCGCCTCCCGGCCGGGGCCGCCGCCGGGCGGGCCGCAGCCCTGGTCCTCGACCGGCCGGCCACCGCCCGCGCCTTCAACCAGCTGGCCGCCGGCCGCGCCTTCGACCGGCCGGCCGCCGGGCGGGCAGGCGCAGGGGGTGCCTGCCGCCCCCTATGCGCCACCTGGGCAGAGCCGACCGCTCCCGGAGCCGCCTCGGGCGACTCCGGACGGCTTCGCACCCCCTCAGTAAGCGACCCGGGCCGCCGGTCCGGGGGTCAGGGGGCGTACTGCGTCTGGGCGTTGAGGACCTTCAGCCGCACCTTGCCCGCGGAGCCGAGGCGCTTGTCCGAGACGCGCAGCACGTCCAGGCCCTTCTGGATGTCGCTGCTGTAGACGTGACCGTTGTAGTAGTACGCCGACCACGAGCCGCCGAGGTTGGCGGGCTTGAGCGGGGCGGGGTCGAAGTAGCCGATCTCCACGGGGTTGGCCGAGTCGGTGAAGTCCCAGATCGACACCCCGCCCTGGTACCACGCCTGGACCATGACGTCCCTGCCCTTGACCGGGATCAGCGAGCCGTTGTGGGCCACGCAGTTCTCCATGCTGGTCTGGGCCCGCGGGATCTTGTAGTAGGACTTGTGGACCAGTTCGCCGCCCTCGATGTCGTAGACGGCGTCCGCGCCGCGCTCGGGGGCGAAGCCCTTGGTGCAGGTCGCGCCGATGCCGCCGCCGAGCTCGTCGGTGAAGACGACCTTGTCACCGGCGTTGTTGAACGTCGCCGAGTGCCAGAACGCGAAGTTCGCGTCGGTGACCCGGTTGGTGACCTTGGGCCGTTCGCGGTCGGAGATGTTCATCAGGATGCCGTCGCCCATGCAGGCGCCCGCGGCGAGGTCCTTCTTGGGGAACACCGTGATGTCGTGGCAGCCGCTGGTCGGTGCCAGCAGGCCGGGCTGGGTCTCGTTGCCGCCGGCGGGGAAGAGCACCGGCCTGGAGACGATCTTCGCCGCCGTCGGCTTCTTCAGCGGCACCTTGATGATCGAGATCCGGTCGTGCGGGGGCCGGCAGCCGGGGTATCTGGCTCCCGGATCGTACGAGGACACGTACAGGTAGACCGCCTTGCCCTTCTTGTCCGGCACGAGGGTGTGCGTGTGCGAGCCGCAGGCGGTCTTGATTGACTTGATGTACTTCGGGCGGGACTTGTCGGAGATGTCGAAGATCCGGATGCCCTCCCATGCCGCCTTGGACGTCTCGGAGCCGTGGCCGGCCCTACAGGAGTCGTCGCGCAGCGGCTCGTCCACCGACAGGAAGAGCAGGTCGCCCTGGACCGAGACGTCGTTCTGCGCGCCCGGGCAGGTGACGCGGCTCACGACCCTGGGCTTGGCCGGGTTCTTGATGTCGTAGACGGTGAAGCCGTGGTAGTTGCCCTGGTAGGCGTAGTCGCCCTGGAAGGCCAGGTCGGTGCCGTATGCCTCGGGGCCGTCGAACGGCGCCTGCTTGGGGACGTTGGCCACGCGCTTGACGTTGGCACTCGTCTTGACGCCGTCCGAGGCGTGGACCGGCGACGCCGCGAGGGCCAGCACCGCTCCGATCACCGCCAGAGCGCGGCCGAATCTGGACGCCACCGGGGACCTCCTGCGGGGGTTGGAAGAATCAGCGGCACCCACTATGACAGGAAAAGTCACTGTAAAAACCGGCATCCCGTACGGCAGAGCCGCGCAGACTCCGCCGTACGGGATGGCAGGATCGATCAGTCGCGGTGGCCCCAGCCTCCGTCGCGGTAGGACTCCTGGGTCTGGGTGTTCAGCCGGTCACTGTGGACACGGTTCGCGCCGTTGGTGAGCGGGTCGTTGACCTTGATCACGTCGAGCCCCTCGTGGAAGTCGGACGCGTAGATGTGGCCGTTGTAGTAGTAGGCCGACCAGACGCCGCCCCCGCTGTTGTCGGCCCGGGGACCGCGCTCGAAGTAGCCGATCTCCCTGGGGTTCGCCGAGTCGGTGAAGTCCCAGATGGAGACGCCGCCCATGTACCAGGCCTGGACCATGATGTCCCTGCCCTTGACCGGGATCAGCGAGCCGTTGTGCGCCACGCAGTTCTCGCTGGCGGCCTGGTGGCGCGAGATCTTGAAGTAGCTCTTGAACACGAGCTCGCCGCGGGCGATGTCGTAGATCGCGTTCGCGCCGCGGTTGGGCCCGATCGCCTCGTTGCAGGTGGCCACGCCGCCGCCACCGAGCTCGTCGGTGAAGACCACCTTGCGGGCGTCGTTGCTGAACGTCGCCGAGTGCCAGAACGCGAAGTTCGCGTCGGTCACCCTGGCCGTGATCCTCGGGTTCAGCCGGTCACGGATGTCGAACAGCACACCGTCACCCATGCACGCGCCGGCCGCGATGTCCTTCTCCGCGTAGACGGTGATGTCGTGGCAGCCGCTGGTCGGCAGCAGCAGGCCGGGCTGGGTCTCGTTGCCGCCGTCGGGGAAGACGACCGGGGTGGCCGCGACCGCGGCGGCCGTCGGGTTCTTCAGCGGCACCTTGATGACGGAGATCAGGTCGTGCGGCGGCCGGCAGTCGGGGAAGCTCGCGTTCGGCGAGTAGGAGGAGACGTAGACGTAGACGTTCTTCTCGCGGTCGTGGCCCCTGCCCGGCACCAGCGTCAGGGTGTGCGAGCCGCAGTTGGTCTCGACGGACTTGATGTACCTGGGCGCGGCCTTGTCGCTGATGTCGAAGATCCGGACGCCTTCCCAGGCCTCCTTGTTGTTCGCCGGCAGTCCCGTGCTGTTGCAGGAGTCGTCGCTGCGCGAGCTGTCCACGGCGGCGAAGAGCAGGTCTCCGTAGACGCTCACGTCCATCTGGCCGCCGGGGCAGACGACCGAGCTGACCGGCTTGGCCTTCTTCGGGTTCCTGATGTCGTAGATCGAGAAGCCGCCGTAGTTGCCGACGTAGGCGTAATCGCCCTGGAAGGCGAGGTCGGTGTTGATGGTGCCGGCGATCGGGGCGGGCTTGGGGACGTTCAGCACGTGAGTCACGTTCGGGCTGGTGACCACGGTGTCAGCCGGCGGGATGTCGGCGGAGAGCGCGGGGGTCGAGGTCAGGGCCAACGCGATGGCCGCCCCCAGTACGGCGAGGGTACGGCTCGGTTTCAACACTGAAAGGCCTCCTTGATCACGCATGTCCCAGATAAGGAAGACATAAGTGATCAAGTTTCAGCTGAAAAACACCTTTCTTACCAGATGTCATGTTGTCAAGAAATATCGTGACCTGACGGCTTGTAAGGAAGGTGTCAGGAAACGTACGATCCGGCGTCACGCCGATGCGGCGGGGATCGGAACCCCCGCCGCACGGCTCACATCACTGACCGCCGGGAGTGCCCTCGCCGTGCTCGGCGTAGGAACCCTGGGTCTGCGCGTTCAACAGGTCCATCTTGACGCTGTTGGCCTGGTTGGTACGCGGGTCGTTGATCTTCAGCACATCGAGGCCCAGGTTGAAGTCCGAGCCGTAGATGTAGCCGTTGTAGTAGTACGCGGACCAGAAGCCACCGCTGAGCGCGGGGGCGGTGTTGTCCGGACCACGCTCGAAGTAGGCGATCTCCTGCGGGTTGGCCGAGTCGGTGAAGTCCACCACCGAGATGCCACCCTGGTACCACGCCTGGACCATGATGTCCTTGTTCTTGACCGGGATCAGCGAGCCGTTGTGGGCCACGCAGTTCTCGGTGTCGGCCTGGTGCCGCGCGATCTTGAAGTAGCTCTTGAACGCGAGCTGACCGTCGACGATGTCGTAGTAGGCGTTGGCGCCCCTGTTGGGACCGATCGCCGCATTGCAGGTGGCGCGGGTGCCGCCGCCGAGCTCGTCGGTGAAGATGACCTTGGTGCCCTGGTTGTTGAACGTGGCGGAGTGCCAGAAGGCGAAGTTCACCTCGTCGCGCACGGTGGCCGTGACCTTCGGCTGCTCGGGGTCGGAGATGTCCATCAGGATGCCCTCACCCATGCAGGCGCCGGCCGCGATGTCCTTCTCCGGGTAGGCGGTGATGTCGTGGCAGCCGGTGGTGGCGGACTTGCCGTTCGGGTAGGAGCCCGGCACGCCGGGGAAACCACCGTCGGGGAACAGGTTGGGCGTCGCGATGACCTCGGCCGCCGTCGGGTTCTTCAGCGGCACCTTGATGATCGAGATCAGGTCGTGCGGCGGCTGGCAGTCGGGGAAGCTGGCGCTCGGCGAGTAGGACGAGACGTAGATGTAGACGTTCTCGCCCTTCTTGTCGGGCACGAGCGTGTTGGTGTGTGAGCCGCAGTTCGTCTCGACGGACTTGATGTAGGTCGGGTTGCTCTTGTCCGAGATGTCGAAGATGCGCATGCCCTCCCACGACGCCTCGTTCGTAGCCGACTGACCGGTGCTGTTGCACGAGTCGTCGTTACGGGAGGAGTCGACCGACCCGAACAGCAGGTTGCCGTAGACGGACATGTCCATCTGGCCGCCGGGGCAGACCACGGAGCTCACCAGCGACGTCTGCTTGGGGTGCTTGATGTCGTAGATGGAGAAGCCCGCGTAGTTGCCGACATAGGCGTAGTCGCCCTGGAAGGCCATGTCGGTGTGGATGTCGTTCAGCGCGTCGGGCTTGGGGACGTTGGTCACGTGCTGGATGTTGGAGCTCATGACGATCTCGCCGGGAGCTGGGATCTCCGACGCCTGGGCGGGCAACGCGCCGCCCACGAGAGCGACGGCAGCCCCGACCAGGACGAGGGTCCTGCGGAGAGTTAACACTAGGAAACCTCCTATAAACTACATAAAACAACCAAATCGTCACGGGTGGGCAGCGCTCCATACCAGAGTGCAATCTGTCAAATCTTGTACTTCATTGCAGTCTTTCGCCCGTGGTCGTTTTCGCCTAGAGTGCGCACTCTGGACCGACTTCACCCAGAGGAGACCTGGTGCGCACCGCGCTCATCGTCATCACGGGCACGGTGATTGCCCTCACGAGCTGCTCCAGCACACCGCCGCCCGTTCCCCGCGCCGACTCGACCGCCCCCGTGATCGCGCCCGGCCGGCCCGGCGAGGAGGCCAAGACCCTCTCTCCCGGCGAGGCCGTCACCGCCGTGCCCTCGGCCACCGCGAACGCCGCCGACATCACCTACGTCCAGGACATGATCATCCATCACCGCCAGGCGCTCGACATGGCGATCCTGGCGCCCAACAGGGCCGAGTCGACCAAGCTCAAGGGCCTGGCCTCCCGCATCAAGGACGCCCAGGGCCCGGAGATCCAATACATGACCACCTGGCTGCAGGAGCTCGGCCAGAAGGTCCCCGACCACCACGCGGGGCACGACGGAATGCCCGGCATGGCCACCCCCGAGCAGATGGAGGCTCTCAAGGCGGCCCAGGGCAAGGCGTTCGACGCCCTGTTCCTGCAGCTCATGATCACCCACCACGAGGGCGCCATCACGATGTCGGAGAAGGTGCTGACCAACGGCTCGCACATCCGGATCGAGGAGCTGGCCAACGACGTCAACGTCACCCAGACGGCCGAGATCCGCCGCATGCGGGAGATGCAGGCGGCGGCCTGACCCCCGGTCATCGGCTCCTGAACCGGCCCGATTCCGATCGGAAGCCGTCGCACCAGATGGCAGCCGGCGCGCCGCGCCCGATCAGGAGCCGACCCGCCAGGAGTGCAGGTAGTCCTCCTGGTCGCCGGTGAGCGTGTCGATGCCGATGCCCGCGGCGGCCAGCTTGAGCCGGGCCACCTCGTGGTCGATCTCCTCCGGCACGTCGTAGACGCCCGGCGCCAACCGGGCACGCTCTCCGGCCAGCCAGGCGACGGCGAGCGCGTGGGCGGAGAACGACATGTCCATGACCGCGGCCGGATGCCCCTCGGCGGCGGTCAGGTTCACCAGGCGGCCCTCGGCCAGCAGGAGCAGCCGCCGGCCGTCGGCCAGGACGTACTCGTCGGTGCTGGGCCGGACGCCGCGGTGCACCTCCACGGCCAGCTCGTCCAGCGCCCGCACGTCGATCTCCACGTCGAAATGCCCGGCGTTGGCCAGGATCGCGCCGTCCTTCATGGCGGCCAGGTGCTCGCCCCGGACCACGTCGCGGTTGCCCGTCACGGTGATGAACAGGTCGCCCAGCCCGGCCGCCTGCGCCATCGGCCGCACCTCGTAGCCCTGCAGGGTGGCGTCGAGCGCCTTGACCGCGTCGATCTCCGTCACCACCACCCGCGCGCCGAGCCCCTTCGCCCGCTCGGCCACACCCCTCCCGCAGTAGCCGAACCCGGCCACCACCACGGTCCGCCCCGCCAGCATGGTGTTGGTGGCCCGCATGATGCCGTCGAGCGTCGACTGTCCCGTGCCGTAGCGGTTGTCGAACATCCGCTTGGTCCGCGTGTCGTTCACCGCGACGACGGGAAAGCGCAGGGCGTTCTCGGCGGCCATCTGCCGCAGCCGGATGATCCCGGTCGTGGTCTCCTCGCACCCTCCGGACACGCCGTCCAGCAGGTCGGTCCGCTCGGTGTGCAGGATGTTGACCAGGTCGCACCCGTCGTCGAGCACGAGATCGGGCCCGAGGTCGAGCGCCTGGTGGATGTGCCGGTAGTAGGTGGCCCGATCGACCCCCGCCCGCGCGTGCACCGCGATCCCGTAGCCGCGCAGCGCCTCGGCCACGTCGTCCTGCGTGGACAGCGGATTGGACGCGGCCAGCGCGATCTCGGCGCCTCCGGCCCTGAGCGCCCCCATCAGCACCGCCGTCTCGGCCGTCACGTGCAGACACGCGGCGATCTTCAGCCCGGCGAGCGGCCGCTCGGCCGCGAACCGCTCGCCGATCGCGGTCAACACCGGCATCGACCGGGCGGCCCAGCTGATCTGCCGCTCGCCGCTCTCCGAAAGCTCCAACGCCCTTCCCCCCACGATCACCGAAGGCCACGGCCCACCGGGGATCCGTGACGGCGCTCAGCCCCGCTCACTGGAACCCGACGATCCGCGGGACCCGGCCACGCACGGCGGGCGGCGCCTGCCGTGCCTGGCCGTAAGAACTGATCGTCCGGCGGCTCCGCGGGAGCCGCCACGCACCCGACGTGCGCGCCCTCTGCCGAGCCCGGCCTCCGGAAAAGCCCCGCGGCACTCAGTAGCGATAGTGGTCGGACTTGTACGGGCCCTCGATGTGGACGCCGATGTATTCGGCCTGCTCCTTGGACAGCTCGGTGAGCTTGACGCCGAGGGCGTCGAGGTGCAGCCGGGCGACCTTCTCGTCGAGGTGCTTGGGCAGAGTGTAGACGCCGATCGGGTACTCGTCGGTCTTGGTGAACAGCTCGATCTGCGCGATCACCTGGTTGGTGAACGAGTTGGACATCACGAAGCTCGGGTGACCGGTCGCGCAGCCGAGGTTCATCAGGCGGCCCTCGGCGAGCACCAGGATCGAGTGGCCGTCGGCGAAGACCCACTCGTCGACCTGCGGCTTGATGTTGCGCTTCTCGATGCCGGGCAGCTTGGCCAGGCCGGCCATGTCGATCTCGTTGTCGAAGTGACCGATGTTGGAGACGATCGCCTGGTGCTTCATCCTCGCCATGTGCTCGGCGGTGATGATGTTGAAGTTGCCGGTCGCCGTGACGAAGATGTCGGCGATGCCGACCACCTCGTCGAGCGTGGTGACCTGGAAGCCGTCCATGGCCGCCTGGAGCGCGCAGATCGGGTCGATCTCGGTCACGATGACGCGGGCGCCCTGGCCGCGCAGCGCGTCGGCGCAGCCCTTGCCGACGTCGCCGTAGCCGCACACCACGGCCACCTTGCCGCCGATCAGCACGTCGGTGGCGCGGTTGAGGCCGTCGATGACGGAGTGGCGGCAGCCGTACTTGTTGTCGAACTTGGACTTGGTGACCGAGTCGTTGACGTTGATCGCCGGGAACAGCAGCTGGCCGTTCTTGTGCATCTCGTAGAGGCGGTGCACGCCGGTGGTCGTCTCCTCGGTGACGCCCTTGATGGCCTCGGCGATGCGGCTCCACCGCTTCTCGCCGGTGACCGTGCGGCTGAGCAGGTCGATGATGACGTGCCACTCCTCCGGGTCGTCGGCGGTGGCGGCGGGCACGGCCCCGGCCTTCTCGTATTCGGCGCCCTTGTGGACGAGCAGCGTGGCGTCGCCGCCGTCGTCGAGGATCATGTTGGGGGCGTCGCCGCCGGGCCAGGTGAGCGCCTGCTCGGTGCACCACCAGTATTCCTCGAGCGTCTCGCCCTTCCAGGCGAAGACCGGCACGCCGCGCGGGTCGTCGACGGTGCCGTCGGGGCCTACGACGACCGCCGCGGCGGCGTGGTCCTGGGTGGAGAAGATGTTGCAGCTGACCCAGCGCACCTCGGCGCCGAGCGCGACCAGCGTCTCGATGAGGACGGCGGTCTGGATCGTCATGTGCAGGGAGCCCATGATCTTCGCGCCGCGAAGGGGCTGCGCGGCCGCGTACTCCTTGCGAATCGCCATGAGGCCGGGCATCTCGTGCTCGGCGAGCCGGATCTCCTTGCGGCCGAAGTCGGCAAGTGAAAGGTCGGCGACCTTGAAGTCCATCTGTTACCCCTCGCGTGACGATGTGTGTCGCGGACGAGTTTAGGCGTCACCCGAACACACTCGCATCTCGCAGGGCCGGAATCTGACGTAAGAATGTAAGGATGCGCATCACCGAAGCCGCCCGGCGGCTGGGCATGTCCCCTCGAATGCTCCGATACCGCGAAGCCCTCGGCCTGCTGCCCCCCGTGCGTGAGCAGGGAGCGCACCGCCGCTTCGGCCCCGAGGAGCTGTCCGCGGTGGCGCAGGGAGTGGAGCTGGAGAAGCGGTTCGACGTGTCCCCCGCCGAGCTGGCCTTCGCCGTGCGGGTGCTGAGCGACCCCGTCGTGGCCGCCGCCGTGCGCGATCTCGGCGTACGGATCGGCCGCATCCAGGCGCCCCGCCGGGCCCTCGACTTCGAGAAGGAGAAAGCGCTGCGCCTGCTGCGAACCTCCGCTCCCCGCCAGGCGTCCAAACGGTCGTGAAAGAGCTGCTGATCGCCACCGTGCTCGCCGTCTCTCCGCCGCCCGCGGCCGAGGTGAAGGTCTATTTCTCCAAGGGGTTCGACATCCCCGGCAAGGTGGTCGCGGTGACCAGGAAGGCGCCCGACCGGGGCGTCGCCAGATTCGCCGTCGAGCAACTGATCGCCGGGCCGACCAGGGCCGAGCGGCGCAGGGGGCTGCACTCGGAGCTGACCGGCCGGCTGCGCGGCAGGTCCGACTGCGGCGGGGCCGACTTCACCGTCAAGATCAAGAGAGGCGTGGCCACGCTGCGCTTCTGCCGCACGGTCTGGGGCAACGGAGTGGGCTCCGACGCGCGGGTGCTGCACATGATCGACACCACGCTGAAGCAGTTCGGGACCGTACGGAAGGTCGTCACGCTGGACAAGGACGGCCGCTGCCTGTTCGACCAGACCGATGCCGGCACGTCCTGCCTGACCGGGCACGAATGACACGCGGCTCCGCACCGCGAACATGACACGCGGCTCCGCACCGCGGAACATGACACGCGGCTCTTTCGCCGCGACCGAGCCCGGCCGTCGTCAGGCGGCCGCGACCGTCAGGTCTTGGCGCGTGAACGGTCGAGGTCGGGCTCCAGGTAGATGACCCGGGCGATCGGCACGGCCTCGCGGATGCGGCGCTCGGCCTCGTCGATGCCCCGGGCGACCTCGGCCGCGGTGTCGTCGTGAGACACCGCGATCTTGGCGGCCACCAGCAGCTCCTCGGGCCCCAGGTGCAGCGTGCGCATGTGGATCACGCGCTCGACCTCGTCGGCCGCCTCGAGAGCGGCGCGGATGTCGGTCTCCATCTGCGGGGTGGCGCCCTCGCCCACCAGCAGCGACTTGGTCTCGATGGCCAGCACGACCGCGATCACCGCGAGCAGCACGCCGATCATCAGGGTGCCGATGCCGTCCCAGACGCCGTCGCCGGTCACGACCGCCATCGTCACGCCGAACAGCGCGAAGAACAGACCCAGCAGGGCTCCGAGGTCCTCCAGCAGGATGACCGGCAGCTCCGGCGACTTGGACCGGCGGATGAAGGAGGTCCACGACTGCGTGCCGCGCACCGCGTTGGACTCCTTGATCGCCGTGCGGAACGAGAACGACTCCGCGATGATCGCGAAGATCAGCACCGCGAAGGCCCAGATCGGCGCCTCCACCTGGTGCGGGTCGGCGATCTTGTGCACACCCTCGTAGAGCGAGAAGGCCGCGCCGATCGTGAACAGCACGACGGCCACCACGAAGGCGTAGAAGTAGCGCTCACGGCCGTAGCCGAACGGGTGCTCCCTGGTGCGCGCCCGCTGGGCCCGCTTGCCACCGATCAGCAGCAGCAACTGGTTGCCCGAGTCGGCGACGGAGTGGATGCCCTCGGCCAGCATCGACGATGACCCGGTGAAGAACGCCGCCACGAACTTCGCCACCGCGATGGACATGTTCGCGACCAGGGCCGCGATGATCGCTTTGGTACCGCCGCTCGCACTCACCGGCGCTCCCCACTCATCAGCATTAAAGGCATGAAAACGGATCCTATTGCGAAATCCTGGCCTTCAGTTCTGTGATCGTCGCCACCGGGGTCGGGTCGATCCCATAGCCGAGCGCCAGGTAGGTGCTCGCGTAGTCGCCGAGCCCGATCAACGTCGCCACGCGCCGCAACGGATGGGCGCCCTCGCCCGCGAGCTCGGTGACCGGCACGTCTCGGTCGCGCGCGAGGCGTACGGACACCTCGCGGCGCCGGGTCACCTGCGGGTGCTCGTCGACGTCGCGCAGCATCACCAGCCTGAGCGACTGGGCCGGAGTGTCGGCGAAGAGGTCGCGCTGGGCGAGCGGCCCGTCGAAGGCGACCACCTGGTTGTGGTTGGCCTCGGGCAGCTCGCCGAAGATCGCGGGATACTTGGCGTTCTCGCCGAGCTGGCAGGCCAGCCGGTAGCCGGCGGCCGAGGCGAGCGGCGAGCTGCCCCAGATCATCGGCACGCTTCCGGCCAGCTCCATGGCCAGCGTCTTGCCGGGGTTGACGAACGACTCGCTGGACGGTCGGCACTGGTGGGCGATGTCCTCGAGCGCCTTGGCGACGTCCTCGAACAGCGCGGCGTCGGCCTGCACCAGGCCGAGCGAGGCGGCGGCCACGATCAGCGGAACCGTCGCCAGCCAGAGGTTGGCCCTCGGCTGACCGCTGACGGGCAGGGGAACGTAGAGGGCCGAGGACTGCGTGGCCACCGCCTCCAGCGGCGAGCCCGCGCCGCCCACGGCCAGCAGCGAACAGCCGCGCCGCACCGCCTCGGCGGCCACGGAGAGCGTCTCCTCGGTGCGGCCCGAGCAGGAGACCGCGATGACCAGGTCGGTGGCGCCGACCCAGCCGGGCAGCTGGTAGGAGCGCAGGGTCACGATCGGCATCGGGGCGCCCCTGCCGCAGACCGCGGCCAGGATGTCGCCGCCGATCGCCGAACCGCCCATGCCGGCGACCACGATCGCCCGCGGGCGGCCCTGCGCCGCCAGGCGGTCGACGCCCGCCTCGAGCGCGATCCGGTGGCCGGTGCGTACCTGGGCCGCCGAGGTGGCGACCGCGAGCAGCATGCCGCCGGGGTCACCGTCGGCCAGGTGCTGCTGGTCGTCGAGCCGCTCGGGCTCCCAGATCACGGCTTCCTGGCCTCGTCGACCAGCAGGACGGGAATGTCATCCCTGACGGGATAGATCAGGCCGCACCCCGTGCAGGCCAGCTCGTCGGCCTCGCCCTCCGCACGCAGCGGCGACTTGCACGCCGGACAGGCCAGGATCTCCAGCAGCCAGTCGTCGATCTTCACACTGACACCTTTCTGACGATGGCGAGGACTTCGTCCCTGATCGCCGTCATCGTGGTCTGGTCGGCCGCCTCGGCGTTCAGCCGGAGCAGCGGCTCGGTGTTGGACGCGCGCAGGTTGAACCACCAGCCGGACCCGGTCACGGTCAGCCCGTCGAGCTCGTCGAGCCGGCCCCGGGACTCGAACGCCTCCCACACCTGCCGCAGCGCCTTGTCCTGGTCGTCGACCGTGCTGTTGATCTCGCCCGAGGCGTGGTAGCGGGAGTAGGCGCCCACCACCCGCGACAGCGGCAGGTCCTGCTCGCCGAGCGCGGCCAGCACGTGCATCGCGGCCAGCAGGCCCGAGTCGGCGAACCAGAAGTCACGGAAGTAGTAGTGGGCGGAGTGCTCGCCGCCGAAGACCGCGCCCGTGCGGGCCATCTCGGCCTTGATGAACGAGTGGCCGACCCGGGTGCGCACCGGCTCGCCGCCGTGCTCGCGGACGATCTCCGGGACCCCGAGCGAGGTGATGAGATTGTGGATGATCGTCGAACCCGGGTGTTTGGCCAGCTCGCGGACCGCCACCAGCGCGGTGACGGTCGACGGGGAGACCGACTGGCCGCGCTCGTCGACCACCCAGCAGCGGTCGGCGTCGCCGTCGAAGGCGAGGCCGAGGTCGGCGCGGGTCTCGAGGACGGCGCGCTGCAGGTCGCGCAGGTTGTCGGGCTCGATCGGGTTGGCCTCGTGGTTGGGGAAGGAGCCGTCGAGCTCGAAGTAGAGCGGGACCAGCTCGATCGGCAGCCCGTCGAAGACGGCGGGCACGGTGTGGCCGCCCATCCCGTTGCCCGCGTCGACGACCACCTTGAGCGGCCGGATGGCGGACAGGTCGACCAGAGTGCGCAGGTGATCGGCATAGCCCTGGAGCAGGTCTCGCTCGACCAGCGTGCCGGTGGGAGGCGCCGTGACGCCGATCAGCTCGGCGGCCCGGTCGCGGATCTCGATGAGGCCCGAGTCGCCGCCGATCGGCACCGCGCCCGCGCGGCACATCTTCATGCCGTTGTAGCGGGCGGGATTGTGGCTGGCCGTGAACATCACGCCGGGCAGGCCGAGGCTGCCGCTGGCGTAGTAGAGCAGGTCGGTGGAGCCGAGCCCGGCGTGCACGACGTCGGCTCCGCGCGAGCGGGCGCCGCGGATGAACGCGGCGGCCAGCGGCCCCGAGGACTCCCGCATGTCATGCGCGACCACGACCGCCTCGGCCCCGGTCACCTCCACGAAGGCCGCCCCCACGGCCTCGGCGGCCGGCTCGTCGAACTCGTCGGGCACCACACCGCGAACGTCGTAGGCCTTGAAGATCTTGGCGAGGTCGCCCACTCTCCAGCTCCGCCCCTAGGTCGGCTACGTCAGGACGAGCCTACCGGTCGCGATGTTGCTGGGCGGACCGAAGAACGCGCAGGTGACCCCGGCGGCCGACCTCGACCCCCTGCCCGACCGGCTCCGTGCCGCCTGCGGGGGTCGGCCTGGCGGCCTCTCTGACGGCGTTGGCCAGCGCCTCCAGGTCGTCGGAGCTCGGCGAGCCGCCGTCGGTGGGGAGGCGGACCACCTCCCAGCCGCGGGGAGCGGTCAGCCGCTCGGCGTGTTCGGCGCACAGGTCGTAGCAGTGTGGCTCGGCGTACGTCGCGAGAGGGCCTAGGACAGCGGTCGAGTCGGCGTATACGTACGTGAGCGTGAAGACGGCAGGCTGGCTGCAAGCGGTGCGGGAACAGCGGCGGACGGGGCTCACGGAGGGACCGTATCTGGTAAGAGTGCGGGACGCCACTACCTGAGCGCTCTTAACGAGCGTGTCGCCACAATTCGGACACCTGTCGCAGCCTTTCCACCCACATGCACCGATGCGGTCTCCCCTTAGACTTGGCAGGTGACTGAGAAGCGGGGGCCGAGGCGGCGTGACCGGCACGGCCGCGGCCTGCGGGGCCCGCTCGCGCCCTCCCATGTTCCGCTCGCCCGGTCGCGCAGCGAGCGGTTCGACGACCTGGTGCTCGACGCCGTCGACCGGCTCCGGCCCCAGTGGGGCAGGCAGTTGTCCGTGGTGGAGTTCGCGGTCGAGGAGGTGCCGCCGCTGAGCGAGTTGGGCGACGGGCCGCGGATCGGCGCCGACCCCATCCCGTTCGGCCGCGCCGTCGCGGCCCAGGGGGCCGAGCCCGCCTCGGTCGTGATCTACCGCCGCCCGCTCGAAGCCCGCGCCCGCGACCGTGACGCGTTGGGGGCCCTGGTCCACGACACCGTGGTCGAGCAGGTGGCCTCGCTGCTGGGCCTGTCACCCGAGACGGTCGACCCCGGCTACGACGACCGCCGCTAGGGCAGCACCAGCGCCGCCTGGGTCCACAGCCACGGCCCGTGCAGGGGGTCCTCGGGCTGGGCGGGCACCCGCCTGGGCGGCTCGGTCAGCCGCCACAGGCCGCCGGCGGCCGACAGGCTCATCCGCCGCGGCGACGGCTGTGAGTCCAGGGCCGCCGCCCGGCGCGCGACTCCAGGCTGATGATCAGGCGCGCCCACCGTACATGCGAAAAAGGGTCACGCGGCAGCCCGCGTGACCCTTTCGCAGATATCCCTAAACGGCCTGGCGCTTGATCCGTCTGCGCTCCCGTTCGGACAGCCCACCCCAGATGCCGAACCGCTCGTCGTGCTCGAGTGCGTATTCGAGACACTCTGCACGCACCTCGCACGATCGGCAGACCTTCTTGGCTTCTCGGGTAGAGCCGCCCTTCTCCGGGAAGAACGCTTCCGGATCAGTCTGCGCGCACAGGGCGCGCTCCTGCCATCCGAGTTCTTCAGCGTCAAGCTGATCTTGTGCGATGACCAGATCGGTCACTGCACACCTCCCTGCCGCCCGCCCGCAATGGAGCCCCCCATGGACGCCTTCCTTACTACCCACCCACAGGAAGGCGTAACAACATGGTTGTAATTACACGCGCGTGCCGTGCGCGGCGTCAAGCGGCATGCCGGTATCCGGGGAAAGGCCAACCCTCGCCCCGGTGTGCTTGGCATGTGATGTTCGCACCCGGCCTCAGCCCTGAATCTGGCATCGGCCTGGCGTGTTCATTCGCTGTCAGCGGTCGGAACCGTACCAGGGCGGTATAGACGCCCGCCCGTGGCCCACCTTCTCTCTAGCCGTGCTTTGCCGGTCTGTTACCTGCGTGGCTCGTTGGGGGTGTATATGGCTGTGGGGTCGATCGGGTCGTCTCCGTGCCTGGCCCGCTCGCCCAGCGCGTCGCCCAGCGGCTGGTCCAACCTGACCGTGGAGTCCGGAGCGGGGTCCCAGCCGCCCGACTGGTGCTGCGGCTTGTAGGCCGGCGGCTCGTACTGACTCGGCTGCGGCTCGTACTGTCCCTGCTGGGGATGGTGCTGCTGGGGCTGCTGCGGGTGTCCGAACGGATCGTCGTACGGCCTGGCCGGCTGGCCCGAGTAGTCCGGCACGCGCAGGTCGGGCGACGCGCCCGCCAGCGAGTGCTGGTACGTCTCGGCCTGCTGGTAGGCGTCCAGGAGCTGCTGGGAGCGCGGGTCCACCGGCGGGTCCGGCTCCTGGTAGGCCGGCGTCGCGTACTCCTGTCCCGAGTAGCCGGTGAAGGGCTGGCCGCCCTGCACGGGCCGGGACTCGAACTCGCCCGGCGGGTACGGCACGCTGGGGGCCGTCTCGGCGGCGGGATAGGCGGGGTCGGCTTGGGCGTTGAAGGCGTTCGGGTGGCCACCCGGCGTCCCGAACCCGCCGTTGTCCTGGGGCGACGCGTAGAGACCGCGGCCGTCGGCCGGCGCGTAGGAGTTCGGCTGGGAGTTCGGCTGGGGGTTCGGCTGGGGGTTCGCCTGTCCGTAGACACCGGGCTGCGAGTCCGTCGCGGGCGCGTAGGAGTGTGCCTGGGAGTCGGGCGCCGGGGCGTAGGAGTTCGCCTGGCCGTAGGCGTTGGGCTGGCTGTCCGCGGGGACATAGGGGGCCGGCTGGTAGCCGCTGTTGGGAAGGGTCTCCGACGGGGTGTACGCGTGGGCGGGATTGGTCTGCCCGGAGCCCTGCTGGTCACCCTGGCGCTGGTCACCCTGGCCGAACGAGGACGCCTGCGGGTCGCTCTGGCCGTAGGACGCCCCCTGCGGGCCGTAACCCTGACCCGGCGACGGGCCGGTCTGACCGTAGCCACGCTGATCCACCTGGCCGAACGAGGAATCCGGCTGGCCCGACGACGAGCCATGCTGACCGAACGAAGAGTCCGCCTGCCCCAACGACGAACCGGACTGACCGAGCGGGGATCCGGACTGGCCGTAACCCGGCTGATCCTGCTGACCCGACGAGGAGCCGTACTGACCCGAATCGGACTGGCCGTAGCCCTGCGCCGGATCCGACTGGCCGTAGCCCTGCGGCGCGGGCTGGCCCGAGGTCGTCCCCTGCGAGCCGTAACCCTGACCCAGCGACGGGTCGGTCTGACCGTAGCCACGCTGGTCGCCCTGGCCGGACGAGGAATCCGGCTGGCCCGACGACGAACCATGCTGACCGAACGAAGAGTCCACCTGCCCCAACGACGAACCAGGCTGACCGAGCGGGGATCCGGACTGGCCGTAACCCGGCTGATCCTGCTGACCCGACGAGGAGCCGTACTGGCCCGAATCGGACTGGCCGTAGCCCTGCGGCGTGGGGCCCGAGGTCGGGCCTTGCTGGCCGTAACCCTGACCCGGTGCCGGGTCGGTCTGACCGTGGCCCTGGGAGTCCGGCTGGTTGAAGGGGAGGTCCTGCGGGGGGTTGTGCCGGTCGGCGGGAGCGGCGGGCAACGCCGCCCTGGGCTGGGCGACGGGCGGAGACTGCTGGTAGGGCTCCTGCTGCCCGTAGGCGGCCGGGCCGGGCTGGGGGTAGGGCTGCTGGTCGGGCAGGGGGCCGTCGGGGTGGCCACCGAAGCTCGGCGGCTGCCGGCCGTAGCCGGGCTGCTGAGCGTACGGGACGGGACCCTGACCGGGAGGCTGCTGCTCGTAACCCGGCTGCTGTCCGTACGCCGGCGGCTGCTCGTAACCCGGCTGTTCGTAACCCGGCTGTTCGTGACCAGGCTGCTGCCCGTAGGGCAGTGGGCCCTGGCTCGGCGGCTGGTGCCCGTAACCGGACTGCGGGCCGTACGCGGGGGCGGCGTGAGGCGGCTGGCCGTGGCTCTGCGGGTAATCGTAGGAGGGCCGTTCGGGCAGGACCTGGGGCAGCAGGTAGACCAGGGCCACGGCGGTCAGCGCGAGGAGGGGCACCCCGGTGAGCAGGAACTCCACCAGCGACCGGGCACTGCCGCCGGAGAAGAGGCCGAGCAGGAGCGACAGGGCGCCGAACACCGTGGCGAGGCCGAGCGCCCCGGTCGCGACGTGGGTGATGGGCTTGGCCTTGGACGAGGGCGGGCCGACCTTGGTGACCAGCAGGACGGATCCGAGGAGGAGCGCGGTCGTGACGGGGCTGGTGAGGCTGCCGAAGCCGGCGGCGGCGCGGTCGGCGATGGACAGGTCGGCGCCGATCGTGCCCGACGAGCCGATCAGCACCCGGCCGACGGCCAGCAGCACGTTCAGTCCGCCGGCCGCGAGCATCAGCCAGGCGGCCGGCTCTCTCAGCCGGGCAACGTCAAATTTGCTCACAACTACCCCCATCAACCCTTTAGCCCGAAGGGAGTTTGCCACATCACCGACTTTCTCGGCGGAAGTCCCGTGAACCTCTTCAACCCCAAAAGCAGCAGTTCGACCGCTATGACGGGTTTTTTGGCGGTAAAGCTGACTCCCGAGACGGGCCTGTCGGAGGCCGATGGAAGACTGGGCCGCATGCACATCGTCTCCCTCGCAGGGGGCATCGGCGGCGCCCGCTTCCTGCGTGGCCTGCGCGCGACCGCACCCGACGCCCAGATCACCGTGATCGGCAACACAGGCGACGACATCACCCTGTTCGGCCTGCGCGTCTGCCCCGACCTCGACACGGTCATGTACACCCTCGGCCACGGCATCGACGAGGAGCAGGGCTGGGGCCGCGCCAAGGAGTCCCACGTCGTCAAGGAGGAGCTGGCGGCCTACGGGGTCGAGCCGCAGTGGTTCGGGCTGGGCGACCGCGACTTCGCCACCCACATCGTCCGCTCGCAGATGCTGGAGGCCGGCTACCCGCTGTCGCAGATCACGCAGGCGCTGTGCGCGCGCTGGCAGCCCGGTGTCCGGTTGCTGCCGATGTCCGACGACCGCTGCGAGACCCACGTGGTGATCAGCGACGAGCAGGGCCGCCGCGCCGTCCACTTCCAGGAATGGTGGGTGCGCCTGCGCGCCTCGGTCCCCGCCGAGTCGATCGCCCTGGTCGGCGTCGACACCGCCAGGCCCGCCCCCGGCGTGCTGGAGGCCATCGAGGAGGCCGACGTGGTGATCCTGCCGCCGTCCAACCCGGTGGTGAGCATCGGCACGATCCTGCAGGTCCCGGGCATCCGTGACGCCCTGCTGCCCAAGACCGTCGTGGGCGTCTCCCCCATCGTCGGCGGCGCCCCGGTGCGCGGCATGGCCGACGCCTGTCTCACGGCCATCGGCGTCGAGACCACGGCCCAGGCGGTGCTCGGCCTCTACGGCGCCGACCTGGTCGACGGCTGGCTGGTGGCGCCCGAAGACGCCGGAGTGGCCCTCGACGGCGTCCGCGTGGTCGCCAGGCCCATCATCATGCACGACACCGACGCGGCCGCCGACATCGCCCGCACGGCCCTCGACCTCGCCCAGGAGCTCGCCCGATGACCCCCGACGCCGTCCCCGCAGCCGCCACGCCGTCTCCCGGCGGGAGCGTCGAGGTGATACCCGTGCCCGGCATCGGCGAGGTGCGGCCCGGCGACGACGTGGCCGCCCTCCTGAAGGACGCCGGTCTGCGCGAGGGCGACATCGTCGTCGTCACCTCCAAGATCGTCAGCAAGGCCGAGGGCCGCGTCCGGCGGGCCCCCGACCGCGCAGCGGCGATCGAGGAGGAGACCGAGCGGGTGGTCGCCAGGCGCGGCGACACCGTGATCTCCCAGACCCGCCACGGCTTCGTGATGGCCGCGGCCGGGGTCGACGCCTCCAACACCGAGCCCGGCACCGTCCTGCTGCTTCCCGAGGACCCCGATGCCTCGGCCCGGCGCATCCGGGCGGGCCTGCCCGCGGGCGTCGGCGTGATCGTCTCCGACACGTTCGGCCGCCCGTGGCGCCATGGCCTGACCGACGTGGCCATCGGCGTGGCGGGGGTGACGCCGCTCGACGACCTCCGCGGCGCCACCGACACCCACGGCAACCCGCTCAGCGCCACCGTGACCGCGCTGGCCGACGAGATCGCCTCGGCCGCCGAGCTGGTCAAGGGCAAGCTCGCCGGCGTCCCGGTCGCGATCGTGCGGGGCCTCGCCCACCTGGTCACGGCCGGCGACGGCCCAGGCGTCAGGCCGCTGCTCCGGCCGGCCGACGAGGACATGTTCCGCTACGGCTCGCGCGACGTGGTGTTCGCCCGCCGTACGATCCGGGAGTTCTCCGCCGAGCCCGTCGACCCCGGCGCGGTGCGGCGGGCGGTGGCGGCGGGCATCGCGGCTCCGGCGCCCCACCACACGACCCCGTGGCGGTTCGTCCTGGTCGAGTCGGCCGCGACCCGGCTGAAGCTGGTCGACGCCATGCGCGACGCCTGGATCACCGACCTGCGCGGTGACGGCTTCACCGAGGAGTCGATCGTCAAGCGGGTCAGGCGCGGCGACGTGCTGCGCAACGCGCCCTACCTGGTGGTGCCCTGCCTGGTGATGGAGGGCTCCCACACCTACCGCGACGAGCGGCGCAACGCGGCGGAGCGCGAGATGTTCGTGGTGGCGACCGGTGCGGGAGTCGAGAACTTCCTCGTCCAGCTCGCGGTCGAGGGTCTCGGCTCGGCGTGGGTGTCGTCCACGATGTTCTGCCGCCCGGTGGTCCGCGAGGTGCTCGACCTGCCCGGGTCGTGGGATCCGATGGGCTGCGTCGCGGTGGGCCACGCCGCCGCCCCGCCCCGCGACCGGGCTCCCCGCGACCCCGGCGACTTCATCCTGACTCGTTGACACGGGAGTCGCGACGCGGTCAAGAGCCATTTACCGTTAGGAAACTTTCCTTTACATTAGGGTGATCCCCCCATGTAGAGGAGCATTCGCATGCGAAGAACGCTCACGTTACTCGCCGTGGCGGTGGTTGCCATGGCCACCACGGTGTTCGTCGCGCAGCCCGCGCTGGCCCATGGCTACGTCAACTCGCCGCCCAGCCGGCAGGCTCTCTGCGCGCAGGGCCGGGTGGCCGACTGCGGTGACATCATCTACGAGCCGCAGAGCGTGGAAGGCCCCAAGGGCCAGCGCAACTGCCACGGCGGCGTCGCCCGCTTCGCCCAGCTCAGCGACGAGAGCAAGCCCTGGCCCGCGACCTCGGTCGGCACCACGGTGACCTTCAACTGGACCCTCACGGCCCGCCACGCCACCAGCACGTGGGAGTACTACATCGGCGGCACCCGGGTGGCGTCGTTCGACGACGGAGGCCGGCAACCGGCCGCGACGGTCTCCCACACGGTGAACCTGTCCGGCTTCTCCGGCAGGCAGAAGGTCCTCGCGATCTGGAACATCGCCGACACGGTCAACGCCTTCTACGCCTGCGTCGACCTGCAGATCGGCGGCGGCGGGACACCGACCCCCACCCCGACACCGACGCCCACCCCGACTCCCACTCCCACGCCCACGCCCACCCCGACCTCCACCCCTGGAGGCACCTGGAAGGCCGGCACCGCCTACGCGGTCGGCTCCCAGGTGACCTACGGCGGCCTGACCTACCGGTGCATCCAGGCGCACACCGCCCTCACCGGCTGGGAGCCGCCGAACGTCCCGGCGCTCTGGCAACGCCTCTAGAACCAGCCTCTAGAACCAGCCTCTGGAACCGGTCACTGGAAGCCGGCTCCGGAAGCCGACCTCCGGAACCCACCGGCGACGTGAGGGGGCGTCGGCCCCCTCACGTCGTCGGCTTGCAGGTGGGGTGGCACAGGCGGCGCGCCAGTGCCGCGAGGAAGACGTCGATGATCTCGTCCGGCTCCTGGGCGACGTGCAGGGAGCCGTTGGTGGCGGTCGTGATCTTGGTCAGGCTGTCCCGGTCGACGCCGGCGCCGAACGCGATGACGACGATCTGGACGGGCCGGTCCGGGTCCCACTCGGCCTCCAGCCTGTCGAGCAGGGGCTGGAGCTTGACGCCGCGGCCGTCGTCCTTGCCCGCGGTGATCACCAGGAGTGTGTTGTTCATCTCCTCGCGGTATTCGCTGGAGACCTCGCGGAAACCGCTCAGGATCGAGTCGTAGAGCGAGCTGTCCAGGCGGGGATGCGCGGTGATCGTGGAGGTCAGCTGGTTGAGCACGCCCCGCCGGACGACCTGACCGGTCTCCGGGCGGTTGATCGGGCCGAGCCCCACCCACTGCCGGTAGTCCCTGATCCGGCCGACCCTCTCGGCGAACTCCCACAACCCCATGTGCGTGGACTCGGGGAAGAGCTGGAGGCCGATCTTGGCCGCCTCCAGCGCGACGCCCACCCGGGTGGTGCCCTTCATGGGCTCGGCCATGTGCTTGGAGGTGTCGGCCAGCACCAGGATGTTGGTCGGCGGCGCCAGCCTGCTCCAGGCGCGCAGCGCCTCGTCGATGTCCTCGGGAGAGACGGAGGAACGCGTCTTCGGCGTCTCGGCCGGGATCTGCGGCCCCGGCGAGATCGGGCCCTGCAGGCCGTCGCCCGACCTGAACCCGGCCCGCCGCACCATGTCCTGGGCCTCCGCCCCGCCCAGCCAGTCGGCGAAGATCGTCGACGCCTCGGCCACCACCGGGTCGCCGGCCGTCACCACGTACGGATAGTCGAGGTTGATCGTGCCCTCACGCGGATGCAGCGCCACGACCGGATCCGGCGAGGGCCGCTGGTTGTGCGCCCACACCGACTGCTCCGGCACGATCACGACCGGACGCCGCCAGAACGTGTGGTCGTCCACGGCGGTCAGCATGCTGCGATAGTCGGGCGCCGAGCCGGCCTGGGCCCAGCGCACGAACGCGGTCAGCGCCTTGTCCGCCTCCGGCCCGGTGCCCACGACGTCACGGGCGGCGGCGACCGTGGCGATGCCCGCGCCGGCCAGCGACGGGTCGGGCACGCGTACGACGTCAGGCTCGCTCTCGTTGGGCGTGAGCCGCCCCCGCACGGTCGACGGGAAGACCATCCGCCAGTTCATCTCCGTCTTGCCGACCGAGAAGCGCTGCGCCAGCGAGGCCCGGGTGGCGAACACCAGCGGCGAGGTGGCCACCACGCTCTCGCCCGCCGGCAGCGCGCTCGCGCCCTGCTTGCGAGCCAGCCGGATCCAGGCCGAGGAGTCGGCGATCCAGCCGTCCGGCCGCTCGCGCAGCACGCCCGCCCGGTCGCCGATCAGCGTGCGCAGCACCGTGGCCGGCGGCTGCTCGGTGACCTGGACGAGCACGCACCGGCCGCCGGTCGTGGCCTTGGTCTCGTTGAAGCGGGCGGCGGCCTCCATCGCCACCGGCGCCACGTCGACCGCGGCGGCCACACTGACCAGAACAGGCTCTCGCGTGGTGCACAGCGCGCCACCGCCGCCGAACACGACCACGAGCGTGCCCGCGACGACGGCCACGACGGTGAGCCCGGCCAGCATGCCTCGCTGGAGTGCCTTCCTTCGCCGCACCTCGGGACTTAAGGCGGCGCGGTGTCGACCCAACCGCACGGTGAACCTCTCTCCAGGGGAGTGACGATTCTTCCAGCGACTCCCGCACAGGGCGCAAGTGCAAGCTAGAACATGTTATATCTACGCCATCGGCAGGACCCTGCGCACGCTCTGGCAGACGCCGTCGCTCGCCTCGGAGGCGGCCAGGCGTTCCGCGCTCGGCCGGCCGTACCCGGTGGTGCGCTGCGTGACCGGCCGGCCGCTGAGCTCGACCATCTCACGGAGCTCGCTGATCGTCTTGTACGAGCCGTTCTCCGACCCGGCCATCCGGCTGATCGTCTCCTCCATGAGCGTGCCGCCCAGGTCGTTCACCCCGCCCTGGAGCACCTGGCGGCACAGGTCGTCGCCGAGCTTGACCCAGGAGCACTGGATGTTGGCGATCGCGCCGTGCAGCAGGATCCGGGCCAGGGCGTGCACCGCCCGGTTCTCCCGCGCCGTGGGGCCCGGCCGGGCGACGCCCGCCAGGTAGATCGGCGCGCTGGTGTGCACGAACGGCAGCAGCACGAACTCCGAGAACCCGCCGGTCTCCTCCTGTAGCCGTCTGATCAGCTTGATGTGCCTGACCCAGTGCAGGTGGGTGTCGACGTGGCCGTACATCATCGTGGACGTGGTCGGCAGGCCCAGCCGGTGGGCGGTGGTGATGACGTCGATCCACTCCTTGGTGGGCAGCTTGCCCTTGGTGAGCACCCACCGCACGTCGTCGTCCAGGATCTCCGCGGCCGTCCCCGGCAGGGAGTCGAGCCCGGCCTCCTTCGCGGCGAGCAGCCACTCCTCGATCGACAGGTCGGTACGGGTGGCGCCGTTGATGACCTCCATCGGGGAGAAGGCGTGCACGTGCATGTCGGGGGTCCTGGCCTTGACCGCCCTGGCGATGTCGAAGTAGGCGGTGCCGGGGAGGTCGGGGTGGATGCCGCCCTGCATGCACACCTCGGTCGCGCCCGCCCGCCAGGCCTCCTCGGCGCGGTCGGCCACCTGGTCGAGGCTCAGCGTGTAGGCGTCGGCGTCGGTGCGGCGCTGGGCGAACGCGCAGAACCGGCAGCCGGTGTAGCAGACGTTGGTGAAGTTGATGTTCCGGTTGACCACGTAGGTGACGTCGTCGCCGGCGGCCTGCCTGCGGTACTCGTCGGCGATGCCGGCCAGCTCCTCCAGCGCCTCACCCTCGGCCGACAGCAGCGCCACGGCCTCGGCGTCGGTGAGCCCGGCGGGGTCGCTCTCGGCCCTGCGCAGCGCCTGGCGCACCTCGGCGGGCGTGCTCGCGGTGGCGTTCCCGTGGGCGGCGGGGTCCAGGCGGTCGCGAAGGGCGTCCCAGTCGCCGTAGACGTGGTCGAAGTCGTCACGGCGGTCGGCGGTGCGCCCCGAGGTGTCGACCTCGACGTGCAGGTCCACCCGCCCGGAGGAGGTGAAGCCGCCGTCCGGCTCCTGCCACGGCCGCCCTTCGAGCACGGCGTCCTCCCGGGCCAGCCCGGTGGCGGGGTCGGCCAGGGCCCGGACGTGGCCGAACAGCCGGGGGTCCAGCCAGGGCTCGCCGGCCAGCACGTACTCGGGGTAGATGGTGAGCCGTTCGCGGAGCCGGAACCCGGCGGCGTCGGTCCGGGCGGCCAGGTCGTCGATCTGCGGCCAGGGGCGCTCGGGGTTGACGTGGTCGGGCGTCAGCGGCGACACCCCGCCCCAGTCGTCGATCCCGGCGCGGATCATCAGCTCGTACTCGGAGTCCACCAGGTTGGGCGGCGCCTGCAGGCGCGTCCGCGGCCCGAGCACCAGCCGGGCCACCGCGATCGTGGCGGCCAGCTCCTGCAGGTCGGCGTCGGGCAGGCCGCGCATGGCGGTGTCGGGCTTGGCGCGGAAGTTCTGGACGATGACCTCCTGGACGCCGTTGTACTCGCGCGCCACCCGCCTGATCGCGAAGATCGACTCGGCCCGGTCCTCGACGGTCTCGCCGATGCCGATCAGGATCCCGGTCGTGAACGGCACGTTGGAGCGCCCGGCGTCCTCCAGCACGCGCAGGCGCACCTCCGGGTCCTTGTCCGGCGAGCCGTAGTGCGGCTGTCCCTTCTCCTCGAACAGCCGCCGCGACGTGGTCTCCAGCATCATCCCCATCGACGGAGCCACGGGCTTCAGCCGCTGCAGGTCACGCCAGCCGAGCACACCCGGGTTGAGGTGCGGCAGCAGCCCGGTCTCCTCCAGCACCCTGATCGCCATCGCCCGGACATAGGAGAGCGTGTCGTCGTAGCCGTGCGCGTCGAGCCACTCCCGCGCCTGGTGCCAGCGGTCCTCCGGCCGGTCCCCCAGCGTGAACAACGCCTCCTTGCATCCCATCGCGGCGCCCTGGCGGGCGATCTCCAGCACCTCGTCGGGGCTCAGGAAGGGCGCCTCCAGCTTGTGCGGGGCGGTGGCGAACGTGCAGTAGCCGCACCGGTCGCGGCACAACCTGGTCAGCGGGATGAACACCTTGCGGCTGTAGGTGATCACGCCTTCCCGCCCGGCCGCCGCGAGGCCGGCGTCCCGCACCCGGGAGGCGTGGTCGAGAAGCGTGTCCAGGTGCGCGCCACGGGCGTGCAGCAGCACGGTCGCCTCGGTGACGTCGAGGGTCTTCCCGTCACGCGCGCGGGCGAGCGCGCGACGGAGCGCGGAATCACTGACGAGACTCATGTACGGAACACTACGTGTGTCTGAATTCGCCGCTCGCACTCAGGGGGCTGCCGTCAGAAGGCGCGGTAGTCTCGCGCGGGCATCCTGGGCCCGCGCGCGGGAGGCCGCAGCCCGGTGAGCGTGATGAGGATCGTGGCCCGGTGGCGGTGCCCCTGGTAGGGCTCCAGCAGCCGCAGCATCCCCGGGTCGTCGGTCTTCTCGCCCGTCAGCGCGTAGCCGACGATCGTGGCCAGGTGGAAGTCGCCCACGCTGACGGCGTCGGGGTCGCCGAGGGCGCGCTGCCGCACCTCGGCCGAGGTCCACACGCCGATCCCGGGCAGCGCCCGCAGCAGCCGGTCGAGCTCCTCGGTGGTGCCGGCCGCCTCCAGCTTGGCGGCGTGCCAGGCGGCGGTGGCGATGGTCCTGGCGCGTACGGCCTCGGCCCCCGCCCGGTGCCAGTGCCAGGAGGGGATCTGCCGCCACACGGCCGCCTCGGGGATCACCCGCATGCCCTCCGGGGCGGGACCGGGGGCGGGTTCGCCGTAGCGGTGCAGCAGCCACCGCCAGGCCCGCCACGCCTCGCGGCCGACGACCTTCTGCTCCAGCACGGCCGGCACCAGGGCCTCCATGACCCGCCCGGTCCTGCCGATCCGCAGCCCCGCGTGCTTTCTGGCCACATCGGCCAGCACCTCGTGCCTGACCCGGAACCCCGAAACGTCGTCGTCGGCCCCGAGCATCACCGGCAGCGTCTCCAGCAGCCAGCCGGCTCCCGGCCCCCACGCCTGCCCGTGCACGGCCCCGGCCGCCGCGCTCACCCTGAGAGTGCCCGGCCCGTCGGGAGTGCGGGAGGTGCGCCACACGGCCCCGTCGAGGGTCCTGCGCCAGGCGGGGTCACCGGAGCCGCGCCGGTGCGGGCTCAGCGCGAGCTCCACGTCCAGCGGCCCCTCGGGCACCCACCTGCGCTCCATCACGAGTCCAGTGTGCCCGGTCTCCGGGCCGGGATCAGACGTCGCTGGAGTAGCGGATGGCGCACTCGGGCAGCTCGACGCCCGGCCAGAGGCGCACCCCGGCCTGCAGCTCGTTGCCCGGCCCCACCACCGCGCCGTCGCCGATCACCGCGTCGCGCACCACGGCGCCCGAGCACACGCGCGCGCCGACGCCGACCACGGAGTCGGCCACGATGGCGCCGGCGTGGACCACGCTGCCGTCGCAGAGCACGCTGCCCGAGACCACGGCCCCGGCCTCGACCACGACCCCGGAGCCCACCGCCGAGCCGCCGTGCACCTTGGCCTCCGGCGAGACGGCCGCGCCGTCGAGCGCCAGGAACTCCCCCGGCGGGCCGGGCAGCGCCGGGGAGCCGAGGCGGCCCAGGACCAGGTCGCGGGAGCCGCGGACGAAGGCGGCCGGGGTGCCGACGTCGAGCCAGTAGGTGCGGTCGGCGTAGCCCAGGACCAGCTCGCCCGACTCGATGAGCCCCGGGAACGTCTCCCTCTCCACCGAGACGACCTCACCGCGCGGGATCCGGTCGATGACCGAGCGGGTGAAGACGTAGCAACCGGCGTTGATCCGGTTGGTCACCGGGTTGGGGGTCTTCTCCAGGAAGGCCGTCACCCGGCCGTCGTCGTCGGTGGGGACGCAGCCGAACCGGGAGGGGTCGTCGACCTCGGTGAGGTGCAGCGTGACCGCCGCGTCGCGGCTGAGGTGAGTGCGCACCTGGTCGCCGATGTCGTGACCGGACAGGATGTCGCCGTTGAGGATCAGCACGGGGTCGGACGGTGCCGAGGTGAGCGCCTCGGCGGCGTTGCGGATGGCGCCGCCCGTGCCGAGCGGCGTCTCTTCGGTCATGTACTCGAGGGAGAGCCCGAACGCCTCCCCGTCACCGAAGACGGGTTCGAACATCGAGGCTTTGTACGACGTCGCGAAGACGATCCGGCGCACCCCGAACGAGCGGGCACGGGCCAGTTGGTGTGCCAGGAACGGCACTCCGGCGGTCGGCAACAGGGGTTTGGGCGTGCCCAGTGTCAGCGGACGCAGGCGGGTGCCCTGCCCTCCGACCAGGAGGATCGCCTCGAGGGCCGGCAGTGAGCTCTCCATCATCCCGGTGAGGCTACCGAACTATTCGATGGCGCGTTGATAGGAGCTGAGATGTGCTTCGACCGACGCTTCCCAGGTGAACTCGCGGGCTCTGGCGAGGCCCGCCTCCTGCAGCCGGCGGCGCCTTTCGGGAGAGGCCAGCAGCTGCCCGAGCGCGGCCGCGATGCTGTCGGCGTCGGGCTCGGTGTAGGCCACGGCGTCGCCGCCCACCTCGGGCAGCGACGTGCGGTGGGTGGTCAGCACCGGTGCCCCGCAGGCCATGGCCTCCAGCACCGGCAGCCCGAACCCCTCGCCACGCGACGGGAACGCCACCACGACGGCGCCGCCGAGGAACCCGGCCAGGTCGGGCACCCCGAGGTAGCCGGGGCGCACCACCTTGACCGTGGCCTCCACCTCGCGGCAGGCGGCGTCGACGTCGTCCTCGTGCACGCCGCCGCCGAGCACCAGCGCGGGCGGCTCGTCGAGGTTCTTGACGGCGGCGGCGAAACCGCGGATCAGGTTGGGGACGTTCTTGCGCGGGTCGAGCGCACCGAGGAAGGCGACGTACGGCTGGCCGCGCAGGCCGCACCTCTCGGCCGAGCGCCGCTTCTCCAGCTCGGTGGGCGGGTGGAACAGCTTCTGGTCGACGCCGTGGTAGGCGACGTCGATGCGGGTCGGGTCGGCGGCGAGGACGCGCACCAGCTCTTCCCTGGTCGCCTTGGACGGCACGATGACCCGGTTGGCGTGACGGACCGCGGTGCGGGTGGCCGACCGGAAGAACGAGGCCTTGACCGCGCTGTGCTGCTCCGGCTCGGTGAACCAGGTGACGTCGTGCACGGTCACCACCGTGGGCAGGCCGGAGCGGAGCGGGATCGAGTAGTAGGGGGCATGGATGACCTGGGCGCCGGACTGGCGGGCGAGCAGTGGCACGCCGGTCTGCTCCCAGGCGAGCCGGGCGGCCCGGTTGGTGATCGCGACCGGTCCCGGCATGATGCGGGCCGAGGGCGCCAGCCGTCCGTATTTGCCGGCGTCGGCCCGCTGGCAGACCACCACGAGGTCGGCTCCCGCGCGGTCGAGCCCGGCGACCAGCCCGTCCACATATCTGATCAGTGCGCCACGGTCCGCGGGGACCGCCGCCGCGTCGACGAGCACTCGAGGCATTACGTAGATCTTCTCCCCTCAAGATCAACGTGGGATCCGACGTCCCCCTCCGGGTTCAGCCTACGACCAGCCTCCCCCAAATCGTGGCTCAAATCACCCATGACGGCGACGAGCCGCGATCCCGGCCAAACCAGCGCAGATCAGGTCACCGATGATGATGACGATGCGAGAGCAGAGGGCGATCGCGATCGCCGGGCCGCTGTTGAGCACGGGTGACAGCACGGCCACCATGGCCACCTCGCGCACCCCTGCTCCGGCGGGCACCACGAAGGTCATGATGCCCAGGCACCACGACAGCGCGAACGCCCCGATGGCGAAGATCAGGCCCCCCTGCGGGAAGACGAAGTAGAGGTGCAGCCCGTAGCAGACCCAACCGGCCAGCGCCCAGCCGAGCGCGGTCAGCATGCCGCGCCGGGTGAGCGGGCGCTCCAGCGGCTCGCGCTTGAGCCGGCGCAGGCCGAAGCCGATGAGGCCGTTGATCACCTTGGGTTCGAGCAGCACCAGCAGCACGGGGATGAGCAGCAGCAGCCAGCCGTAGCGGTCCCAGCCGAGCGTGACCAGCGTGACGAGCAGCCCGCTGGCCAGCTGGATCGGCATCATCAGGAAGAACGCCGCCGCGCTGCGAGATCGGGGCACGCCCAGGTCGCGGCCCATCTCCATCTGCGCGATCACCGGCCACACGGCTCCAGGGATGTATTTGCCGAGCTGGCCCACGAAGAACACCTTGGTCGCGGGACGGAACGGCAACGGCGAGCCGAGGTCGGCCAGCAGGGTGCGCCAGGTGAGCATGGCGCCGAGCAGCGCGGCGATGACGGCGCCGAGCGACGCGGCGAGCATCGGCGCG
This sequence comes from Nonomuraea sp. NPDC048916, assembly GCF_040649575.1. Lineage (NCBI taxonomy): Bacteria > Bacillati > Actinomycetota > Actinomycetes > Streptosporangiales > Streptosporangiaceae > Nonomuraea > Nonomuraea sp. NPDC048916. Next base: position 83,237 of record NZ_JBEZFS010000015.1, read on the forward strand.
CTCAGCCGGGCGAACCCCGCCAGCACGGCGTCCCACTGCGACGCCACGGCCCACCCGCCGAACCCCAGCGCGACGGCGAGGAACCCGAGCCGCACCGCCGTGCGCACGAGAGACCGCTCACGCCCCGGCGACGGCACCGCTCCGGACACCGCGTCCTCCCCGCCGAAGGCCGCCTTCGACGCGCCACCGCCCGCCGTCTCGGCGCCCCCCGCCCGGCCGGGACCACCCGCCGTCTCGGCGTCCCTCGCCTGGCCGGGACCGCCCGGCGTGCCGGAGGCGTTCACAGTGGGCGGACCCGCTCGGGCGGCTGCGGGAGCGCGGCGCCCGCCGGAGCCCGCGGCGTCTTCGTCGCCACCCACAGGTAGGTGGGCACGAGCGGCAGCAGCAACCGCAGCACCGCGCGCGGAGTCCGGGCGAGCACGGTCCGCGCCAGGCGGCCGAGCGCGCCGGGGAACAGCTCGGAGCCGGCGAACCGGGTCGGCGTCGCGAGCACGGGGAACGTGTAGTCCCAGACGTGGAAGGCGCGCACCATCCGGCGCAGCCCCCGCCGGGTGCGAAAGCGCTCGTAGTAGTGGTCGGCACGACCGGAGGCGCGCACGTAGCGGTCGGCGAGCGCGGGCGGCAGGTAGGACAGGAACGGCAGCTTGTAGTGGGGCTCCATGACGCCGAGCCGGTTGCCCAGGCCCAGGTAGAGCACCCCGTGGTCCGACAGCACGCGGTGCATCTCGGCCACCACGCCGTCGGGGTCGACCACGTGCTCGTAGATGTGGTTGAACACCAGCACGTCGACCGAGCCGTCGGGGAACGGCAGCGCGGTGCCGTCGCCGCAGACGAACGCCACCCGCTCGCCGAACCGGTCGGCCGCCCTGCGCAGCCCCGGCACGTCGATGTCGATGCCGAGCGTGCGCCGGGCCCCGGCTCCGGCCAGCTCGTCGGCGATGAACCCGGCGGAGCAGCCCACGTCTCCGACGGTCAGCCCGGTGAGCGGGCCGTGGAAGTGCTCCAGCACCGCGATGATCTTCGCGGCCTTGCGCCGGCGTTTGTCCTCGTCGAGCATGGCCGACTGGAACTCGGAGTATTCGAGCTGCGCGACGCGTTCCTTACCCACGCCGCCCAACAGTACCTGCGCCGGGCGCTCCCAGCCGTCGAACCGGCGGCGGTCGCGCCCGGCGCACCCGGCCGTCAACGGGCGTCGGGCACGTCCGCGACGGCGGCCCGGATCCAGCAGGCCACCATCCGGCTCAGGAGCGAGCGGGGAGCCCCCGCCACGCCCTGGCCGAGGGTGACCGTACGTGTGACCTGGCCAGCGGCCACGCACGTGGTGGTGGCCGCGCCCAGGACGATCCAGAGGTCGTAACCGCGCGGGAGCAGCGTGACCACGTAGGTCACGTAGGTGAGCAGCACGCAGACGAACACGATCGCCCAGGAGGCGCGCGACCTCCTGGGCGACCGTCCGCGCGGCCTCCGGTCCCCGGCCGAGGTCTTCTTCCGGTCGCTACCGGACTTCCGGTCCCCGCCGAACTTCCGGTCGCTACCGAACTTCCGGCCCCCGCCGAACTTCCGGCGCCTGGCGAGCTTCTGGTCCCTGCCGCAGGCAGGCATGGTCGACGCGGTCATCGTGTTGTTCCTTTCCGCGAATACCGAAACGACGTTTGGTGGTGATGCGGTGAGTCCAGGTGGGCACCAGACACGGCACTGGTTATGGCCGTCGGCACTGGCCTGCGGAATCCCGTGGAACGCCTGTCGGCAAACAAGGGCGATTCGCGAGAGTTCCTTGTATGAGTGTGGCACCTTCGGCCCGCCTCGCGCCACATGACCGGACCGTCGAGGTTCCGCCGGTCCATGGGGAAAGCCGCGCGAATGTCAGCGGCCATTATTCGGGTGAACGCGATTTCGAGCCGGCGGACTTGACGCCGGAAAAACGAAGAGGCCCCCCGTTGCCGCGGGAGACCTCTTCTTTCCGATGCCCACCTGGACTCAACAGACAGTCGCCTCGGAATCGGGAAGGAACGGCGCCGTCTCTCACATCGAGCGACAACTCCGCCATGCCCCTGTCCGACCGCGGCCGCCGGATGACGGCCGCAAGTCGAATCGCTTTATCGTACATCTCCTTACGAGCGCGAAGGGCCCGGAACCTCTCGGACAGGTCAAAACCCCTGCTAGGAGTAGGTGTCCGCCTACGGAAGGCAGGCCGACCGGCATCCGGTTGACGGTTTATGCCCCGCTTTGATCAAGCAGCACGAGAACCCCATTCCCAATAAATCACAGCAAAACGTACTCAAACGTGACAGGACGACACGGAGCCAGGTCGGCAATCCACACGATCGCCACCCAGAGGACTCGAAACACGACAGGGAGTTTCGTCGATATTTCAATCAACAAGACGGTGTATCGATCATCCGGAGCACCGGCTCCGCCATCTCGTCCCTCTCTCCGGCACTCCCCGACAAACAGAATTCCGGCCATCCGGTCACCACTCCCGCACACAATTGATCCGGTCGCCCATTACGCTCTGACCTGGATTTGCATTTCGCCGGAAAAAAGCCACCGAGGACCATGGCGAGGTGTTCCGGGAGCGCCGGAGCGGGAAAGGTAAAGTTTCGCGGCCCGGCGTGTTGCCCGGCCCGGATCCCCGCACCGGGAGGTGGCCGCCGGAGTTGTTTCACTCTCCGTATTCGTAAAGCGACCATGCGTAAGTATGCGGGCCGCCGGAATTCCATCGCCTCCCCCCGAAGCGACCCGGCCGAGCGGACCCGTGAGCGCCCCGAGCGACCCGGCCGAGCGGGCCGCGAGCGCCCCCGAAGCGACCCGGCTGAGCGGGCCGCGAGCGCCCCCGGAGGCGGGCCCCTACCCGCCGATCGGCTCCGCGCGTACCCTGGGCGGATGTTTCGCCGCCTGCTGCGCGTGCTGCTCGCGCTGGTCGCCCTCGCCTTCCTCGGCTACGGCCTGGCGCGCAACTGGGACGAGACCACGGCCGCCGTCGGCAGGATGCCGCCCTGGGCGCTGCTCGGCGCGTTCGCCGCGGTGCTGGCGGGCCAGTTCTGCATGCTGGTCGCGTGGCGGCAGGTGCTGGCCGGGCTGGGGTCGCCACTGTCACTGAGAGTGACCGGCCGGATCATGTTCGTCGGCCAGCTGGGCAAGTACATCCCCGGCTCGGTGTGGGCCTACGCGGCGATGATGGAGCTCGGGCGCGACCACGGCAGCCCGCCCCGGCGCACGTTCGCGTGCATCTCGCTGGCCCTGGTGATCAACCTCGGCGTGGCGATCTCGATCGCGGCGGCGACGCTGGCCTCCCAGCAGGCCGTCCGGGAGGCCTGGTATCTCCTGCTGCTCCTGCCGTTGATCATCGTGGGCCTGCATCCCCGGGTGCTCACCTGGGGCCTCAACCTGGCCCTGCGGCTCGCGCGCAAGGAGCCGCTGGAGGGCGTGCTGCCCGGCCGCACGGTGCTGGTCGCCGCCGCCTGGACCGCCGCCGGCTGGTTCGTCTACGGCCTGCACACCTGGCTGCTCGCCGGCCGGTGGGACCTCTACGTGATCGCGACCGGGGCCTACGCGTTCGCCTGGGCCACCGGGCTGCTCTTCTTCGTGGTGCCCGCCGGGGTGGGAGTGCGTGAGGGGGCGCTGGTCCTGGTGTTCGCCCCGATCATCGGCACCCCGGCGGCGCTGGCGGTCGCCGTGGTGTCGCGGCTGGCCTTCACCCTGGCCGACGTCGTGGCGGCCGGCATCGCGTTCCTGCTGGGCCGTCAGGCGGCCAGCAGCGCGCCTGTGTACGCCGACCAGAAGGGCTCGGGATCGACCGCCTTGACGCCCGACCGCAACCTCTCGGGCTCGCCGGAGGCGTAGAAGCGCTTGATCGCCTGGCGGAGCGCCTCGACGTCGCCGGGCTCGACCAGCAGCCCGTCGACCCCGTCGGTGACGTGGTCGGCGAGCGCGCCGACGCGGGTGGCGATCACCGGCACGCCGTGCTCGTGGCCGAGCCAGACGTTCTGGCTGGCGGTGGCCTGCCGGTAGGGCAGCACCAGCGCGTCGGCCCGCGCGAACAGCTCCGGCACGTCCTCGGCGGCCACGTAGCCGGGCCGCAGCTCCACCCGGTCGGCGATGCCCAGCTCGTCGATCAGCGCCTTCGTGCCGTCGAGCCCGCCCCAGAACTCTCCGGCCACGGTCAGCCCGACTCCCTCGGGCAGGGCGCGCAGCAGCAGGTCGAGCCCCTTGTAGGGGCGGACGATGCCGAAGAACAGCAGCCGGTTGCGCACCCCGGCGGCGGGCGCCGCGTGGCTCGACGGCAGGTGCGGCGGCAGCCCCGCCACGCTCACCGGCCTGGAGGTCAGTGTCCGGGCCAGCCCGGCCTGCTGCCCGGAGTGGGCCAGCACGCCGTCGACCCGCTTGAGCAGGGCCTTCATCAGCGGCTCGTCGTACGGCTTGCGCTCGTGCGGCAGCACGTTGTGGCACAGGGCGATGGTCCGGGCTCGGCCGCGCAGGCCGGCCAGGATGCCCAGGTAGGCGGGCACCTGCACCGGGCTGAGCACGGCCAGCACCACCAGGTCGGCCGACCGGAGCCGCCGCCCGGCGGCGACCCACCCGTCGGGCCGGCGCCAGTCGAGCCGGCGCCGGGTGCCGGGGTAGGGCGTGCCCTCGGGCGCGGTGATCGTCTGCTGCCCGGGGTAGAGGAACGACGGATACTGCGCCCGCCACGACTCGATCACCACGTCGTGGCCCAGCGCGGCCAGCCGGTGCGCCAGCTCGGTGGTGTGCTGCGCCCCGCCCCCTTTGTACGGATAGGTGGGGCCGACGATGGCGATGCGCACGCTACTCTCCCCGCGACCGCACGATCAGGTCGGCCAGCAGGGCGACCGATCCGATCAGCATGCCGGACAGGAAGATCATCACGGTGTTGGCGGGAAAGTAGAACGGATGCTGGATCATGTCCCACACGCCCTTGACGATGCCGATCGCCACCAGCCAGAGCGCGGGCGGCATGAGCACCTTGAGCGGGTTGAAGTACATGATCATCCGCAGCACCTGCAGGATGTAGCGGTAGGCGTCGGAGACGAAGCTGAACTTCGACTTTCCGGCCCGCTTGGCGTACTCGATCGGCAGGTAGTGGATGTCGTGCTGGTTGGACAGGAACGACAGCGTGATCGTCGTGACACACGAGAACCCGGGCGGCAGCAGCCGCAGGTAGGGCCTGGCCACCGACTTGCGGAAGGCGCGCAGCCCCGAGTTGAGGTCGGGGATCTTCTGCCCGGCCAGCTTCTCGGCCACCTTGCGGATCACCCACTTGGCCGGGACCCGCAGCACCTTGTGCGAGCCCTCCTCGCTGGTGCGCGCGCCGACCACCTGGTCGATGGTCTGGTCCTTCTCCAGGATCTGCACCAGCTCGGGGATGCGCTCGTTGGGGTAGGTCATGTCGGCGTCGGTCCAGACGACGATCTCGCCCCTGGCCTCCTGGGTGCCGATCCGGCGCACGGTGCCGGAGCCGCCGTTGCGGTGGAAGGCGCGGATCCGCAGGCGCGGGAACCTCGACGCGGCCTCCTCCAGCCGGGCGAGCGTCTCGTCGGTCGAGCAGTCGTCGACCGCGACGAGCTCGTAGGTGTAGCCGCTCGAGTCCATCGCCTTGGTGATGCGCTCGACCTCGTCGATGACGTGGTCCTGCTCGTTGTAACAGGGCAGGACGATCGTGACGTATGGCGCTTCTTCCACGGTGATTCCACTCTGAGGGGTCTCGGGCGTGTTCACGTGCGTCGAGATTACTCTGCCCAGCCGGGGCCCGAGCCCACATCGTCGCCGCGACGGCGTCAGGCCACGGCCATCCAGACGTCCACCCGCAGCGACCACGTGCCGTCCGGCGAGCTGGTCAGCGAGCGCTCATCCTGACGCGTGACCAGGCCCATCACCTGCCGGGGCGGCCCGTACGCCGAGACCTGGCCCGCCTCGGCGCCCAGCACGACCGGCACCCGGCCGGCGGCCCTGACGCGGCGGATCAGGCGGTGCACCTCCGCGTCGGGCGCGGTGTCGTCGACGACGCGGCGCACCTGGGCCGACGGGACACCGCACATGCCGCGCACCACCTGGGTGAGGCGCTCGGCGGTGACCCGCTCGACGATCAGGACCGAGGCGCCGGCCGGGATCCGCTCGCACATCGCCTCCACGGCGGCCCGCTCGCCCCGCTCGATCGGGGTGAACGCGGTGCCGATCGAGGTCACGGCCGGCGGCACCAGGAGGAGCACGACGCCCACCGCGGCCACCCAGCGCCGGGGGTGTGCCCTGTCGCGCAGCCACCCCAGCCCCCACACGGCGAGCAGGATCAGCCCGGGGATGACGACGGGGACCAGGCGGCGGGAGGCCCACGGGTGGTCCGGGGTGATCTCGGGGCGCAGCAGCGTGGTGGCCGTGGTGAAGCCGATGATCGCCAGTGGCGGCAGCCAGGCGAACGGCCGGCCGTCGCGCAGCAGTCGGCGCACCAGGACGGCCGCCGCCAGCGTGGCGAGCACGATCACGGGCACGCCGACGTACCAGGACACCCAGTGCAGCGACTGCTCGAAGTAGAGACGGGTGCCGTCGGCGGCCAGGCCGTTGGCCCGCTGGACCTGCTCGATGAACATGCTGTTCAGCCGGTCTTCGGGCGTCGTCGGCGTGCGGCGTACGGTCTGGAACCACGGACGCGCGGCGAGGGCGGCCACGGCCAGGACGACCAGCACCGCGCCGATCTCCGGCAGCCGTCTCGGCAGCCGGATCCGGGCGAGCCACGGCGCCAGGGCGGCGCCGGTGAGGGCGAGCAGCACCACGGCGGCGCAGATGAGCAGCAGCGGCTCGATCGAGCGGGACAGATAGGTCAGATAGGGCCGAGCCAGCTCGTAGGCCGCGAACAACCCCAGCCCCGCCCCGGCCAGCAGCCCCGCCAGCAGCGGCGGCCCGATCACCCCCGGCGGCCGGCCGAGCCTGCGCATCGCGACCAGCAGCCCCGCGAACGCCAGGACCGGCAGCACGTCGCGCAGCCCGTCGATCCTGACCAGGACCGCGAGCCCGAACACCAGCCCGGCCAGCGCGCCCGCCGCCCGGCGCGGCACCGGCCCGGACAGCGCGTCGTGCAGCAGGGCGATGCCGCCGAACAGCAGGATCAGCGACGGGATCTCGCTGAACGTGGTGCGCGAGGTGTAGAGGATCGGCAGGCTCACCGCGAACGCGAGCGCGGCCGGCGCCGCCCACCGCCCGCCGGCCAGCCGTGCCGTCACCCCGGCCACCGTGAGCACGGCGAACCCGCCCAGCACGGGCGGTGTGAGCAGCAGCCCGCCGAGCCAGGCGCCGGCGGCGAACAGCAGGGGCGGGCCCGGCATGAACTGCGGCACCACCGAGCCGTCGACTCCGTAGAAGCCAACGCTCTCGAAGATCAACCACGGGTCCCGGCCGCCGAACGCCTCGGCCTGAGCCGGGATCGGCAGCGAGCCGTGCCCGGCGAGCCAGATGGCGTACTGGGCGTAGGTGCCCGGGTCGCGCCGGACGATCAGCTGCTCGGCGTGCATGACCAGGTTGAAGACCGTCGAGCCGGCGGCGACCGCGACGACCGCGACGACCTGCCGGGCGGTGGCCTCGACCACCTCCCCGAGGCCGCGCAGCGCGACCGCGCAGAGCAGGGCGACGACCGGCAGGCCGAGCGCCAGGGCGGGCAGCGGCCGGTAGTGGCCGAGCAGCAGCAGCGCCAGCCCCGCCGCCAGCCAGCCGGCCACCACGAGGGCGGGCAGCAGCGAGACCACGGCGAGCACCCGGCCCGCCGATGGCCGTCGCGCCTGGTCGAGCCGGTCGGATCCCATCGGTGATCGCGAGGGTATCCAACGCGGCGGCCCGCCGGGGTGACGCGGGGCGGCGCGAAACGCGGGTACCGTACCCGAGGTGCCGGAGAAGCGGGAGAGCGGGAGCGGGAGAGCGGGCGGGAGGACGCACGGGTGGTGACGGGAGAGCTCGAACCCGCCGGGGCCGGCTCGCCCGGCCCCGGGCATCGCCGGCGCCCGGCGGCGCGGCCACGCGCGTGGCTCTCGGCGCTCTCGGCGCTCCCTGGACTCCCGGAGCTCCGGCGGCACCGCTGGTTCGTCGCGGTCCTGGCGGCCGGCGCGGCGCTGCGCGTGCTGGCGATGCTGGGATACCGCCCGGCGCTGTGGTTCCCCGACTCCTACACCTACATCGTCACCGTGTTCCGGCCGCGCCCCGACCTGGTGCGTCCCGCTGGCTACTCGGCCTTCCTCAAGCTGCTGGAGCCCTTCCACTCCTTCGCCGTGGTGACCGCGGTCCAGCACCTGCTGGGACTGGCCACCGGGGTGCTGATCTACTGGGCCGCGCGCCGCGCGCCCAGGTGGGCGGCCACGCTCGCCACCGTGCCGGTGCTGCTCGACGCCTACCAGATCGAGATCGAGCACCTGCTCGTCTCCGACACGCTGTTCATGTTCCTGGTCGTCGCGGCCGTCGCGCTGAGCCTGGCGGGCAGGCGCTCGGCCGTGGCCATCGGGCTGCTGCTCGCGGCCGTCACGCTGACCCGCACCGTCGGGCAGCCGCTGATCGTGGTGGTGGCGGGCTGGTTCGTGCTGCGCGGGCGCATCAGGTTCGCCGGGGTGCTGCTGGCCGCGGCGCTGGTGCCGGTGATCGCCTACGGCGCCTGGTTCTACGCCACCTACCAGCGCGTCGGCCTGGTCGGGGCCAACGGCGCCTTCCTCTACGCCCGGACGATGTCCTTCGCCGACTGCGCGAAGATGGACCCGCCGCCGGACCTCCGGGTGCTGTGCGACCCGCGACCGGCCGACCGGCGGCCGCCCTCCCAGGAATACCTCTGGGCCAGAGATTCCCCGCTGGTCGAGCTGCCCGGCATCACGTTCACCGAGGAGACCGACGAGCTGGCGAGCCGGTTCGCGGCGCTGGCCATCCGCAGCCAGCCGCTCGACTACGCGGGCTCGGTGCTGTCGGAGCTGGCCCGCACGTTCGTCTGGGGCCGCCCCGTCTACCCCGACCAGGAGATCTACGGCTACTACGAGTTCCCCGTGACGTCGCCGCCCCCGCCGGGGCGCTGGGCCGCGCAGCTGGGCGTGGAGATGGGCCGGCGCTACGAGCGGGGCCCGATCGGCACCGAGGTGGCCGAGCCCTACGCCGGCTGGCTGCGGGCCTACCAGGGCGTCGCGCGCCTGCCCGGCACCGCGCTGCTGGCGCTCCTGCTCGTCCCGCCCGTGGTCGCGGTCGGCCGCAGGCAGCCCGTCGCGGGGGCGCTCACCTGGCTGCTGCCCTGGTCGACGGCCGTCGTCCTGCTGGTCGTGCCTCCGGCCGTCGCGGAGTTCGACTACCGGTACGTGCTGCCGGCGGTGCCTCTGGCGTGCCTGGCCGCGGCGCTTTGCAGTCGTCGTGAGCTGGGCGAATGGTAAAGAATTTGGCAATGATATTCCACGAAATGTCCGGCTCTGAGTATGATCTGGCGTTGAACATCACGCCCGGGTCACAGGCTGATCTGTCAGTCCTGGCCGCGGGTACGCCGTACGTGACCTAGTCTCGTGGCGCAAGAAGACCGAGCCGACGCGCGACGGACGGGCGAGGGGGCGTATGAACGACTACAGGAGCGTGTCCGTGGAGGACCGCAGGGTCGCCCCGAAAGAGCCCGGCTACCGAAGCGCCCGACGGGCGGCGTCCACTCCTCCCGGCGACCTCCCGCCGCGCAGCCATCGCAGCGGCGGTGGCGACGGCAACGGCAAGATGCGCATCCTGGCCTGGGTGAGCATCGGGGCCACCACGCTGATGGTCGCCGGCTCCCTGACCGGCTACACGCTCTACCGCGACGCCGTCGGCGAGATCAACAAGAAGCCCCTCACGACCGAAATCATCAACCCGCGGCCCCCCGACACCGGCGCGCTCAACGTGCTGCTGGTCGGCTCCGACACCCGGGCGGGCGACGGCAACGCCAAATACGGTCAGCAGCTGGCCCGCACGGCCGACGCCGGCGGCAAGCGCACCGACACCATGATCCTCATGCACATCTCGCCCAACCGCGACGAGGCGAAGCTGGTCAGCTTCCCGCGCGACTCGATGGTGGAGATCCCGAGGTGCAAGAACGAGTCCACCAAGCAGGAGATGCCGCCCCGCCGCGACATGATCAACGCCGCCTACAACTCGGGCGGCATCGCGTGCACGGTCTCCACGCTGGAGACCCTCACCGGCATCCGCATCAACCACTTCGTCGAGGTCGACTTCAGCGGCTTCAAGAACATCGTCGACTCGCTCGGCGGCATCGAGATCTGCCTCAAGTCCGGCGTCAACGACAAGGCCTCCAAGCTCACGCTCCCCCCGGGCAAGAGCCTCCTCGACGGCGAGCAGGCGCTCGGCTTCGTGCGGCTGCGCAAGTACGGCGACGGCAGCGACATCCAGCGCATCCGGCGCCAGCAGCTCTTCCTCACCAAGGTGGTGCAGAAGGCCACCAGCAGTGACCTGCTCACCGACCCGCTCAAACTCACCGGCTTCATCAAGGCCGCCGCCAAGTCGGTGACCATGGACCCCGATCTGGCCGACGACACCGAGCAACTCATCCAGATCGCGCAGAGCGCCCAGAAGATGACCGCGGGCGGGGTCAAGTTCATCACGATCCCGTGGGCGCCCGACCCCGAGGACGCCAACCGGGTGGTCTGGAAGGAGCCCGACGCCAGCGAGCTGTTCAACGCCATCAAGAGCGACACCGAGGTCGCCGCCCCCGAGGCGTCGGCGAGCGCCGGCACCAAGCCGAAGGTCACCATCAAACCCGAGCAGGTGCAGGTTCAGGTGCTCAACGGCACGACCACGTTCGGCAAGGCCCGCGAGGTCGCCGACATGCTGAGCAAGCAGGGCTTCAAGGTCACCCAGGTCGGCAATTACCAGGCCGCCGACGGCAAGAGCCAGCCGACCACCCAGATCCGCTACGCCAAGCGGACCCCGACCGGTGCCGACTACGCCGGCGTGCTCGCCGGCATGGTCACGCCGAAGCCCGCGCCCGCCGCCGGCAAGATCACCCCGACCAGCGCGGAGGCCTACACCTCCCCGGTGCCCCTGCCCTCCGCGGGAGCGAAGGCCAAGGGCACGCCCGTGATCCAGCTGATCGTCGGCGCCGATTTCGAGGCGGTGAAGGTGACGAAACTGCCCGACAGCGTCAACAACAGCACGATCAGCGCGGACCAGAAGAACGTCTGCACCTGACCTCCGAGTTACCTGTGTAAGCGGGGCGTAACGACCGCGTCGAGAGACAGGACCCTTCCAGCCGGGATAATGTGGTGCGGGTCGGCGACATCCCTCGCCCGCGTCGTCAAGGGTTTTCGTCAGGCGTGGCGGTGTCGCGTTCCCCCGGCCCCGAGCGAAGCTGAGCGACTCCGTAGTGTCTGAGACCAAGCACTCCCCACCGGTCACGACTCCCGCAGGCCCGGAGGCTCCCGGCGAGAGCTCCGGCCCCGCCGGCACGGGAGCCGGTTGGCCGTTACCCGAACAGGCCTTCTGGAGCGACCAGACCGATCCGCACGGCGTGCGGCCGGGCGAGCGGGAGCAGGAGCGGCTCGCCCCAGAGCCAGAGCCGGAGCCTGAGCCGGAGCCGCCCAAACGCAAGCGCGATCCCTACCTCGACAACGTCAAGTTCATCCTGATCGCGCTGGTCGTGATCGGTCACTCGCTGGTGCCCACGCTCAGCGCCGACTCCGCCAAGACCCTCTACATCTTCGTCTACACCTTCCACATGCCGCTGTTCGTGCTCATCAGCGGCTACCTGTCCCGAAATTTCTGGAACTCCAACGCGAAGACCAACAAGCTGGTCGACACGTTCCTCGTGCCGTATGTGATCGTCGAGGTCGGCTACGCCGCGCTCCGCTTCGCGCTGGGCCAGAAGTGGTCTCTCACGATCATCGATCCGGCCTGGCTCAACTGGTATCTGCTGGCGCTGCTCTTCTGGCGGCTGTCCACACCGGTGTGGAAGCGGATGAAATATCCGATCCCGGTGGCGATCGCGATCTACCTGTTCGCCGGGTTCTCGCAGATCTCCGGCGACTTCAGCATGGACCGGTTCTTCGGCCTGATGCCGTTCTTCGTCATCGGGCTCGTGATGCAGCCCGAGCACTTCGAGATGCTCAACCGCCGCTGGATCAAGATCGTCTCGACGGTCGTCCTGCTGGCCGCCGCCGCCGTGGCCGTCTTCATCGCGCCCAAGGCGAGCCTGAAGCCCTTCTACTACAAGAACAGCTACCAGGACATGGACCTGTCGTGGTGGATGGGGCTCGGCGTGCGCACCGGGCTGCTGGTCTGCGCGCTGGCCATGTGCTTCGCGGTCCTGGCGCTCGTCCCCCGCAAGGAGACCTGGTACTCCGACCTCGGCACCCGCACCCTCTACTGCTACCTGCTGCACGGCGTGCCCGTGCTCATCGCCAAGGAGCAGGGCTGGCTGGGGCTGCCGTGGCTGCACGGCCCGCTCGGCGTGCTGGCGATCAGCGCGAGCTGCTTCGCGCTCGCCATCGTGCTGTGCCTGCCCGAGACGCGCACGGTGTTCAAGTGGGTCCTCGAGCCTCGCCTGACGTGGCTGTACCGCCGCCCCTCCGGGGAAGTTAAGCGGTAGTTCGGCCCGCATTCACGCCCTTGACCTGGTAGCCGCTCAGCATCGACGTATGCGGGTATGCGTCGCCACCACCGTCCACCACCCCGAGGACGCCCGGATCATGCACCGGCAGATCCGGGGGCTGCTCGACGCGGGCCACGAGGTGACCTACGTCGCGCCGTTCACCTTCTTCAACGTCACGCCCGCGATGGGGCTCACCGCGATCGACGTGCCCCGCAAGCCGGGGTACGGCCGGGCGAGCGCGGCGCTCCGGCGCGGGGCCAAGGGCGCCGACCTGATCCTGGTGCACGAGCACGCGCTGCTGCGGGCCCTGCCCTTCCACCGCCCGCCCGTCGTCTGGGACGTCCGCGAGAACACCGGCGCCAGACGGCTCGCGCGGGCCGGTCGGCGTCACCACCTGTGCACCCCCTCCCTGGTGCCGGAGACCACCCTGGTGGCGGCGAGCCCGCCCCCGCCCGGCGACACCAGGGTGGTCCACATCGGACGCCTGTCCACCGAGCGCGGCGTGGCCGAGCTGATCGAGCTGGCCGGGCGGCTCGTCCCGCACGGCATCCGGATGGACCTGATCGGGCCCGCCGACCACGAGGTGCGCCCCCTGCTGCGGGACGCCCAGCGGGTCGGGCTGCTCGACTGGTTCGGCTACGTGCCCAACCGGCACGCGCTGCGCATGGCCGAGGGCGCGCTCGCCGGGCTGTCGCTGGCCGCCCGCACCGTGTCCGGGGTGCCGGTCAAGGTGCTCGACTACATGGGCCGGGGCCTGCCGGTGATCACCACCCCGCAGGCCGCCCCACTGGTCGAACGGACCGGCTGCGGAGTGGTGGTGCCCCTGGAGGTGGAAGCCGCCGTACAGGCCGTGCTCGACCTCAAGGAGGATCCCGTACGGCGGGCCACGCTCGGCGCCCGCGGCCACGCCGAGGCCCGCCTGCGCCACCACTGGCCCGACCAGGCCGCGGCCTTCGTCGCCCTGATGGAGACCTGGGCCGGGCTCAGCACCCCGGTCCAGCCGCTGACCGTCTAGGGCCGTTCGACGTCGTAGGTCACGTCGGCCACCCGGACCGTGCGGACCCGCGGATCGTCGATGAGCCGGCGCAGCTTCCCGATCGTGACCAGGTTGTCCACGTACGCGTAGGCCAGCCCGGCGTCGGCCGCCTTGCGCAGCCGGTCCAGGGTCAGGTCGAAGTGGCGCAGGTTGGCGTCGTCATGGTCGCGCAACAGTCCGGTCCAGGCCCGGAGGTTCTTCACGAAGTCCCGGGACGTCTCGTAGCACGGGCCGCTGCTCGGCAACGGAGCTCTCTCCCAGGTGGTCGTGCCCCAGGTGATGGGGATCGCCCTGGGCCGCTGCTCGTAGACGACCTTCTCCGGGCAGGCGCCGTGGTCGCGGCCGAAGCGCACGAGCTCGTCGGGCGTGAGAGGCCGGTCGAACTCGACGACCGCCAGCGCGTTGAGCCCTTCGGGCAGTCTGGCCAGCACCTTCCGGCTGCTCTCCGCCGGCTGGTTACCGGTGCGGACGTTGGCCAGCGCGGTGCTCAGCGTGGTGTTGGCCGAGTTGCCGAGCGGCAGCCTGCCGACCCGGCCGAAGAAGTCCTGCGTGATGGTGTGGCTGGAGCCGCCGTAGCCGGTGAAGCCTCCCGCGGCGCGGATCGGGCTGCCGCTCACCGTGAACGACAGCGACAGCGGCGTGGCGTCGCAGCAGTGCTCCGTGTTCAGGTTGTAGGCCGGATTGTAGATCTTGAACGCGGTGCCGAGCACGTCGGTCATCCGTTGCTGCCGGTCGCCGCGTTTCTGCACCAGGGCCGAGCCGAGCGTCGCCACCAGCGCGACCACGGTCAAGGCCGCCAGCACCATGGAGGTGGTCCGCACCAGGCCCCTGCGGACCGCCCGGCGGGTCCTGCGGGGGTCGAAGTCCGGCATGAGCGGCAGATCGTCTTCGGTCATCGGGCGGCTCCGTAGCTGTCGGCGAACGCGGCTCTGGCCCGCCACACCGCGGTCTTGATCGTCGAGTGGTTTTCGCCGGTCATCGCGGCCACCTCCACCATCGAGAAACCCTCGAGGTAGACCAGCGTGAGCAGCCTGCGGTGCCGCTCGGGCAGCCGGTCCAGGACGTCGCGCACGTCCAGGGCCTCGACGTGCAGCGGTGGCACGCCGAGCTCGTCCGGATCGGGCAGCGCCGGCTCGCGGCGGCTGCGCCGGACATGGTCGATGAGGACGTTGCGGGCGATGGCCAGCAGCCAGGCGGCCGCGTTCTCGCCCCGCCAGCCGAGCAGCGCCCGGGTCGCCTTGACGAAGGTCTCCTGCGCCAGGTCCTCGGCCAGGTGGGGGTCGCGGGTCCGGCGCAGGAGGAACCCGCACACGAGCGGCCAGTGCTCGCGGTACAGCTCCTCGATGATGTCGCCCTCCGCGTTCTCGTGATGGTCACAACAGACCAGACGCGAACCAGGAAGTAATGGTCACAGGTCTTCCCGGTTGGTGTACTGGACGCATGGCATCGCATCTGATCCAGGGACGAACGGTCAGCATGCCTGTCCGGGTGAGAGACGCCAGTGTCTGCAGCGCGATGTATGCCGTGCGCGCCGACGCCGCCAGGGCGGTGATCGCCTACTCGGGGCTGGACGTGGCCGAGGTCTTCCCCGGCAAGGCCGTCTGCGCGCTGACGTTCGTCGACTACCGCGACGGCGACCTCGACGCCTACCACGAGTTCGGCGTGGCGTTCCTGATCCGGCCGCCCGGCCGGGCGAGCTCCGTCGGCCTGGGCGACCTGCGGCAGGCCGGGGTGTTCATCCACTGGCTCCCGGTCGACCAGCGGTTCACGCTGGAGGCGGGGCGCACCATCTGGGGCTTTCCGAAGGAGCTGGCCGACATCGAGTTGCGGCTCGGCTCGCCGTACAAACGGTGCATCGTCCGCAAGGACGGCCGGCTGGTGCTCGACCTGCTGCTCAGGCCCGGCGTGCCCGTGCTCGGACCGGGGGCGATGGTCCCGCTCGACGCCTTCACCCACCGGGAGGGTGTGACGCGCCGGGTGCCGTGGTCGGTCCAGGCGCGCGGGGTGCGGGTGCGGCCGGGCGGCGCGCTGATCAGGCTCGGCAACCACCCGGTCGCCAAGGAGCTGAGCGAGCTCGGCCTGCCGAAACGCGCTCTGTTCAGCTCGACGGTGGCGCAGGCCACGATGACGTTCGGCGGCGCGGAGCCGCTGTAGGGGTCAGACGATCGGCGGGCGGCCGAGCTTCACCATGCGCCAGGCGGTGCGCCAGGCCATCGGACGGCGCTCTCCGGCGGAGGTGCGGAGCCCCTCGAAGAAGCCGGTGAACCAGGCTTTGAGGGCGACACCGGAGCCACGCTCGCGAATGAGGGTGAGCACGATCCAGTCGAGCAGGTAGAGGGCCGCCAGCGGCCACGGCAGATTGCGGCGGGCCAGCCACACGCGGTTGCGGGCGTTGAGCCGGTAGAACTCCGCGTGGCGCGTCGGCGGGACCTGCGGGTGATACATGACCGTCTCGGCGTCGTACTCGATCCGGTAGCCCTCGCCCAGCAGCCGCCAGGCCAGGTCGGTCTCCTCGTGCGCGTAGAAGAAGCGCTCGGGGAGGCCGCCCACCTGGAGGAAGGCCGAGCGTCGGATGGCCGAGGCGCCGCCCAGGAAGGTGGTGACCGGCGAGGACCGCTGCGGGTCGCCCGCGCGCAGGCGGGGGACGTGGCGGCGCTGGCCGATGCCGCCCTCGGGATCCATCACCCGGAAGGAGATCACCGCGAGGTCGGGCTCGGTGGCGAAACGGTCTCGGACGTGGGAGACGACCTTCTGGTTGGCGTACCAGCCGTCGTCGTCGAGGAACAGCACGACGTCGCCCGAGCACTCCTCGACACCGCGGTTGCGGCCGGCCGGGATGCCGGTGTTACGGTCGAGCCGGATCGTTTTCACGGTCGCGGCCGAGCCTTCGGGTGGCGTCGCCGACACCGCGGGCACGTCGGCGCCGTTGCCCACGATCACCACCTCGACGTCGCCGTCGACCTGGTTGAGCGCGGATTCGACCGCCCGGTTCAGCTCCGCGACCCGGTTGCCCATGGTGAGGATGACGCACGAGATCTTCAACGAATCATCGTCCTGACGCGTTGAGAGCACGAGCGGAGCATTCTTTCATGATCACCGAGTCTGCTGGTCTGTCGTTGATATTGGTGGAGCTAAGCGTATCGGAACCGCTAGTGAACCCCCACCGAACAGCGGACGTCCGATCAATACGACGGACGGGGGCCGCTGACGGTTCCGACAGGAGATCACGCCAGCCGCCTGGACGCCAGGATGCTCACCAGATGCAGCACCGTCTGCAGCGCCGCCGCCGCGAAACAGACCACCAGCAACACCCTCGTGGCCAGCAGGTCACCGGTGAAGACGTCGACCACGGCGGCCACCACCACGAGGATCGACAGCTCGACCGCCTGCACGAGACGGTGGAACTTGGTCGCCCCCACGATCCGGCGGCCGAGCGCCAGCAGGCCCGACCTCATCTGGCCCGAGGCGGCCTCCGTGGCGGCCGGCATGCCCGCGCGGGCCCGGGCCACGTCGACGAGATCGGTCTCGGCCTTGATCAGGATGGCGCCGAGCGCGGTGGCCAGGCCCAGCACGGTGTACCAGTCGGGCAGCACCTCCGAGGCGCGGAAGCCGAGCCCGACCAGCAGCGCTGCCTCGCACAGGTAGTGGCCCACCCGGTCGAGGTAGACGCCGGTGATCGAGGTGCGTCCCGTCCAGCGGGCCAGCTCGCCATCGGAGCAGTCGAGCAGCAGGTAGAGCTGGATGAGCAGGGCCGCGAGCACGGCCGCCCACAGCCCCGGCAGCGCCACCACCACCGCGGCGACCAGGCCGCTCAGGATCATCAGCCAGGTCGCCTGGTTGGGCGAGATCGGCGTCTTGGCGAGCAGCCAGGTCAGGTAGGGCGACACCTTGCGCATGTAGAGGGAGCCCGCCCAGTGCTCGCCGCTCTCACGGTCCATGGTGCCGGCGGGCTGTGCGACCCGCCGCAGCTCAGCGACCGACGGCCCGGACATAGTCCTCCACCCGATCGCGAATCTCGGTGTCGCCCATGTCGAGGTGCTCCAGGATCGTGTAACGGCCGGGACGGGTGGACGGCGCCAGCATCACGGCCTCGGCGAACTGCGCGTTGGTCAGCCCGATGTCGGCCGGGACGACCGGCAGCTCGTGGCGCCGCAGGCAGCCGGCCACCTGCGCCAGCCTGGTGGTGTCCTGCCTGAGGAAGAAGCAGAAGGCGGTGCCGATGCCGGCGAGCTCGCCGTGGTTGGAGGTGCCGGGAAAGAGCTGATCCACGGCATGCAGGATCTCATGGTCTCCGCCACTCGCGGGCCGGGACGAGCCCGCGATCACCATCGACATCCCCGACAGGATCAGGGCTTCGGCCAGAACGATGAGGAAGGCGTCGGACTCGATGGAGTCGGTGCGGCCGATCAGCGCCTCGGCGGCGGTGCGCGCCATCGAGCAGGCCAGCCCGTCGATGGGCTCGCCGTGCTCGACGTTGCCGAGCTGCCAGTCCTCGATGGCCGACAGGTTGCTGACCACGTCGCCGACGCCCGATCTGACCAGGACCGGCGGCGCGGAGTGCACGAAGTCGAGGTCGACCAGGATCGCCAGCGGCATCGGCACGCCGAACGTGCCCTTGCCGCCCTCGTACACCAGTGAGGCGGTGGGCGAGCAGATCCCGTCGTGGGACAGGTTGGTGGCCACGGCGACCATCGGGATGCCGGCCAGTGACGCGGCGTACTTGGTCGCGTCGATGGTGCGGCCACCGCCGACGCCCACGACCACCTCGTAGGCGCCCTTACGCAGGTCGGCGCCGAGCGAGACGGCCGCGTCGACCGACCCGTCGGCCACCCTGAACACCTCGGCCTCGCCCAGCGTGGGCGCGATCAGACCCTCTATGTGATCACCCTGACCGGGGCCGACGGCGACCGCGACCCTGCCGGAGGTCGCGACCCGGCTGTCGGCCAGCAGCGCACCGAGCTGCGCCACCGCGCCGCGCCTGACCGACATGGTCAGGGGCGCGGGCAACATTCGCGCTAGAAGCGGCATTCCGCCTCCTCAGTAGCGGACGGCTATGGTGCGAGCCTTCGCCAGGTCATCGTGGTTGTCCACCTCGACCCAGTCGACCTCTCCGATCGGCGCCACATGGATCCGCGCGCCCCGTTGGACCATCTCCTGGTAGCCGTCCTCGTAGTAGAGCTGGGGGTCGCGCTCGAACGTCGCCCGCAGCGCGTCGGCCAGGCCCTCGGCGGCGCCCGGCCGGATCAGGGTGGCGCCGATGTACTCGCCATAGGCCTCGGCGGGGTCCATCAGCTTGGTGATCCTCTTGAGCGCGCCGCCGTCGAGGGTGACCTTCATCTCCTCCTCGGCCAGCTTCTTGACGTCGTCGACCGCCAGCAGGATGTCGCTGGTCTCGGGGGCCGACAGCAGCGTCTTCTCGACCGAGACGGGGTGCACGGTGTCGCCGTTGACGAGCAGCGCGCCCTGGGCGAAGTAGTCGCGGGCGCACCAGAGGGAGTAGGCGTTGTTCCACTCCTCGGCCTTGTCGTTGTGCACGAGAGTGAGCTTGACGCCGTGACGCCTCTCCAGCTCCTCCTTGCGCTCGTGTACGGCCTGCGCCGCGTAGCCGACCACGACCACGACCTCGCGCAGGTCCACCTCGGCGAAGTTGCGCAGCGAGATGTCCATGATCGTGGTCTCACCGTCGACCGGCACGAGCGCCTTGGGCAGCGTGTCGGTGTAGGGCCGCAGACGTCTTCCGGCTCCAGCGGCCAGCACCATTCCCAGCAACGTGCACTCCTCAGTCGAGCATGACTACGTAGGCCCAAAGGTTAGTTGTCTTTGGCCCCTCCCGGGGTAATCAAACCCCTAGTCTGGCGCGACCGAGTCGGTGGCTTCCATTCCGGAGCGGGGCGCGGCGAGCCAGCAGGTGAGGCTCTCCCAGCCGAACAACGCCCACAGGTAGATCGCGAGCAGCACGAACCCGCCGGTCATGAGGCCTGCGACGGCGGCCAGCGAGATCACCAGCATCCGGCCGTCCCAGCCCAGCGCGAGCGTCGAAAGCCAGGGCGGCGGGTAGACGTGCTGGCGCAAACGGTAGACCAGATCGTAGTGATGGAAGGCCAGCGCGCCGAGGAGCAGGAAGATCAGCGCCGGATGCACGTCGTGGGCGAATCCGCAGGCCGCGATGAACGAATATTCGATCATCCGGAGGATCGGCGGCACCAGCCAGTCGAACCTGCCGTCATGCGGGTGCGAGCTGCCGGGCCCGGCCAGCAGGATCGTCACGAGCGGCGCGAAGAACGCGATGCCGTCGGATCCGGCCACGCCGAGCAGGAGCAGCACGCCGGTGACGAACGTTGCGGCGATCATCGGCGGGAGCGGTGGCAGCTGGCCCGCCACGAGCAGCCCCATGCCGCGCGAGAGCGGCCCGTCGTCGCGGTAGGTGACGACCTTGCTGGTGGGAACCGGTGTCATGTGCACCGAGATCATCGGGCCGACCTCGCAATCCGGCCGGCGAGCTGGTAAGCCGCCGCCACCCCGCCCCACCCGAGCAGGGCCACGAACGTCACGCGGGCGTTGAACACCGCCGCGGTGACCGCGATCAGCGCCATCCGCTCCCCGATCGGCAACACGATGATCCGCTTGACCCAGCGGGTGATCGACTCGCGTTCCATCCGCTGGGCCAGCCCGAGCACGCCCTGCCTCGGCGCGCTGTAACGGGCGGCGTCGGCCGGCTCCAGCAGCGAGCGCGCCGGTTTGGCCCACAGCGCGCCGACCCGCCTCGCGTCGGACACCGCCCCGCCGTACGAGAAGTCGACGGAGTGACGTACGACCTGGAGGATCATCGCGGCGGCGGCGAGGTACCAGATGCCGTCGGGCCCGCCCGCGCCGGACGGGACGCCGGCCGCGTAGCCGAAGGCGAGACCGGCGTAGACGACGTACTCCTTCAACCGGTCGGCCATGCCGTCGGCCCACGCGCCGAGCGGCGAGAAGGTGCGGGTGTAGCGGGCCAGCTGGCCGTCGAGGCAGTCGAGCACGAACGACAGGTAGAGGAGCACGGCCCCGAGCACCTGCGCGGCGCGGTCGCCCGCCGAGAACCAGACCGCCGACAGGACGGCCAGCGCGATGGAGATGCCGGTGACGGAGTTGGGCGTGAGCTTGAGCCGGGCGGCGGGCCGCACCAGGTGGCGGGACCAGGACGAGACGAAGTAGGTGGCGAAGAAGCCGTCGCGGCTCTTGATCGCGCCGTCGAGCCGGACCTGGGCCTCGTCCACGTCGGCCAGCCGGGCGATCGCCGCCTCGGCGGAGGTCTGGCCGGTGACGCGGTCGGCGTGCAGGGGCCCGAGCCGGACGGCGCGCACCCGCACGCCGGACCTGACCAGGCCGACCAGCAGCAGGTCGATCGCCTCGACCGCGGTGACGGGCCCCAGCTTGCCCGTCTCGGCGAGATCGGCCAGCTCCTCGGCCATGTCGGCGAGCGTGGCGAGATCGGCCTCGCTCACCTGGAGCACGCCCCGGAACGTGGCGTTGGCCTCGGGAACCGTGTGGAAGGAGCTCCCTGCGGCGCCGATCACGCCGCCGTCGTCGCGGACGGGCGGCCGCAGCGGCCCGTCGACGGCGTCGTGGGAGACCAGCGCCATCGTGGCGTGAGCGGGATCCTCCACCAGCGACGCGAGAGCCTCGGTGTGCACGACCAGGTCGGCCGGCAGCACGACGACGGTGCCCGTGGCGACCCTCGCGATCTTGGCGACGCCGCGCAGGTCGGCGCCGAGCCCGCCGCCCGGCGACACCACCTGGATGTCACGGACGGGAAGCAGGGCGAGCTGGTCGTGGATCCGGTCGAGCAGTGTGGTGTCGTCGCAGTGAAGCCGGCAGGCGGGTGTCGTGGCGAGCAGCACCACCGAGGTGGTCGCGCTGGCACGCGTCATGGAATCTGTCAAAGCGCAGGTCTCCTCCCGGTCGCGAGGGAGTGCGTGGACACAGCGTAGCGACAGGGCGACGCGATAACACGGAGCCGGGCCGTTACGCTCGCCGTATGAATTCCCGGTTGCCCACTGTTGGCGTGGTTCTGGCGGGTGGTGTCGGCCAGCGTGTCGGGCTCGGCACGCCCAAGCAGCTCATCCCGGTCGCCGGAAGATCGATCCTGGAGCACACCCTGGCCCTGTTCGACGGCTCGCCGGACATCGACGAGATCGTGGTGCTGATGACGCCGGGCTACGCCGAAGAGGTCAGGGAGATCGTCGAGCGCCGCGGCTTCGGCAAGGTCGGCGAGATCGTCGACGGGGGCGCGAGCCGCACGGAGAGCACCTGGCGGGCGCTGCGGGCGCTCGGCTCGCGGGAGTGCGACGTGCTCCTGCACGACGCCGTACGCCCCCTCCTGGAGCCCCGGATCATCACCGAGTGTGTCCGGGCCCTCCAGACCCACACGGCCGTGGACGTGGCGATCCCGAGCTCCGACACGATCCTGGTCGCCGCTCCGGCGCCGGACGGCGAGGTCATCGGCGACGTCCTTGACAGGGCGCTGTTGAGGCGCGCCCAGACCCCGCAGTGCTTCCGGCTGTCGGTCATCCGCGAGGCCTACGAGCGGGCCCTCGCCGACCCCGGCTTCGACCGGCGTCCCGCCACCGACGACTGCGGCGTGGTGCTGCGCTACCTGCCGGACGTGCCGATCTACATCGTGCCCGGCAGCGAGCGCAACATGAAGGTCACCCACCCCGACGACCTGCACATCGCCGAGCGGCTCTTCCAGCTGGCCGACGCCGGAGTGCCCGCGCCGGGTCCGGCGGGCCGGCGGGCGGCGCTGGACGGCACGACCGTGGTCGTCTTCGGCCCCGGGAACGACCTGGCCCGCCTGGCCGGGCAGCAGGGGGCGCGGGTGCGGGTGTTCGGCGGGGAGGTGCGCGTCGAGGACCACGACGCGGTCGCCAAGGCGCTGGCCACGGTGGGACGGATCGACCACGTGGTCTACGCCGCGGACATCCCCCACCTGGGCGGGCTCGCCGAGGTCGCCGACGAGACCCTGCGCACCGGCTATCTGGGCCCGGTCAACGTGGCCCGCGCCGCCCACCCGCACCTGCGCGAGACCCGCGGCGGGCTGCTGCTCGGCACCCACGGCCACACCGGGGGCGGAGCCGGCCACAGCCTCTGCTCCTCGGCCCGGGCCGCGGTCGTCGACCTCACCCGGGCCCTCGCCGGCGAATGGGCCGCCGAGGGCGTCAGGGTCAACTGCGTGGATCCCGGCGCGCCGGCTCAGACCTGGCTCGACCTGCTGGTCTCCGGCCTCACCGGGCGGGTGACGGGCGGCGCCTGACGGTCGCCGCCCGGCCTCACGATCCCGGTGGGCGGGCGAGCCTGCGCGGGCTCGTCAGGAAGCCCCAGCCCCAGGAGACGTGCATGGTGGCGTACACGACGGGCAGCCTGATCTTGACCGCGGCCGGATAGCCGCTGCTGGTCAGGAGCGAGCCCACGAGGATGGCCAGCGCGTAGCCGCCGGGGACGATCAGCGCGAGCGGGAAGAACGGCGAGACGACCAGGCCGAGCGCCATCGCCAGCACCGCCGCCGGCGGCGCGAGGTAGCGCAGGTTGATCGTGCCCTCGTGGGTGCGTGAGACCACGTGGCGCCAGCGACCGTAGTGGAAGTACTGCTTGGCCAGTGCCTTCACGTTGGGTCTGGGCCGGTAGGAGACCCGCATCCGCGGCTGGAACCACACCAGCCCGCCGGTCTGGCGGATGCGGTGGTTCATCTCCCAGTCCTGGGCCCGCTGGAAGTGCTCGTCGTAGCCGCCGACCCGGTCGAGGGCCGTGCGGCGGAACACCCCCAGGTAGACCGTGTCGGCCGGGCCGGCCGTGCCGCCCACGTGGAAGGCCGCCGCGCCGACGCCGATCTTGGACGTCATGGCGAGGGCGACGGCCTTCTCGAAGGCGGTGACGCCCTCGGCGGCCATCACGCCGCCCACGTTGTCGGCGCCGGTCTCCTCCAGCGTCTCGACCGCGACGCGCAGGTAGTCGGAGGGCAGCATGGCGTGCCCGTCGACCCTGGCGATGATGCCGTTGCGGGAGGCGGCGATCGCGGCGTTGAGCGCGTTGGGGGTGCGGCCCGTCGGGTTGGGAACCACGACGACCCTCGGGTCGGCCTCGGCGATGGCCTCGGCGACCTCTTGGGTGCGGTCTTGTGAGGGACCCACGGCGAGGACGACCTCGATCTCGCCGGGGTAGCTCTGGGCGAGGACCTGGGCTACGGCCTCGCGTAGGTGCCGCTCCTCGTTGAGGACCGGCATGACGACGGAGATGGGCGGCCAGCTACGCGTCTCCGCTGGCGCGTGCGGCGAGTCGGGGAACTGCTTCATGGCGGGGCTCACGCTACTGTACGAGCAGGGGAGGAGGGCAATCGAAAGCCCGATCCTCCGGCAGCACAAAGGGGGACGGGATGCGCGACCCGGGCGAGGAGGACGCTGGGGTGCACGTGGGCGGCGACGCCTACGGCGGCGTCAGGCTCGCGGGCGGTCGCAGGCGAAGGCGCGGCAGGAGCGCCAGGGCCCGCCGCCGAAACGTGATCATCTCCGGCCTGCTCTCCGCGGGGGTGCTGGTCGGCACCGGAGTGGTGTGGGCGACTCCCCGGCAGATCGGCTCGGTCGACGCGGGCGTGGCCGAGTCGGCGCCGCGCGGCGCGATGAACATCCTGCTCGTCGGCGTCGACAAGCGCGACGACCTCACCCGCAAGCAGCAGAACCAACTCAAACTCGGCCGCGAGTCGGGCCAGCGCACCGACACGATGATGGTCATCCACCTGTCCGAGGACCACACCCGCGTCACCGTGGTGAGCCTGCCCCGCGACACCTGGACGACCATCCCCGGCCAGGGCGAGCACAAGATCAACTCAGCCTACCAGTTCGGCGGGCCCAAGCTCGCGGTCCAGACCGTGCAGCACGTCACCGGGCTGCGGATCAACCGCTACATCGAGGTCAACGTCCTCGGCTTCATCGACGTCGTCGACTCGCTCGGCGGTGTGACGGTGTGCACCCCGGTGCCGATCAACGACCCCAAGACGGGTCTCACCCTGGCCGCCGGCACCCACGAGCTGCGCGGCGCGCAGGCCCTCGGCTACGCCCGCACCCGCGCCACCGCCCGCTCCGACCTCGACCGCATCGACCGGCAGCAGCAGGTCATCTCCGCGATGCTCGACCGTGCCGCGAGCGCGGGCACGCTGGCCAACCCGGCCCGGCTGGCCTCGTTCGTCAACTCCACGCTGCGCACCGTCAAGGTCGACCCCGACGACGGGCTGATCGGGCTCGCCACCCAGCTCAGAGACGTCTCTCTGGACGACGTGAAGTTCGCCGACGTCCCGCTGTCCAACGTCGACTTCAAGACCCCGACCGGCGAGTCGGCGGTGCTGTGGGACAAGGCCGCGGCGCGTGACATGTTCGCCCGGATCGCCGCCGACGAGGACCTGGCCCAGCCCAGCCCGTCGCCCAGCGCCTCGGCCTCGGCCTCCGCCAAGCCGACCGCCGTCACGATCCCGCCGGAGCGCATCTCGCTCGAGGTCAAGAACGGCACGCTCATCACCGGGCTCGGCGCCCGCACCAAGTCGGCCCTGGTCGCGGCGGGATTCGTGGTGCCCGGCCAGCCGGGCAACACCACGCGTAAGGACCACAAGAAGACGATCATCCGCTACGCGGCCGGCCGCGAAGACTCCGCCCGTACGGTCGCCGCCGCCATCCCCGGGGCCGAGCTGCGCGAGGCCGACGTCAAGGGCATCGAGGTGATCGTCGGCAGCGACCAGCCGAAGGTCAAGAAACTTCCGTCGACGTCCACGCCCACCGCCAAGCCGACCTCCAGCGCTACACCGGAGACCAAGACGGCAACCCAGAACATCTGTAAAAAATAGGCATAATGATCCCGCATCCGGGCACGTGATTTTCATGGTGGTCAGCTGCTGGCGAGAGGATCCCTGTACGGTGCTCCGCGTGGTCGGAGATCTCGACGCGGCGGGCGCGCCCCGCCTGCGGGCGGAGCTCGATCAGGCCCTCACCACCGCCTATCCCCTCCACGTGGTCCTCGACCTGACCGAGGTGCCGTTCTGCGACTCCGTGGGGCTCGGCGTGCTGGTGGCCGGGTTCAACCACGTCCAGCGCCGGCAGGGCCGGATGATCCTGGTGCTGGCGCCCGGCATGATCAGCCACCTGCTGACGATCACCAACCTCGACCGTCACTTCGAGACGAGCTCGTCGATGGACGACGCGCGCACGGCGCTCGGCGAGGCGGCCTAGTAGTACTTTGTTAGGTCGGCGTGTCGTGGGGTCGCACGCTCGCCGAGCATGGGTTACGACCGCCCGTGCTGGCCGCGGACGCCGGCTACGGCCACAGCAGCCAGTTCCGCGGTGCGCTGGACGAACGCCAGATCGGCTACGTCGTGCAGGTCAAAGGCGACGCCCTGGCCCATGCGCCGGATGTTCGGCCGGTGCCGCGGGTGTGGTCCGGGCGAGGCAGGTCGCCGAAACGAACCGACCTGCGCTACCCCGGCACCGCCATGAGCCTGGCAGCGCACATTCATGCCGCCGGCCGGACCGCCGCGGTGCCGTGGAGGTGCCGCTCGACTCGCTCTCGGTGGACGTCGAGGCCGAGTACGACCCGCGGGCCCAGGCCAGCGACGACCCGTCGATCCCGAAGAACCCGTACAACTTCCGGTACGAGGTGCAGCTCTCCTCGCCCGCCTCCGACGAGGAGCTCGCGCGGCTCCAGGCCGAGGTCGAGCGGGTGTGCCCGATCCTCAACCTGATCCGCAACCCGGTGGAGATCAAGGGCTCGATCGTCCGCGCCGCCTGAGCCTCACTCGGGACGGTTGGGGGTCGCCTTGCCGCTGACGAACGGGGTGGTGACGCCCTCAGAGCTCAGGTGCGTCATCATCTCGGTCAGCCGCCCGAACCCGGCCCTCGACAGCCCCACAGATACCAATGCGCGTGAAGCGCGCAGACAACGCTTCGGCCCCTTCTTATATCGGGTTCGATCCCCATCTCGGTGACATGGACCTAACGATAGAGTGTTCGATATGAAGCTGGTGGTGCAGGTCAAGCTCCTGCCGACGCCTGAGCAGGCGGCGGCGCTGGAGGCGACTCTACGCGCGGCCAACGACGCGGCCACCTGGATCTCGACGCTCGCCCACACCCAAACGCCGCCGCAAAGAAACGCGCTTCGCCGCCGACACCAACCACACCATCGCCAAACGCATCGTGACCGAGGCGACACGCACCGGGCAAGGCATCGCCCTGGAAGATCTCCAGGGCATCCGCGACCGGGTACGGCTCCGCAAGCCCCAGCAGGTCACGTTGCATTCGTGGAGCTTCCACCAGCTCGGCCGGTTCATCGCCTACAAGGCGGCCCGTGCCGGTGTCGCTCTGGTGTACGTGGACCCGGCCTACACCTCGCAAGGCTGCTCGGCCTGCGGGCACGTGGACAAGAAGAACCGGCCCGACCAGGCCGGCTTCACCTGCACGTCGTGCGGCTTCGCTGAGCACGCCGACGTCAACGCAGCTCGTAACATCGCCTCACGCGGTGTCACAAGCTGGGCAGTGAGTCACGCTGCCTAACGCGGACCAAACCGTCGAAGCCACCGACGGCGAGGAGCTGCAAGCTCAGTCCTTCAGGGCTGAGAAGCTGATGTGTGGAGGCTTTCACGTTGTTCGATCAGTTCCCCGAGCCCGCCCGATCCCAGCTGGTCGCCGCCTACGAAGAGGGCAGGACCCGGCCGGAATGGTGCTTCGCGGAGGGTCAGGCGCGGCTCGCGTTCTGGGCCCCCTTCCGCGACGCGGACCCGGTGATCACCTGGCAGTTCGACCCCGGCCCCGATCCGGAGGCGGCCGCCCGGCTGCTGCGGGGCAGCCTCAGGGCGATGCGACTCAACAAGATCATCCATGACATCTCCCTCCAGCCGGGGCTGATCCCCACCGTCGACCGGGCCGTCGAGCACGAGGCCCTGACGGCGGCCGGGTTCGCGATGGAGGTCGAGCGGCTGATGCTCGAATGGCGGGCGGGCAGCGACCTGCCCGAGGACCCGGGCAGGCTGCGTTACGTCGCCGCCCGGCGGCTCGACCCGGCCGAGGTGCTCGACGTGCTGGTGCGCATCTCGGAGGGCTCCCTCGACTACGACACGCGGGTGGAGGTCGCGACCGCGGGGGCCGAGCACGAGGCCCGATGGATGTACGACGACCTGGTCAACCGCAAGGCCAAGCCCGACTGGTTCGTCATCGGCTATCTCGGCGACTCCCCCGTGGGCCTGGTGGCGCCCGACGACCACTCCATCGCCTACATCGGCGTCGTGCCCGAGCACCGCGGCCACGGCTACGTCGACGACCTGCTGGCCAGGGGCACCCGCGCGCTCGCCGAGGCGGGCCTGGAACGCATCGTCGCAGCCACCGACGTGGCCAACACCCCGACCGCCGCGGCCTTCCTGCGGGCCGGCTACTCCGAGGTCGGCCGCGTGTTCCGCTACTACTGGAGGAAGTCGTGAGGGACGAGCACGGGCTGTTGAACTCGTACGGTCCGGCACGGAGACCCACGTAGTGTAAACCGAGTTGCGCTAATAGCAGTAAGTAGATTCACGCTTAGAAGCGCAACTCTGATTACGCCTATCGGGGTCGATCTGGACCGCCTGTACGGCCGCCGGGACGGGTGACCCGGACTCGGAGGACGCACCCGTACGGCGGGCAGGAGCGGCCGAACGGCGGAGGCGGGTCGGCCGGATGGCCGATGGCGGCCCGCCCGCGCCGGACCAGGATCGATGGCATGAGGCGAATCATGGCGAGCGCGGTTCTGGTCGCGCTGGGGATGGCGGGCGGGTGCGGGCTGGACACCGAGGAGGTGCACGCCGGCCGGACCTTTCAGTATTCCGGCGACCGGCTCACCATCGTGTCCTCATTGGGCGGGCTGCGCGTCATGCCGGGCACCGGTGCGGAGGTGCGGGTGGACCGGTGGGTCAAGGGCAAGGCGGCCCGCGAGGGCAATACGTCCTGGTCGCTCAAGGACGGCACGCTGCGGCTGAGCGCCGACTGCACCATGATCTTCGGTGACTGCGGCGCCCGCTACCACGTCAGGGTGCCGCCTGGAACCCGGCTGGTGGTGGAGGGCGGCGACGACGGCGTGATCCTCGACGACCTGACCCAGGACGTGGACGTGTCGGCCTCCGGGCCGATCAGGGCGTACGGCACGTCGGGCAGGTTGCGCCTGCAGGGCGACGACAGTGTGATCGCGGGCGACCGGCTCAGGTCGCCGAGCGTCCGGGCGCGGACCGGCGGCGGAGCGATCAACCTCACGTTCGCCGTAGGGCCGTCCGAGGTGGACGCGGTGTCCCACGATGGACGGGTCACCACGACGGTCCCGAACGGCGCCTACCGGGTCACGGCCGAGAGCACGCATGGCAGGGTGTGGTCGCAGCTCAAGAACAGCAAGGGCGACCACACCGTCATCGCGAAAAGCACCTCCGGCGATGTCCGGATAATCGCGAAATGACCTGATATCGCGACACGAATGCCGCACTCCCCGTTTCCATCGGCAATAGCCGCTACGCGGAGCGACAAAGCGCGCTTCACCCTGAATGCGCTAACGAAGAGGGGCAGTTTGCTCCACCGGCATCGCCTTCGCGAGGAGTAAAGCGATGTCGTCGCGTTTGTCGGCCGGACGCTGGGCCTTGACGATCAAATCGCAGATCCGCTCGATCTCCCGGGGCGGACCGGTCAGCAGTGAGCACAGGTCGGCGATGCCGTCACCGATGCTCCGGTCGCGACTTTCCACCAGCCCGTCGGTGTAGAGGGCGAGCATGCCGCCGGCGGGCATGGTGGCCTCGCAGATCTCCAGGCGCTCGCCGCCGACTCCGAGGGGCGGGCCCGGCACGACCGGCACGGTCTCGGCCAGGCCGCTCGGCTCGACCAGCACCGGCGGCACGTGCCCGGCGCTGGCGATCGCGAGGGCACCGGTCGCCTGGTCGTACGTCGCGTAGACGCAGGTCGCGAGCTGGTCGGAGTCGAGATGCTGGGCGACGCGGTTCAGCCGGAACAGCAGCTCGCCCGGGTCCAGATCGAGGCTGGCCAGGGTCTGCGTGGCGGTCCGCAGCTGGCCCATCGTCGCCGCGGCCCGGATGCCGTGCCCCATGACATCGCCGACGACGAGCGCCGTACGGTCGTCCGAGAGCGGGATCACGTCGAACCAGTCGCCGCCCACGTGCGCCAGATCGCCGGCGGGCAGGTAGCGGTAGCCGATCTCCAGGCCAGGAGACTTCTGCAGGCCGGTCGGGAGCAGGGCGCTCTGCAAGGTGAGCGCCGTGCGCCGCTCACGGCCGTAGAGCCGGGCGTTGTCGATGCAGATCGCGGTGCGCGCCGCGAGCTCCTCCGCGAGCGCGATGTCGCCGTCCTGGAACGGCTCGCTGGTCGCCCGCCGCACCAGCACGAAGAACCCGAGCACGTTGCCGCGGGCGACCAGCGGCGTGACGAGGAAGGAACACCCGGGCAGCAGCCGGGCGATGATCGGGCGGCCGAACGCCTGCGCGTTCTCGTCGCCGACGACCTGTTCCAGCCTCGGCACCAGCACGGTCTTGGCGGTGGCCATGGCCTGCCCCTGCGGCAGCAACGGCGGGTAGACCGCGACCTCGCCGACGGGGAACGCGGTGTTCCAGTCCCACGGATTGTCGACCGCCACCGCGGTGGCCACGCGCCGGACCAGGGCGGAGCCGTCCTTGGGGCGGACGGGGAACTCCCCCTCGGTGATGAGCCGTTCCTGGACCATGATCCCGCCGGTGTCGGCGAACCTCGGCACGGCGACGTCCAGGACCTCACGGCAGGTCTGGGCCAGGTCAAGAGTGCTGCCGATGCGCGTGCTCGCGTCATTGAGGAACGCGAGCCGCTCCTGCGAGGAGGCGGCGGCACTCATCCGTAACTCGATACGACTGCGAGGGTCCTTGATCAGGAAACCAGGATTCACCGGACGTCGTCCTCCCGTTGGCTACAAACACCGCTCATCGAGCCACAAGAAGACTCGCGATAAGGTGAAATTACCGCTCCATCGCTTATATCCATAGCGAAATCGGAGCCGCCCACCGGTGCCGCAGTAGTACGACTCCCGCGCCCTCAAGGAATGGGCCAGTCGCCTCGGATCAGTACGTGCCGGCGCGCACACACCGGGAAGCAGACGAGCAGGCGTTGCTGGACGTGCGAACACCGCGTGTGGTGGCGCGGCCGCGCTACCCGGATTCGCACCGGCCGGAACAGACCGCCGGGGTCATCGGCGGCCACGACGGCACGTGGGTAACCTTCGGCGAAGAGCAGCCGCTACGCCGGTGGCGCCTGCCTGATATCAGCGGCTAGACATCGGGAAGTCGGTTCCAAGTCAGACACAAGAGCCGTCCCCCACCATTGCCGGCTGTGAGCGGAAATTTCAGGAAACGGTTTATCAAGATCGCCGCAACCGCGGCGGTCGTCATGGCGGTGGCGCTACCCGCGCCCCCGGCGGCGGCTGACGGCGCCCCCGATGAGCGGCCCGATGTGCCCGTCGGCACCTGGCTGGCCGCGCGGACCCAGCCGGCGGTCCAGCTGACCAGCCTCACGTACACCGCCACGGTCGCCGTGCCGACCAGCACGATCAACGACGCCGCGTTCAACCGGCTCGTCGAGCAGGCCACCGCCACCGTGCTGTCCGGCAAGATCTCCTCGGACGAGCGCAGCATCGCCAAGTGGATCTTCCAGCGGATCGCGGCCGACGTGGACACCTACGTCACCGCGACCACCCCCGAGCGTACGGTCGAGGCCGAGGTCGGCGGCCTGTGCACCGGCTGGTGGGTCACCCCCGACGGGTACATGGTCACCGGAGCGCACTGCGTCCAGGTCGGCGAGACCGAGCTCAGCCAGTTGTTCGCGCAGCAGGCGCTGGCCAAGTTCAACAAGCAGGACGCCAAGGAGATCATCAGCGGCCTGCGGGGCATCGAGGCCGACGAGGAGATCGTCAAGCTCGCGCAGCAGATCTACGTCACGTTCAACACCGGTCACATGAAGCTCCGCAACCTGCAGCAGAGCCTGTCGGTGATCCAGAGCCTGCCCGGCGGTGGCGTGGACAAGACCGCCAAGCCGGTCCCGGCGGAGCTGGTGTCGGTCGGCGAGAGCTACCCCGGCAAGGACTTCGCGCTGCTCAAGGTCAACGGCCAGCAGAACCTGCCGACCGTGCCGCTCGGCGACGACGCCGACGTGCGCACCGGAGACACGCTCTACATCAGCGGCTTCCCGGGCCTGGTCACCAACACGGCGTTCTTCAGCCTGGAGTCCCGGCTGGAACCGGCGTTGACCGAGGGCCCGTACAACGCCAAGCGCACCACGCAGACCGGCGTGCCGTACATCCAGACCCAGGCGCCCTCCTACCACGGCAACTCCGGCGGCCCGGTGTTCAGCAGGGACGGCAAGGTCATCGGCATGCTGATCGCCGGCACGGTGAGCGAGGGCGGCGAGGCCTCGGAGAGCGAGAGCTTCGTCCTGCCGGTGAGCATCATCAAGGAGAAGCTCGGCGAGAAGAACATCAAGCCCGCCCAGGCCGCCACGACGACCAGGTACAACGAGGCGCTCAACGACTTCTTCCGGCACTACTACGCGGACGCGCTGCCGAAGTTCCGCGAGGTCCAGGCGTTGTTCCCGAACCACCCGTACGTGGCCAAGCACATCAGCGACTCGCAGCAGGCGATCTCCGCGGGCAAGGACGAATCACCCAAGCCGATCCTGATGTGGGTGCTGATCGGGGCCGGCGTGCTGCTCGCCGTCGTGATCGTCGTGGTCGTGGTCATGCTCCTCCGCCGTCGCGGGCGTCGCCGCCCCGAGCCGCCCTTCGCCCCGCCCGGCGGCGGGTACGGCGCGGTGCCGCCGCATCCGTGGCAGCAGCTCCCGGCGGGGCAGGCCCAGCTTCCGCCTCCGGGGCAACCGGCGCACCCCGCGCAGGGGCCGTACGGGCAGGGAGGCTCGGATGGGTACGGCCCCGGCGGGTACGGCCCCAACGGGTACGGCGCCCCACCGTATGGATCGGCCCCGCACAACGGCCATGTCCCGTACGGAGCCGGCCCGCACTCACCCCCCTGGAACCCGCAGGGCCAGGCCCAGCCGCCCGGGTGGGACCAGACCCGCGCCGTCCGCTACGGCGAGTTCGCTCCCCCGCCGGAGGACAACTCCCGCTAGATCTCCGAACCCGGAACGGCAGACCACCGAACTCCTGACGCCACGCGAAAATCACGCGATCCCCGCGGAACCCTCCGCATCGAGATCGCGTGCTTTCGCACGCCTGCCCGGGAAGTGCTGGAAGGATGGTTGCCGTGACTCCGGCCGTGGAGCTTCGTCGTGCACTGGCGGATATCGCAGGTTCTCCCGTCGGAACGGGCACCGGCTACTCGACCTCGCTCATGTGCCATCGTCTGGGCGAGAGCTCCGTGACCTCGGTCGAGTACGACTCTGTGATCGCGGCTCGCGCGAAGACGGCCATCAGCCAGGCCGGGTACACGCCCACCCTTGTGAGGGGAGACGGGCTGAACGGATACAAGGCGAACGCCCCTTACGACCGGATCATCGCCACCTGCTCAGTTCGCATCATCCCTTACCCATGGCTGGAGCAAGGCCGTACAGAAGGGACGATCACCGCCCCGATGATGGGCTGGACGGTCCATCAATCACGGACGGTGAGGCCCATGGAGCGGGCCGTGCCGGCGACGATCTTCTCAGCCTGATCCAGGTCGGCGGTGTTGAGGTCGGGGAGCTTGGCCTGGGCGACCTCGCGGAGCTGGGCACGGGTGATCCAACCGCCGCTCTGGTGGCCTGGACGCGGGCTGCCGCCGTCGAGCCCGGCGATGCGGCGGATCAGCGAGGCGGTGGTCGGCTGCTTGGTGACGACCTCGAACGACCTGTCCTCGTAGACCGTGATGACCGCGGGGATCACGAACCCGCGCCGGTCCTGAGTCTGCGCGTTGTACTGCCGGCAGAACTCCATGAGGTTGATACCGAGCGGGCCGAGGTCCTTGCCGACGTTCGCCGGGCCCGCCTCACCGGCCTGAATGTGCAGGGTGACGACCCTGGCTACCTTGTTCTTCGCCATGCCGGATACGCTAAAGTCTCCCGTTACTGGAGACTCAAGGGAATTATGAGCTACACGATCGGCCGCCTGGCGAAGCTGACCGGTCTGCCGGTGAAGACGATCCGCTTCTACTCAGACTCGGGCGTGCTACCCGAGCGCGAGCGCACTCCCTCCGGTTACCGGATCTATGGCGATGAGGATCGGGCGCAGCTGGAGCTGATCCGCACGCTCAGGGAGATCGGGGTCGACCTGGCCACGATCCGCTCGCTCGGCGACCGCCGGCTGAGGAACGTACTCGATCTTCACCTCAGGGCGGTCGAGACGCAGCTCAAGTCACTCCAGCGGACCAGGGCGGTGCTCAGGGCAACGCTGGCCCGCGATGGCGATCCCGCCGAGGAGGATCTGCGCAGACTTCACGCGCTCGGCCGGCTCGGCGCGGCCGAGATGGAGATCCTGCTCGACGAGTTCGTCGACGAGGTCGGCGGCGACATCGAGGCTCGGCACGAGTGGCTGACCCACCTGCGCGATGCCATGCTTCCCGAACTGCCCGAGGAGCCGACCGTCGCACAGCTCGACGCATGGCTGGAACTGGCCGAGCTGCTCGCCGACGAGGACTATCGCGACAGCCTGCGCCGCCAGAGCAGGGACTTCTGGGAGGAGGAAAGGGATTTCGACGCCTGGCACGAGATCAACGCCCAGGTCATGCGGGAGGCGCTGACCGCTACGCAGGCGGGCATCGAACCAGGCTCACCCGAATCCGAGCCGATTCTCGAGCGGATCCTGGCGGTCATGGGGCAGAGCCGCGAGGAGCTGCTGCGCTCGTTCGACGAGCACGACCCGCGGGCGGCCAGGCTGTGGGAGCTGGTGTCGATCATCCAGGACACGCCCTGGCCGTCGGAGCCCACGATCGCGTACGGCTGGATCGAAGACACCTTGCGTCACTTGCCGAGTACGTAAGGCCGCCGGCGTGCGGCACGGCCTCTCGCGCTACCGGGCGCGCCCCGCGAGAAGGCTCTCCCACAGCCGGCTTGCCTCAGCGGCACGAAGCCAAGGGCTCTCGCTGGCCCGGTTGCCGCCGGATGACCTCACCGTCCGGCGAATGTGGACCAGACCCGCCGCAAGCACAGCTCGTACACCGTCACCATGCACTCGTACGTGTGGCTCCGTGGCGGGCCACGTGCGGGGCGTGGAGTTCCCTTCACCAACATGGCGACCTCCAAGGCCGATCGTGTCGTCAAGCTCCCTTGACACGGGACGCCGCCGAACCACGTGAACTCGTGGGCGCGAGCCGCCGCAGGCTGTTCAGCGGGACGGCGTGGCCGGGCAGGGATGCAGGACATGCCGGTTCGGGCAGCAGATCACGCCGATCGTGACGAAACGGCCACCGTGCAGCCATTCGCCCCACTGCACGTCCACGCCACGCGGCAGCAGGTCACGCGCGCCGAGCAGCCGGTCCTCAAGCGGGATCCCCTCGGGCAGGAGCAGCGCCTCGCGCACCTTGCCGTACTCGCCCGCCATCCAGCCCGCCGCCTGCTCCACCTGGTGAAACGTCGCCGCGATGCGCGACGCCGGCTTGACCAGCCAGTCGCCGGTCCGCATCGGCGGCAGCAGCGACGCGGGGAAGTCGGGAGAGGCCGGTCGGCGCTCGGCCTCGTTGCCCCGATCGGCGCCGGCGCCGATCCACTGGTAGGCGTGCCAATGCATGGTGAGGCGCTCCCGTAGAGTGCTGGGGGCGGCGGCCCCTGTCTGCTTCGATCAGGCAGGGACCGCCGTTTCTCGGGTGATGCCTAGATCGTGGTCAACCCGGCGGCGCGAAGCTCGTCACCGGTGAACCGGAGTGTCCCGGCGTCCGGGTTCTTCGAGTCACTCAGGGCGTACGCGTCCTCCACGCCAGGAATCGGAGCGATCAGGACACAACTCTCCATGTCCTCCTCCTGCTGATTACCGCCGCACAACCTCCTGAACGACACCTCGCCAAGGTGGCTGCCGTACAGATCCATCACGCGATCTCCTTTCCTCTGGCCCCTTTTGGACTTCCGATATGGCCTCAGTGATGTCGAGGTAACCGAGTGTCACGATGCAACGTTAGACGAACCTATTCCCACCTGTCTAGGACTAGTCTAGACGCGACCTGTACTATTTGGTCTATGTATGTAAGTCGATGACGGTCTATGGTCCGCCTGTGATGTTGCCTGACAAGCCCTGGACTGCCGACGACTGGAACCCCGAGTTCTACCGCTACGAGCAGATAGCCGACTGGATAACGGAACGCATCCAAGCCAGTGCCTACCCGCCGCGTACCGTGCTGTCTGAAGTGCAACTCCAGGGCTATTTCGGTGTCGGCCGTGACACCATCCGCAAGGCGTTCGCTATTCTCCGCGACCGCGGGCTGATCATCACCAAGCCCGGCAGAGGATCCGTTGTCCGCCGGGGCGACCTCGCGGACTGAGGGTCCCGTTCCAGCTCCGCACGTGCCCCGCTGATCACGGCGGAGCATGGCCGGAACGGTTGGTACGTTCCACGGTGGATCGCCGGGAATTGCTAGCTTCGGCAGGTGCGGAGCATGTTGAGCAGGGCCACCTTCTCCTTGCGGGTCACGAAGAGCCGGTAGTGGTGTTTCACGGTGATCCATGAGGTCGCGTACTGGCACCAGTAGGCGCGGCGTTGCGGGCGCCAGCTCTGCGGGCCCTGGCCGCCCTTGGCGATGTTGGCGGAGTGGCTGACGGTGAGGAGTTCGGGGCGGGTGAGGTCGTTGGCGAAGGCACGCCGCTTGGCCTGGCTCCATCGCTTGGCGCCCGAGCGCCAGGCGTAGGCGAGCGGCACCACGTGGTCGACGTCCACGTGCTTCTCGCTCCTCAGCCACTTGCCGTCGTACGGGCTGTACCAGAGCCCCTTGACCGGGTGGCAGGCCGCGTTGCGGCGGACGCGCCGCCCGTCGCGGGCCAGGACCGTCTCTCGCGCGTCACAGTTGCCCTTGTGGTGCGCCCATCGGGGCTGGAACCGCTTGCGGCTGTAGCCGCGGATGGATAAGGGCCTGGCGACCTTGAGCTGGGCCAGCCTGAGCCGGGCGAGGGCCGCAGCCTCGGCCTGTGATCGCTTGCGCGGTTCGGCCGCCGCCTGCGGGGTGGTGAAGACGGCGGTGATCGGGAGGACCACGAGAGTGAGTACGGCGACGTGGACTGCCCGCCTCAGGAAGATCATGGTTTCGCCTATACCCAGCGACATCCCCGCTCACGACGGCGACATCCAGGCCGCGAAAGCCTCCGGCGGTGGAAGCGGCGCTCGCCTCGGACACGAAACCCGGCGGTGTGAACGATCATCCGCCGGGTTTCCGCACGTCAGCCGGTTACTTGAGGAGCTGGCGGGCCATGACCATGCGCTGGATCTGGTTGGTGCCCTCGTAGATCTGGGTGATCTCCGACCCGCGATGCGATCACCTGGGCAAACAGCTCGATCGTGCGGCTGAGCAGCAGCTGCGCCTGCGGACGTCTCGCATCACTTCTCGCTGGTTCCGGTGCTCCCAAGGAACAGCGACGGAACAAGGGAGGGCACCGAGGCGGTCTGCGCAGATGCTTGGTGAGCTCCTGCTTGCAAACGGGAGCTAGGTATCACCTGAAGTCGGCGTTGCCCAGCTCAGAGAGCAGTTCGCGACTGGCAGGGTGTGATCGTGTAAGACCTCGTTGCCGTACTTCTCTGCTGTACGCGCTGACCACACGGCAGGACGCAGACAACTGATCCGCATCCTGGTCCGCGGGGTGGCGCACCTGCTGTACTCCACTTGAATCGTGATCAATGCGTATGCCTCGCGAGACAGCCGGATCAGAAGCTTACGGTGTGGTTCTTCCCTGAGCTTCGTACCCCACCGTTACCAGCGGCGACGCACGTCAGGGCGGAGACGGGCCATGAGCACAAGCCCGGGGTTACACCTTCGCTATCACGCGAACCTCCTTCGACATAACCCACTCATCGCGTGCGACCTCGTGTCGCACCATCGCCAAATACGCCACCAAAGCCGCCGAATGCGTCGGCACCCTCGACCGCCGCATCAACCCCCTCGACAACCTCGACGCCTTCAACCTGCGCGACCACGCCCGCCGCCTCATCACCACCTGCCTCGAACTGGGCTCAATCCGCGAGATGGCCGAACTCCGTCTCACCGAGTGGGCCCACATGCTCGGCTTCCGCGGCCACTTCTCCACCCGCTCCCGCCACTACGGCCCCACCCTCGGCGACCTTCGCGCCGCCCGCGAACAGCACGCCCGCGACGAGGAGATCACCACCGGCCGCCTGCCCCTCTTCGACGAGGACACCGTCCTGGTGATCAGCGAATGGGAGTACGCAGGCAAGGGCCACTCAGCCGGCGACCTACTCCTCGCCGCCGCCATCAGCGGTGGGTGCCTATGAACACCCTCGCCAAGCTCTGGACCGTGGAGGACGTAGCCACCTTCCTCGGTGTCCCGGTCGCGACGCTCTACCAATGGCGACACCAGCGCACAGGCCCGAGAGGCCACAAGATCGGTCGTCACCTGCGATACCTCCCCGAGGACGTCATGTCCTGGGTCCAGGACCAGGAGTAGGCCATGGCCTTCGTCAAGGACCTGTGGACCAAGAGCATCCGGACGCCAGACGGCAGGTCGCAGAAGGTCAAGACCGCCCGGCACGGCAGGGGCAAACGTTGGCTCGCCGTCTGGGTGGACCCCGACGGCAACGAGCGCTCGACCGCGGACGACCGCAAGGCCGACGCCGAGCGCAAGATCGCCACCATGGGCGCCGACATCGCCCGTGGCGACTACATCGACCCGAACGCCGGCAAGATGCTCTTCGGCGACCTCGCCGAGCGCTGGCTCGCCTCCCGCCTCGTCGACCCATCGACCAAGATCCGATACGAGTACATCCACCGCCTCCACGTAGCGCCGACCTTCGCCAAGCGGCAGGTGAAGAGCATCAAGCCATCACAGATCCAGGCGTGGATCAGTAACCTGAGCAGCCGTTTCGAGACCTCGACCGTACAGACGGCCTTCCTGGTCCTCCAGGGCATCCTCGACCTCGCTGTGGCCGACGAGGCGATCAAGCGCAATCCCGCCAAGTCGCCGATCGTCCAGGTGCCGAAGCGCGCCACTGAAGAGATCACAGCGTGGTCGGACGAACGGGTCCACGCCCTGATCGACGCCCACCCACCGCTCTTTCGCCTCCTCCCGATGCTGGGCGTCGCATGCGGGCTACGGCAGGGTGAGCTGTTCGGCCTGGCCCTCGAAGACATCGACTTCGAGGAGGGTCTCGTTCGCGTACGAAGGCAGATCAAGAAGCTGGGAGCCGACCACGTCTTCGCCCTGCCGAAGAACGACCGTGAGAGGGTCGTGCCACTGCCTGAGTGGGCCACTGAAGCCATCAAGCGCCCACTGACCTGCTCCCTGCCCTGGGAGAAGGTGGACGGCAAGCTACGTACGTACAACCTGCTGTTCCGCTGGACGGACGACCGCTTCATCAAGGCCAGAAGCTACAGCGAAACGGTCTGGAAACCCGCCCTCGTGGCCGTAGGCGTGATCCCGGCACCCAACAAGGACGCCCGCCAGCGGAGCCGCTACGCCACCTCACGCAAGGAAGGGCTACACCAGCTCCGGCACTACTACGCCAGCGTCATGCTTGCCGGTGGCGTCTCGGTCAAAGAACTCGCCGAGTACCTCGGCCACGCCGATCCAGGCTTCACCCTTCGCGTAAACGCCCACATGATGCCCGGATCTCACGACCGCGCCCGCAGAGCGATTGACGACCGCTACCTCCGGCCGTCTGAGGCCGCCACATCAGCGTTGAGGGATCGTCACTGGTCCCGGTAGCGGGCGATCCGCGGAAGCCTGCGAGCCAATTCCTGCCCATCGTCGAAATCCCACCCCTCTCCATGAGGAACGCTGCCGAGCGTCGGAACCAAAGGGAATTCGCCTGAAACGCCGCGAGTGTCTACGGCTTCGTTGAGCCCGTCCGGATTCTGCCCGGTCACCCTTTCATAGGCGTCGTACGCCACGTACGCCAGCGACTCGAACTCGGGTAGCTCTTCCCTCATCTGCTCCGGATCCCTTGGCCGGAGCTTGGTGGAGTCGGCATACGACTCTTCCAACTCCAGCAGGTGGAGCACCTGGGGCAGCTCGATCAGCCGGTCAGGGCAGTCGGAGACAGCCTCAAACGTCTCACGCCCCAGGCCGACCAGCCAGTTCACGAAGTACTCGAAACCATCCAACGAACCCATGCCGAATACGAACCAGTACGCCGCGTACATGTCGATGGTGCAGCCGCGGTTCTGAGTCGTCGTCCACCAGATGTGATAGTCGATGATCTCTTCGACCGGGCGGCGAGAAAGCTCGTCCGCCAACCACGCGACACGCGTTCTCCTCGTGTCCGTCTCGCGTCCGGAACGCTCGATCAGGTCCCAGAACTCATCGACATCCATGCCGCGTGATGCTGGCATCCTTGGGCCGCCATGTAAAGATCACGGAACAGGGACGGAACAGGCGGCGTCCGCTGATCGACTAGCGCTTCGGCGGACCCGGCCCACCCCGCAGGAAGCGCCGGGTTTCCGCATGTCAACGCCTACTTCAGGAGCTGCCGGGCCATCACCATGCGCTGGATCTGGTTGGTGCCCTCGTAGATCTGGGTGATCTTGGCGTCGCGCATCATCCGCTCGACCGGGAAGTCTTGGGTGTAGCCGTAGCCGCCGAGCAGTTGGACGGCGTCGGTCGTGATGTCCATCGCGGCGTCGGAGGCGGCGCACTTGGCCGCGCTGGACAGGAACGTCAGGTCCTTCTGCGGCCGGCCGTGCATGGCCAGCTCGGACTTGGCCGCGGCATGGTAGGTCAGCTGGCGGGCCGCCTCCAGCTTCATCGCCATGTCGGCCAGCATGAACTGCACGCCCTGAAAGTCGGCGACCGGCTTGCCGAACTGCCGGCGCTCCTTCACATAGCCCAGCGCGTAGTCCAGCGCGCCCTGCGCGATGCCCAGCGCCTGCGCGGCGATCGTGACACGCGTGTGGTCCAACGTGGCCAGCGCGGTCTTGAAGCCGGTGCCCGGCTCGCCGATCATCCGCCACGCCGGGATCCGCACATCCTGCAGGATCACCTGACGGGTCGGCGAGCCCTTGATGCCCAGCTTGCGCTCCTTGGGCCCGAACGACACCCCCGCGTCGGCCTTCTCCACCACGAACGCCGAGATCCCCCGGGCGCCGGCGGCCGGGTCGGTCACCGCCATCAGCGTGTAGTAGTCCGACACCCCGGCGTTGGTGATCCACATCTTGACGCCGTTGAGCACGAAATGATCCCCGTCGCGCACCGCGCGGGTCTTCATCGCCGCCGCGTCCGAGCCCGCCTCCGGCTCCGACAGCGCGTAGGAGAACATCGCCTCACCCCGTGCCACCGGCTCCAGGTAGCGCTGCTTGACCTCCTCCGACGCCGACAGCAGCAGCGGCACCGTGCCGAGCTTGTTGACCGCCGGGATCAGCGAGGACGACGCGCACGCCCGCGCCACCTCCTCGATCACGATCACCGCGGCCAGCGCGTCCGCGCCCGCCCCGCCGTAGACCTCCGGCACGTGCACCGCGTGCAGATCGGCCGCCACCAGCGCCTTGTAAACCTCCCAGGGAAACTCCCCGGTCTCATCCGCCTCCGCCGCATGCGGGGCGATCTTCTCATCGGCCAGCGCCCTGACCGTCTCCCGGAGCAGATCATGCTCCTCAGCGGGTGCGTAGAGAGGAAAGTCCATACGCAGATACTAGGACGTCCGAGCATCTTGCTACCACTCGGTACGGTTTGCCCAAAACCCCAGGTGGCACAGAAGGGGGTAACGGGGACCGGTAGCATGCCCTGGCGATCGAAAGGAGCTCACTCGTGCCATATCGCCTCACGGTGATCGGGACCGGATATCTGGGCATCACACACGCGGCATGCATGGCGGATCTCGGATTCGACGTCCTGGGCCTCGACATCGACGCCGACAAGATCCGCCGTCTCAGCAACGGTGAGCTGCCGATCCACGAACCCGGCCTCGAAGCCGTGCTGCGCCGCGGCCTCGCCTCCGGCCGCCTGCGCTTCACCACCTCCTACGAGGAGGTCGCCGCGTTCGGCGACGTGCACTTCGTCTGCGTCGGCACCCCGCAGAAGCGCGACGAGTACGCGGCCGACGTCTCCTACATGGACGCCGCGATCGAGTCGCTGGCCCCCCACCTCGACCGCGAGTGCCTGGTGGTCGGCAAGTCGACCGTGCCCGTCGGCACCGCCGGCCGCCTCGCCGAAAAGCTGACCCGGCTCGCCCCGGCCGGCGCCGAGGCCGAGCTGGCCTGGAACCCCGAGTTCCTCCGCGAGGGCTTCGCCGTGCAGGACACCCTCAACCCCGACCGCATCGTGATCGGCACCCGGTCGGAGCGGGCGGAGAAGGTGCTGCGTGAGGTGTACCAGCCGCTGGGCGAGGTGCCGATCGTGGTCACCGACTTCGCCACCGCCGAGCTGGTCAAGACCGCGGCCAACGCCTTCCTGGCCACCAAGATCTCCTTCATCAACGCCATGGCCGAGGTCTGCGAGGCCGCGCACGCCGACGTCAAGCAGCTGTCGGAGGCCCTGTCCTACGACGACCGCATCGGCGGCCGGTTTCTCAACGCCGGGCTCGGATTCGGCGGCGGCTGCCTGCCCAAGGACATCAGGGCGTTCATGGCACGCGCGGGCGAGTTGGGCGCCGACCAGGCGCTGACGTTCCTGCGCGAGGTGGACGCGATCAACATGCGCCGCCGTGCCCGCATGGTCGACCTGGCGCGTGAGCTGGCCGGCGGGTCGTTCCAGGGCTGCACGGTGGGGGTGCTCGGAGCGGCGTTCAAGCCCAACTCCGACGACATCCGCGACTCTCCCGCGCTCGACGTGGCGGTCACCATAGGGCACCAGGGCGGGCAGGTCACGGTCTACGACCCGATCGCGCTGGACAACGCCCGCAAGGCGCACCCCGAGCTCCACTACGGCGGCTCGGCGCTGGAGGCCGTCCGCGGGGCGCACGTCGTGCTGCTGCTCACGGAGTGGCCCGAGTTCGTCGAGCTCGACCCCGAGGAGCTGGGCCAGGCCGTCGCCACGCGCAAGATCGTCGACGGCCGCAACGCGCTCAACGCCGAAACCTGGCGCTCCGCCGGCTGGCACTACCGCGCCCTCGGCCGCCCGTAGTCACGCCCGAACACGGCCGTGGTCACGCGCGAACGGCCGTGGTCAGGCCGGGCCGCGGCTCCGCGCGGAAAGCGGCCGGCGGCCGTAAGCCCGCGTGCCGCGCTTCAGTCCAGGCCCGCCGCCTCGGCGCGGAGCCGCTCGCCCTTGGCGTGGGCCTGGGCTTTCAGGTCCTGCTGGAAGTCCGCCATGCGCTCACGCAGCCCCGTGTCGGAGACCCCCAGGATCCGTACGGCCAGCAGTCCCGCGTTGCGAGCCCCGCCCACCGCCACGGTCGCCACTGGCACCCCGGCCGGCATCTGGACGATCGACAGCAGGGAGTCCATCCCGTCGAGGTACTTGAGCGGCACCGGCACCCCGATGACCGGCAGCGGAGTCACCGAGGCCAGCATTCCGGGCAGGTGCGCCGCGCCCCCCGCCCCGGCGATGATGACCTTGATGCCCCGGGACGCGGCCTGCCGGCCGTACTCGATCATCTCTAGGGGCATCCGGTGCGCCGAGACCACGTCGGCCTCGAACGGCACGCCGAACTCGGCCACGGCCTCGGCCGCCGCCTTCATCACGGGCCAGTCGGAGTCGCTGCCCATCACGATGCCGATGGTCACGCCGCCTCCTCCGCCGCCGGGGCGAAGATCGAGATTGTCACGAGTATTCTCCGGTGGTCAGGTAGACGGCGGCGTGCCGGGCACGGGCGCGTACGGTCTCGAGGTCGTCGCCGACGGCGGTCACGTGGCCGATCTTGCGGCCGGGCCGCACCTCCTTGCCGTAGAAGTGCAGCTTGACGCCCGGGTCGTGGGCCATCACGTGTTCGTAGCGCTTGAACAGGTCGGGGTCGTCGCCGCCGAGCAGGTTGGCCATCACGACGACGGGCGCGGTCATCGCCGGTGAGCCGAGCGGCAGGTCGAGCACGGCTCGCAGGTGCTGCTCGAACTGCGAGGTGTTGGCGCCCTCGATCGTCCAGTGGCCGCTGTTGTGCGGCCGCATGGCCAGCTCGTTGACCACCATCCCACCGGTCGTCTGGAACATCTCCACCGCCAGCAGTCCTGTGACGCCGAGCTCGTGGGCGATCTGCAGCGCGATGCGCTGGGCCTGTGCGGCGTCCTCCGGGTCGAGGCCGGGCGCCGGCGCGAGCACCTCGACGCAGATGCCGTCGCGCTGCACGGTCTCCACGACCGGATAGCTGACGCCCTGCCCGTGGGGCGAGCGCGCGACCAGCACGGCCAGCTCCCGTTCGAACGGCACGAACGCCTCGGCCAGCAGCGGCATCCCGGACTCGAAGGCGGCCTCGGCGTCGGCGGCCGAGTGGCAGACCCACACGCCGCGGCCGTCGTAGCCGCCCCTGATCGCCTTCAGCACCACCGGCCACCCGTGTTCGGCGGCGAAGCGCGTGACGTCCTCGGCTCCGGACACCCGCGCCCAGGCGGGGCAGGGGGCGCCGAA
The DNA here is from genome assembly GCF_040649575.1 of Nonomuraea sp. NPDC048916. Lineage (NCBI taxonomy): Bacteria > Bacillati > Actinomycetota > Actinomycetes > Streptosporangiales > Streptosporangiaceae > Nonomuraea > Nonomuraea sp. NPDC048916. The sequence goes on from NZ_JBEZFS010000015.1 coordinate 127,545, forward strand.
GGAGGTCAGCCGCTCGCGCATGACCGCCTTGTCCTGGGCGTGGACCAGCGCGTCGGCTCCGGGACGCACCATGATGCCGGCGGCGGCCAGCGCCCTGATGTGCTCGGTCGGCACGTGCTCGTGGTCGAACGTGATCGCGTCGCATCCTTGGGCGAACTCGCGCAGGTCGGCCAGGTCGCGGTAGTCGCCGAGCCGGGTGTCGACGATCACCCTGGCGGCGCTCTCGCCGGCGGCGCCGGCCAGCACCCGCAGCTCGACGCCGAGCGCGATGGCCGGCTGCTGCGTCATCCTGGCCAGCTGACCGGCGCCGACGATGCCCACGACCGGCCCGATGGGGCTGTATGAACTCACGTCAGGCGAGCTTACCGGGGCGGAACGGCGTCTCATCCGTCGCGCCCCTGTTCAGCGGCCCGGCGCCCTCTGCCGAGGGGCCGATCTCACCGGCCTTGCCCCCGTGCTGGATGACGGCCAGTACCCTGGGTAGGTCATGCCCCATATGCACCATGGACAGGAAGGACCGACCAGGAGACGTGGACTTCATAAGGCCCCTCTACCAGCGGTTCTCGGCCCTGCTGCATGAGCTGACCAAGTTCGGCGCCATCGGCGCCCTGGCCTTCGTCGTCGACACGGGCATGTACAACGTGTTCCTTCTGGGGCTCGACATGGGCCCGCTGACGTCGAAAGTCCTGGCCACGATCATCGCGGCCACGTTCGCCTACCTGGGCAACCGGTTCTGGACGTTCAGGCATCGCGAGCAGAGCGGCCTGGGCCGCGAATACTTCCTGTTCTTCCTGCTCAACGGCATCGCCCTGCTGTTCGGGCTGCTGGTGATCGGTTTCACCAAGTACACCCTGCACCTGGACGACCCGCTCAGCCTCAACATCGCCAACATCGTGGGCGTCGGCCTCGGCACGTTGTTCCGCTTCTGGTCGTACAAGAAGTGGGTGTTCCTGGAGGCGACCACGCCCATCCCGGCCGAGCTGCCCGAGGCTGAGATCAGGCAGGACCGCTGACGACGCGGGTCCGCTCGTTCTGCTCGGCGGGACGCAGGAAGATCGCGAACGTGGCGGGGCGGCGGCGGACGAGTTCGAGACGGCCGCCGTCGGCGGCGGCCAGCGCGCGGGCGAGCGTCAGCCCCAGCCCGGTGCCGCCGCCACCGCTGACGTTGCGCTCGAAGACCTTGGGCGCGATCTCGTCGGAGATGCCGGGACCCTCGTCGGCCACCTCGATCACGATGTAGTTGTCGCCGCTCGTCGTCGTGATGGTGACCGTGCCGCCGCCGTGGCGGACGGAGTTTTCCAGCAGTGTGGCGATGACCTGGCCGAATCCGCCCGTGGTGGCCAGTGCTTTCAGCCCTCGGGCGCCCTGGAGCACCAGGCGGCGGCCCACTCCCCGGAAGACCGGCTCCCATTCGATGATCTGCTGGTCGATGACCTCGTCGATGCAGACCGGCTCGGCCTGGGCGTGGCGCTGCCGGCGGGCCGCGGCGAGCAACTCGTCGATCACCGCGGTGAGCCGTTCGGCCTGCACGATGGCGGCCTCGCCCTCCTCGCGGACGACCTCGGGCTCCTCCGAGGCCGCGACGATCTCCTCCAGGCGCATGGTCAACCCGGTCAGCGGGGTGCGCAGCTGGTGGGAGGCGTCGGTGGCGAACTCCCGCTCGCGGGTGAGCAGGTCGGAGATGCGGGTGGCGCTGCGGTCGAGCACCTCTGCCACCCGGTCGAGCTCGGGGATCCCGTAGCGGTGGCGGCTCGGCCGGGCGTCGCCGGAGCCGAGCCGTTCGGCGATCTTCGCCAGGTCCAGCAAGGGCAGCGTGAGGCGGCGTGACTGCACGATGGCCAGCCCCACCGCCACGGCGAGCGCCGCGCCGGCCAGGGCCACGATCAGCAGCAGACGCGCGCGGACGTCCCGCTCGATCTGGGCCCTGTCACGACTGACCCGGACGTAGATGCCGTTCTCGGACTGGGCGTCCTCGGCCATCTGCCGGCCGGACGGCGGCGACGTGCCGACGATGGTCGCCTTGGGAGGGTTTGCGCGTTCGTAGATCTGGATGTAGCGGCCGGGATATTTCTGTTCGAGCTGCTGGGGGTCTAGCGGCGTCTCCTGGATGCGGGCATATTCGACTTCTCCCACCAGACGCGTCGCCTCCGCCCTGAGCTCCTGGGCCGCCTCGTCGACGATCAGGCGGCTGACCACGATGCCCAGGGGGACCCCCAGCAACAGGACCGCGATGACCGCGACGACCAGGGTTGAGGAGAGCAGGCGGCGGCGCATCTCCTACTCGCGTTCGAACCGGAAGCCGACTCCCCGGACGGTGGTGATGTAGCGCGGTTTGGCGGCGTCATCGCCGAGTTTGCGGCGCAACCAGGAGATGTGCATGTCGAGTGTCTTGGTGGAACCCCACCAGTTGGTGTCCCACACCTCGCGCATGATCTGCTCGCGGGTCACCACCTTGCCCGCGTCGCGGACCAGCACCCGGAGCAGGTCGAACTCCTTGGTCGTGAGATGCAACTCCTTCTCTCCCATCCAGGCGCGCCGGGAGTCGGCGTCGATGCGGACGCCCTGCACGACCGGAGTCTCCGACGTGCCGCGCCGCAGCAGCGCGCGTACGCGGGCGAGCAGCTCGGCCAGCCGGAAGGGTTTGGTGACGTAGTCGTCCGCGCCGGCGTCGAGGCCGACGACCGTGTCGACCTCGTCGACGCGGGCGGTGAGTATGAGGACCGGAGTGCCGTGCCCTTCGGCACGGATCCGGCGAGCGACCTCCAAGCCGTCCATTTCTGGCAGGCCGAGGTCGAGAACGATGAGGTCGATGCCCCCCGACAGAGCCCTTTCGAGGGCCTGCGGGCCGTCGGGGCTCACCTCAACCTGATAGCCCTCACGGCGCAGCGCACGCGCGAGTGGCTCGGAAATCGAGGTGTCATCCTCGGCGAGAAGTACGCAGGTCATGAAGCGATCGTAGGACCTTAGGCGATCGTTTCCCGGGTACAGCGCACGGTTTGACTCGTCGTTGACCTATCCATTGACCTGGGCAAACGATGATAAACATCAGTTAGTCCGGCTTAAATTAGCGTGGCCGCCGGGGCGAAAGGCGAAATGCGATCCTGTCGGGACCCGAGAAACTCACGTGCCTTCCGGCGTGTCGTGCCGGGTAACGTCTCGCGCCGGGAAACGGCCGCCCCCGGGGTTTCCGGTGGACCGGGCGGCCGCGCTCGCCCCCGCCTCTGTTACGGCCGCTGGCTCCCGTCTCTGTCCCCGCCCGTGTCCCCGCCCGCGCTCGCCGGCCGGTAGGTGAGGACGACGACGCCGGAGTCGAACGCGGTCGAGTCCGTGAGCTCCAGGGTCGTTTCGGTGCCGTCGCGGAACAGGCGCTGCCCCTCGCCACGGATGACGGGGTAGATCCAGATCCGGTACTCATCCAGGAGGCCGTGCTCCATCAGCGCGTCCGTGAGCCGGCCACACCCCCAGATCAGGATGTCCTTGCCGTCCTGCTCCTTGATTTTGGCGACCTGTGCGGCCAGGTCGTCTCCGGGGATGACGACGGTGGGGTCCCAGGCGCCGGTGTCGACCGGCTGGGAGGCCACCACGTACTTGGTGATGGCGTTGACGTGGTCGGAGTAGGGGTTGCCGCCCATGTTCGGCCAGGCCTGAGCCATGCCCTCGTAAGTGACGCGGCCCAGCATCAGCGCGTCGCACCCGGTGGTCATGGTGAACGCGTAGGCCATGGCGTCTTCGCTGTTGTACTGCATGGACCACAGGTGGGGTTGTCGATGAAGCCGTCGAGCGTGCTGTAGGTCGAGGCGATGATCTTCCGCATGGTTCTCTCCGTATCGTGGTCGTGTTGTCGATCAAGTCGTGCACAGGTGTCGTGGAGCGAGACGAGCTCACAGGGTGTACGGGCACCTGGCCCGCGCATCCCGCAGCGCGCGGGCCCACCAGACCAGCCGGTCCAGCGTGGCCGTGGCCGCGGCGTTGCACTCCGCGGTGGCCTTGGGCCAGGTGCCGTCGGCGGCGAACAGGTCCCAGTAGCAGGGCAGGCTGATCACGTCGCGGATGGCCACGGCGTGCAACTCGGTGAAGACCTGGCGGAGCTGCTCGATGGCGTGCAGGCCACCCGACTCCCTGCCGTACGCGACGAAGGTGACGGGCTTGGCCTGCCACTCCTCGTGGTACCAGTCGATCGCCGTCTTGAGCGGAGCGGGGAAGCTCCGGTTGTACTCCGGGGTGACCACCGCGAAGGCGTCGGCGGCCGTCAGCCGTGGCGCCAGCGCCCGAACCCGCTCGGGGAGGGGCTCCTCGTGGTCGGTGAGGGTCTGCGGCAGGTCGGCCTCGGCCAGGTCGACCAGGTCGATGTCGAGGTCGCCGCGCCTGCGGGCTCTGGCGGCGAACCAGCCGGCCACAGTGGGTCCGAACCGGCCCCTTCGGGTGCTGCCGATGATGATCGCCACCCGCAGCCGCCGCTGGTTCATCCCGATCCTCCTCTCGCCGACTTCGCGGACGAGCCGTTCGTCCGGGCCGCCGCCGCCCACGTGACGGAGCTGCGGCTGACCGCGCACGAGGACCTCGCGGAGGTACGGCTAGCACTGGGCGAGCACGCCCTGCTGGCCGGGGAGCTCGGTCATCTGGTGGCCGAGCATCCGCTGCGGGAGAGGCTGCGCGCCGTGCACATGCGCGCCCTCTACCGCGCCGGACGGCAGAGCGAGGCGCTGAGCAGCTACGAGACGCTGCGCGTGCTGCTGGCCGACGAGCTGGGGCTGGATCCGGGCGCCGACCTGGTCGCCCTGCACCGGGCGATCCTGACCCAGGATCCGGCGCTGGCCGGGGCGGCCGTACCAGACTCCCCCTCGGCACGGCCGGTCACGAACCTGCCCGCGCCGCTCACCGGCCTGATCGGCAGGGACGACGCGGTCGCCGAGATCCGCGCACGGCTGGCTACGGACCGACTGGTGACGCTCGCCGGACCCGGCTGGCGGTGGAGGCCGCCGGGCGTCTGGCCGAGTACGACTCCGACACGTCTCCCGCCTCGGACGCATTCCCCGACGGCGTGTGGTGGGTGGAACTGGCCGCGCTGGACAGGCCGGCCGACCAGGACGCGCTGACCAGGCTGGCCGAGACGATCATAGGAGCGCTGGACATCAGGGACGGCGCGGCTTCCGGGCAGCCGGCCGAGCCGGTGACCGCGGTGGATCGGCTCGCCGACGCGCTTCGCCCCCGCCGGCTGCTGCTCGTGCTGGACAACTGCGAACACGTCGTCGAGCCGCTCTCCGAGCTGGCCGAACGGCTGCTGCGGTCGGCTCCGGGGATACGCCTCCTCGCGACCAGCCAGGAGCCGCTCGGGCTCGCCGGCGAGGTGGTCTGGGGTGTTCCTCCGTTGGAGGTTCCCGGCCACGCCGCCGACCTCGCGGCGAACTGGCCGCGACGAGGGTGCGCGCCCTGGGCGTGCACGGCCTGGTCGACCGCCTGGACGACCGCTTCCGGCTGCTGTCCACCGGACACCGCGGCGCCCCGCCGCGCCAGCAGACCCTGGCGGCGATGATCGGGTGGAGCTGGGATCTGCTGACCGAACCGGAGCGCGTCGTGCTGCGCCGGCTGGCCGTACACGCTGACGGCTGCACCCTGGAGGCGGCCGAGGCCGTTTGCGCCGAGGACGGTCTGGACGTGCTCGACCTGCTGGCGCGCCTCGTGGACCGGTCGCTGGTGATGATGGCGGACGGGCCCGACGGGCCCCGGTACCGGCTGCTGGAGTCGGTGGCGGCGTACTGCGTCGAGCGTCTCCGGGAGGCGGGGGAGTTCGACCGGATCCGGCGGCGGCACCACCGCTTCCACATCGCCTTCGCCGAGCGGGCCGTACCACACCTGCACGGGCCCGGCCAGCGGCGCTGGCTGCGGCGCCTCGACGCCGAGGCGGCCAACCTGCGGACCGCGCTGAACGCCGCCGTCAGGGACGGCGACGCAGACGACGCGCTGCGCCTCGTCAACGCGATGGCCTGGTACTGGTTCCTGCGCGGGCGGCTGGCCGAGGCCCGGCGGTCCCTGACGGCGGCGCTGGCCGTCACCGTCAAGGACGGGAAGGACGGGAAGGACGGGAACGCGGCTTCCGCGCACCGGGCCGAGGCGCTGGCCTGGAACGCCGGCATCGGGTTCCTCCAGGGTGACGTGGCAGACCGGGAGGACCGTCGCCGGGCGGCCCTGCGGATGTACGGGGAAGCCGGCGAGCCGGGCGGGCTGGCCCGGGCCCAGTGGTTCCTGGCCTACGCCGGGATCGATCTGGGTGACCTCGCCGTCGCCGGTGAGCTGCTGAACCTGGCGCTCCCCGTGTTCCGGTCACGCGGCGACCTGTGGGGGACGGCGGCGACCCTCGCCACGCGGGCCAAGCTCGCGCACATACGGGGCGACCTCGACTCGCTGCGCCGCGACGGTGAGCGGAGCCGCGAGCTTTTCGACGAACTCGGCGACCGCTGGGGCCAGCCAGAGGCCACCGGCTGGCTCGGCGCCGGACACCACGAGCGCGCCGCCCGGATCCTGGGCGCGGCGGCCGCGGCCCGCGCGTCAGGCTCCCTCTCCCCGGCCCCCGCGGAGCGCGTGGACATCGACCGGATCACCGGGCGGGTCCGTCTGGCGCTGGGCGAGGAGCGCTTCGCCGCCGAGGCCGGACATGGTGCCACCCTCACCCCCGACGAGGTGCGGTCGCTGATGGTCGCCCCCGACGCCCGAACGACCGGCGCTTAGGAGTCCTTGGAGGACGTGTCGGCGTAGCGGGCGAGGTAGAGCGGCTCACCCAGCGCCCGGATGAGCTCGAGCTCGGTCTCCAGGTAGTCGATGTGCTCTTCCTCGTCGGCCAGGATCTCCTCGAAGATCCGGGCGGAGGTGATGTCGCCCTTCTCTCGCATCAGCGCGATGGCCGGTCGCAGCCGCTGCACCACCGAAAGCTCGACGTCGAGATCGGCTCTCAACTGCTCCTCGACCGTCTGCCCGATGTGCAGCGTGCCGAGCCGCTGATAGTTGGGCAGCGCCTCGAGGAAGAGGATGCGATCGGTGAGGCGCTCGGCGTGGCGCATCTCGTCGAACGACTCTTCGCGGGTGCGCTTGGCCAGTTTGGTGTAGCCCCAGTTTTCCTGCATCTTGGAATGCAGGAAATACTGGTTGATCGCGGTCAGCTCGGCGGTCAACTGCTCGTTGAGCAGCTCGATGATCTGCTTGTCGCCCTGCATGAAACGGGCCCCCTGCGCTAAGCGGTCGTCAGTTCCTCAGACCGCTTCAGGATCGCACAGATCTTCCGGACACATGTGGCACAGTCGCCCCCGGCGCCGGTGGTGTCGCGAACCTGGCGAGCGCTCCGGGCCCCGGCCGCGATGCAGTCGTGCACCTCGTTCTCGGTCACGGCACGACACACGCAGACGTACATCCCGGGGGGCCTCTCAGGAAAGGAGCCAATAGAAGGTAAGGCATGCCTAAGATAGCTCACTTTGGTAAGGCTTGCCTATGTGGGCTCCGCCACAGCGGCCGAATCCCCCGGGAAGACGTCAGTGACCTCGGGCGATCCACTCCTCGAGATGCGGAGCCTCGGCCCTGATCGTGGTGGAGTCGCCATGGCCGGTGTGCACCACGGTCTCGCCGGGCAACACCAGCAGCCGGTGCCGGATCGACTCGATGATCTGCTCGAACGACGAGTAGGACCGCCCGGTCGCGCCGGGGCCGCCCTTGAACAGCGTGTCGCCGCTGAACACCGCGCCGGGCTCGGGCGCGTGCAGGCAGACCGCGCCCGGCGAGTGGCCCGGGGTGTGCAGCACCTCCAGCACGATCCCGCCGGCCTCGATCTTCTCGCCGTCGGCCAGCGGTTCGTACGGAACCGCGTCGTCGTACACCTGCTCCCACAGCACCTGATCGGCAGGGTGCAGCCGGATCGGCGCGCCGGTGAGGTCGGCGAGCTCGGCGGCGGCGTTGATGTGGTCGTTGTGCGCGTGGGTGCAGACGATGGCCTTGACCCTGCGCTCGCCCACCCGGTCGGCGATCGCCCGCGCGTCGTGCGCGGCGTCGACCACGATGACCTCGCGGGCGTCGCCGACCAGCCAGACGTTGTTGTCGACCTCCCACGTGCCGCCGTCGAGCGAGAACGTCCCCGAGGTGATGACTCTGTCGAGCATCTAGAGGACCACCACCGAGCGCAGGACGTCGCCGCGGTGCATCTTGGCGAACGCCTCCTCGACCTGGCCGAGCTCGATCGTCTCGGTGACGAACTTGTCGAGCGGGAGCCGGCCCTGCAGGAACAGGTCGATCAGCATCGGGAAGTCACGGGAGGGCAGGCAGTCGCCGTACCAGGAGGACTTGAGCGAGCCGCCGCGGCCGAAGACGTCGAGCAGGGGCAGCTCCAGCGTCATGTCCGGAGTCGGCACGCCGACCAGGACGACCGTGCCCGCCAGGTCGCGGGCGTAGAAGGCCTGCTTGTAGGTCTCGGGCCGGCCCACGGCGTCGATCACCACGTCGGCGCCGAACCCGCCGGTGAGGTCGCGGATGGCCTCGACGGGGTCGTTCTCGCGGGAGTTGACGGTGTCGGTGGCGCCGAAGTCGCGCGACCAGGCGAGCTTGCGGTCGTCCACGTCGACAGCGATGATCTTCGACGCGCCGGCCAGCGAGGCGCCGAGGATGGCGGCGTCGCCGACCCCGCCGCAGCCGATGACGGCCACGGTGTCGCCTCTGGCGACGTTGCCGGTGTTGAGCGCGGCGCCGAGGCCGGCCATGACACCGCAGCCGAGCAGCCCGGCCACCGTGGCGGGGGCCTCGGCCGACACCTTCGTGCACTGGCCGGCGGCGACCAGCGTCTTGCTCTGGAACGCGCCGATGCCCAGCGCCGGCGAGAGCTCGGTGCCGTCGCCCAGCGTCATCTTCTGGGCGGCGTTGTGGGTGTTGAAGCAGTACCAGGGCCGGCCGCGCAGGCAGGCGCGGCACTGGCCGCACACGGCCCGCCAGTTGAGGATCACGAAGTCGCCCGGCTCGACCTCGGTGACGCCCTCGCCGACCGCCTCGACCACGCCCGCCGCCTCGTGCCCGAGCAGGAACGGGAAGTCGTCGCTGATGCCGCCCTCCCGATAGTGGAGGTCGGTGTGGCAGACCCCGCAGGCCTGCACGGTCACGACCGCCTCGCCCGGACCCGGATCCGGCACGATCACCGTCTCGACTGACACTTCCTGGCCCTTACCTCGGGCGATGACGCCCTGCACTTCGTACGGCATGGCAGCCATCTTGTGTCAGTGGGGTGATCTCCGCAAGACATGGGGCTGCACCACGCCGAGGCCGCGTGCGGGCCGGCGCCTGATGCGGCGCACCTCGAACTCCGGCCGGTCGCCGAGATCCTCGGCCATCCCGGAGTCGACGATGATCGTGCCGGGCCGGGCGATCGAGGTGAGCCGGGCGGCCAGGTTGACCGTGGTGCCGAAGACGTCGCCCAGGATGGGCAGCACCGGTCCGTAGGCGAGGCCGATGCGCAGCTCGTCGCTCTCCATCAGGTCGACCGCGATCGCCGCGGCCTGGGCCGGGGTCGGCGCGGTGAACAGCACCTCGTCGCCGAGCGTCTTGACCAGCCGGGCGCCGTGGGCGGCCACCGCGTCGGCCGCGCGGGCCTCGAAGCCCTCGACGAGCTCGGCCAGCTCCCGCTCGGCCAGCTCGCTGGCGCGCCGGGTGAACGAGACGAGGTCGGCGAAGCCCACCGCCAGCGACACGCGGGTCGGCAACGGCTCGGAGTGGGATTCGGCCACCGTGAGCAGGCGGGTGCCGGCGGCGGCCAGCTGGGCGCGCCACACGTGGACCAGCACGCGCTCGAAGTCGGGCAGCAGCCGCCCCGCCGTGTCGAGGACGCGGGTCAGGTCCTCGTCGGAGGGTTCCTCGTCCGGCGGCAGCATCGCGCCGATCATGATCTCGGCCTGCCACTGCGCCAGCCGGGCCGTGGTCCGGCCGAGCGCGCGGGACATCCGGATGACCGTGCGCTCGTCGAGCAGCCCGCTGTCGAGCATCGTGCGCACCCGCCGCAGCGCGGCCACGTCGCCGTCGGAGAACACGACGGCGTCGTCCGCCAGCGAGGCGAAACCGAGGGCCCGCCAGATGCGCTCGCTCAGCTCGGCCGGGACGCCGGCCGCGGCGGCGACCTCACCGCGCGTGTAGCGGGCGGGCATGCCGAGGAGCAGGCGGTCGATCTCCTCGGCGGTCGGCCTGCCTCTGGCCTCTGGCGCGTCCACGTGTGGAGGCTACGCGATGTCAGCGACCGTCGATGCTGCCGTCGGAGGCGTCTTCGAGCAGGCGGAACAGGTCGGTGCGGACGTCCTGGATCTTGGGGATGTCGCGGAGCACGATCTGGCCCCTGTCGCCGGCGGACTCCACGGACAGGGTGCCGCAGCCGAGGAGGCGCTCGGCGAACGTCTGGTCGGAGCTGACCGTGTTGACCTTGGCCATCGGGATCTCGTCGGTCGACTTGTTGAGCACGCCCGTGCTGATGGTGAACCGATGGGTGGTGAGCACGTAGGCGGTGTTCTTCCACTGCAGGTAGGGGACGAACGACCAGACGGTCAGCAGGATCAGCGCGACGACGCCGACGGCGACCCTGGCGAAGAAGGCGTACTCCCAGTCACCTGGGATGAAGTACAGTCCCGCGCCCGAGGCCGCGGCGATGAGCACGAGCGCGACGACGGGGACGACGAGCCGCTTCCAGTGGGGATGGAAGGACCTGATGCGCCGCTCGCCCTGCGTCAGGTGGTGGTCCGGGATGGTCATGGGCAAATCGTGCCACCTCAGCGCGCCCGCGGCTATGCCGACGGGCGAACGTGCACCACGTCTCCGGCGCTCAGCGCGTGGCGGTCGCCGCCGGCCGTGACCTGGAGGTGGCCGGCGTGGTCGATGCCGGTGGCGGTGCCGGTCAGGATGCGCTCACCGGGCAGCTCGACCCTGATCTCGCGGCCGATCGTCGCGCTCGACGCCTGGTAGGCCGCGCGCAGCCCGCACGCGTCGGCGTCGCCGGCCGCCTCGCTCCAGTCGCGGTAGTGCGTCTCGACCTCCCTGAGCACCGCCCGCAGCAGTGGATCGCGGTCCACGAACGGCGCGGCGTCCGCCGAACCGGACTCGATGGCCAGCGACGTGGCGGTCTGCACGGGCAGCTCGTCGGACCTGATCGAGACGTTCAGCCCCATCCCGATGACCACCGCGTCGCCGGCGCGCTCGGCCAGCACCCCGGCCAGCTTACGCTCGCCGATCAGCAGATCGTTGGGCCACTTGAGGCGCACGTCCACCTCGGCCAGCCGGCGGACGGCCGACGCGGCGGCCACGCCGAACAGCAGCGGGAGCCAGCCGAGGGTGCCGACCGGCGGGGCCGGCCTGAGCAGGACGGAGACCATCAGGCCCGAACGCGGCGGCGCGCTCCACACGCGGCCGAGCCTGCCGCGACCGGCGAACTGCGTCTCGGCCACCAGCACCGCTCCCTCGGCCGTGCCCTGACGAGCGGCCTGGGCGAGGTCGGCGTTGGTCGAGCCGGTGCGTTCGACCACGGTCACGCCGGTCCACAGGCTGCCTGGGCGGACCAGGGCGCGGTTGAGCGCCGCCTCCGAGAGCGGAGGGCGGTCGAGATCGGAATAGCGCGAGTCGGGCACCCCTCCATCTTCGCCGACTTATCGGGTGCCCTTCACCGACGCCGCTGTCGGGATGCTCGCGCGCCAAGGGCAAGATGGGAGCGAAAGACCTGAGCAAGCGGAATGTGGTGAGCGATTCATGGCACGTCTGGATCCGCGCAACTGGGCGTCGTGGCGGCCGTTCGGCATCGGCCTGCGCAAGCCGAACAACTACCTGGAGCTGGTGAAGGCGTTCCGGTCGGTCAAAGGCAACCGGCGTTACGCCTGGCGGATCCTCAACCAGGGCACCTGCGACGGTTGCGCCCTGGGCACGCAGGGCATGCGCGACTGGACGATGGATGAGATTCACCTGTGCAACATCAGGCTCCGGCTGCTCCCGCTGAACACGATGCCGGCGCTCGACGTCTCGCTCCTGGAGGACGTCTCGGGGCTCACCGGCAGGAAGAGCGCGGAGCTTCGCGACCTGGGGCGGCTGCCGTATCCGATGCTGAGGCGAGCGGGCGAGCCGGGCTTCACCCGCGTGTCGTGGGACGAGGCGCTGCGGGTGGCGGCCGGCGGGCTGCGTGACGCGCGCTTCGGCGCCTACCTGACCAGCAGGGGCGTGCCCAACGAGAACTACTACGCGGCGCAGAAGGCGGTGCGCGCGCTCGGCACCAACAGCGTCGACAACGCGGCCCGCATCTGCCACTCACCCTCGACCGTGGCGCTCAAGGAGACGATCGGCGCGGCGGCCACGACCTGCTCCTACACCGACTGGATCGGCTCCGACCTGATCGTCTTCATCGGGTCCAACCCGTCGAACAACCAGCCCGTGGCGATGAAGTACCTCTTCCACGCCAAGAAGGCCGGCACCCGGGTGGCCATGGTCAACGCCTATCGCGAGCCGGGCATGGACAAGTACTGGGTGCCGTCCAACGCGGAGTCGGCGCTGTTCGGCACGAAGATCACCGATGAGTTCTTCGGCGTCAACGTGGGCGGTGACATCGGCTTCCTCAACGGCGTGCTCAAGCACCTGATCGAGCACGACTGGGTGGACAAGACGTTCGTCGACGAGCACACCACCGGCTTCGAGGCGCTGCGGCGCACGGTGTCGGAGCAGTCGTGGGAGGAGCTGGAGGCGCTGTCCGGGGCCTCGCGTGAGGAGATGTTCCGGCTGGCCCGGCTGCTGGGCGAGGCGAAGTCGGCGGTGCTCGTCTGGTCGATGGGCATCACGCAGCACACCTTCGGCGAGGACAACGTACGGGCGATCGTCAACCTGGCGCTGGCGCGCGGCTTCGTGGGGCGCGAGCACTGCGGGCTGATGCCGATCCGCGGGCACAGCGGGGTGCAGGGCGGCGCCGAGATGGGCGCGTACGCCACGGGCCTGCCGGGCGGGCTGCCCATCACCGCCGAGAACACCGCGAAGTTCTCCGAGCTGTGGGGCTTCGAGGTGCCCGGCACGCCCGGCCTGACCGTCGGCGACATGATCGACGCGGCTCACTCGGGCGAGCTCGACGCGCTGGTCTCCAGCGGCGGCAACTTCCTGGAGGTGCTGCCCGACCCGGCCTACTGCCGGGAGGCGCTGTCGCGGCTCAGGCTGCGCGTGCACATCGACATCGTGCTGTCGTCGCAGATGCTCGTGCCGTCCGACGGCGATGTGCTGCTGCTGCCCGCGCAGACCCGCTACGAGATGGTCGGCGGGGTGACCGAGACCTCGACCGAGCGGCGGATCATCTTCTCCCCGGAGGTCGAGGGGCCGCGCATCGGCGAGGCGTGGCCGGAGTGGAAGATCTTCACCGAGCTGGCCGCCCGTGCCCGTCCCGAGATCGCCACCGCCGTGCGCTTCACCGGCACGCCCCAGATCCGCGCGGAGATCGAGCGGGCCGTGCCGTTCTACCAGGGGATCGCCGGCCTGCGCTCCTTCGGCGACAACGTGCAGTACGGCGGGCGCCACCTGTTCTCCGGCGGCCGGTTCCAGACGCCCGACGGGCTGGGCAGGTTCTCGGCCGTCCGGCTGCCCGCCCTGGAACGTTCTGACGGCACGTTCACCGTGGCCACCCGGCGCGGCAAGCAGTTCAACAGCATGGTCCACGAGCGTCGCGACGGCTTCAACGGCGCGGCGCGCGAGGCGGTGCTGATGAGCCCGTACGACGCCGACCGGCTCGGCCTGCCCGACGGCACCGAGGTCGAGCTGCGCTCCGGCGAGCGCGTCTACCTGGGCAGGGTGCTGCGGGCGCCGCTGATGCCCGGCAACCTGCAGGTCCACTGGCCGGAGGGCAACGTACTGCTCGACGAGACGCGCCGCTCCCCCGACGCGAAGATCCCCGACTACAACGCCTCCGTGACCGTGCGGCGGACATGACGGGGCGTCCGGGGCCCACGAGGCCGATCCGCGTCCTGGAGCTCTCCGGCTCCGTCTCCCGCGAGCGCCGCGACGACCTGGCCACCGAGGAGCCGCTGGAGATCCGCCTCACCGCCCCCGGCGGCGCCCGCAAGACGGTGGCGATCACCATGCGGACCCCTGGTCACGACTTCGAGTTGGCCGCCGGATTCCTGCACGGCGAGGGCCTGGTCGAGCCGGGCGGCATCGCGGCCATCGGCTACTGCGTGGACGAGGACCTGCCGTCCGAGGCCCGCTACAACACGGTCACGGTGCGGCTGCACGGCCCGATCCCCGACCTGCCCGCGCTCGATCGCCACTTCCTGACCTCCAGCGCCTGCGGCGTCTGCGGCGCGGCCAGCCTCGACACGCTCCGCGACCGCTGCCACCCGCTGCCGCGCGGCGCCGTCGAGCTCAGCCCCGACATCCTGTACGGCCTGCCGGAGAGCCTGCGCAAGGCGCAGGGCGTGTTCGGCAAGACCGGCGGGCTGCACGCGGCGGGCCTGTTCACCGCAGAGGGTGAGCTGGTGGCGGTCAGGGAGGACGTGGGCCGGCACAACGCGCTGGACAAGCTGGTCGGCTGGTCGGCCCTGAACGAGGCGCTGCCGCTGGACCGGCACGTGCTCATGGTCAGCGGCCGGGCGAGCTACGAGATCATGCAGAAGGCGCTGGCCGCGGGCATCGCGGTGGTGTGCGCGGTGTCGGCCCCCTCGTCGCTCGCGGTCGACGTGGCCAGGGACTTCGGGATGACGCTCGTCGGGTTCCTGCGCGGGGAGCGGTGCAACGTCTACGCGGGACACGATCGGATCGTCGTCGATGCGGATCGCCTTTGACTGGATCGCTCTAGATAAGGAATGAAGCGTTCCGTTCTGCTATAGTTGGAACAGAACACGCCGTTCCGCATGAGAGGGTCATCCCATGACCGAGATCCGCCCCTTCCGCATCGAGATCCCCCAGGCCGACCTCGACGACCTGCGCGACCGGCTCCGCCGCACCCGGTGGACCGGCGAGCTCCCCGGCCAGGGCTGGACCCGCGGCGTGCCGGTCGGCTACCTGCGCGAGCTGGCCGCATACTGGGCCGACGGTTACGACTGGCGCGCGGCCGAAGCCCGGCTGAACACGTTCCCCCAGTTCCTCACCGAGGTCGACGGCCAGGACATCCACTTCGCGCACGTCCGTTCGGCCAACCCCGACGCCACGCCGCTGCTCCTCCTGCACGACTGGCCCGCCTCGTTCGCCGTGTTCACCGAGGTCGTCGAGGAGCTGTCCCGCGACTTCCACGTGGTGGCCGCCGACCTGCCGGGCTTCGGCTTCTCCGGCCCGCTCAACGCCCCCGGCTGGACCATCGGCAAGATGGCCGGCGCGCTCACCGAGGTGATGGCCCGGCTCGGCTACGAGCGCTACGGCGTCCAGGGTCAGGGCGGGGGCGCCTGGACCGCCGTCGAGATAGGCCGCCAGGCCCCGGGCAACGTCGTCGGCGTCCACGTCAACGGCCTGGTCACCTTCCCGTCGGACGACCCCGCCGACTTCGCCGGGCTGACCGAGGCCGAGCAGGAGCGTCTCGCCCGGCTGCAGAACTTCCGCGACGACATGATGGGCTTCAACGTCATCCAGTCCACCCGCCCGCAGACCCTGGCGTACGGGCTGCACGACTCGCCCGTCGGGCAGCTGGCCTGGATCGTGGAGAAGTTCAAGGAGTGGACGGACGCCGAGAGGGAGCTGCCGGAGGACGCGGTCGACCGCGACCACCTGCTGACCAACGTGAGCCTCTACTGGTTCACCGGGACGGCCGGGTCGTCGGCGAACTTCTACTACGAGTCGAGCCACGACGCCGGCGCCTGGGGCCCCAAGGAGCGGGGCACCGTGCCCACCGGCGTCGCGGTGGCGCTGAGCACCGACGTCACCATCCGCCGCTTCGCCGAGCGCGACAGCGACGTCACCTACTGGAGCGAGCTGGAGCGGGGCGGCAACTTCCTGCCGCTGGAGCAGCCGGCGGCCTTCGTGGCGGACGTGCGCCGCTTCTTCGACGGCCTGTGACCGGCTCCCCCGGGGCCGCAAAGCCCCAGGGGCCGACTTTGGTCGGACGCGTGGCTGCCAAGGTCTGATGTGGCCGGAGTCATCGCTCTCTAGCGTCGTGGGAATGACGCAGACCGATTCGCCGATCTCCGCCCGCATCCGCGAAGTCGACGCCATGAGAGGGTTCGCGCTGGCGGGCATCCTCGTGGCGAACATCGGCTTCCTCGCCGACCCCGGCTACGCCATGGCGGGCGCCATGACCATCTCCGAAGGACCGGTCGCGTACGTGATCAACACGCTGGTCCTGACGAAGTTCTACGTCATCTTCTCGTTCCTGTTCGGCTACTCCTTCACCCTGCAGCTGAGGGCCGCCGAACGGGCGGGGGCGAGCGTGAAGGCGCGGACCCTGCGGCGGTGCCTGGGCCTGTTCGTGATCGGCCTGCTGCACGGCGTCCTGTTCTGGATCGGCGACATCCTCACCCTGTACGCCGTCCTCGGGCTGGCCCTGCTGGCCCTGCGCGGCATCAGGCCCCGGACCGCCGTCGTCATCGGCTCGTCGATCATCGGCTTCCTGACCGTGTGCTATCTGCTGCTCGCCTGGCTGACCACCCTCGATCCCGCGGCGCCGGCCCCCGCCGACCCGGCCGAGGCCGCCCGCGTGCTGGCCCTGGCCACCGGGGGCCCGCTGGACTTCCTCTCGTTACAGCTGGAGCTCTACCCGTCGCTCGCGCTGACCGTCTGGGGCTTCCAGGGCCCGACCGCCCTGGCGCTGTTCCTGTTCGGACTGGCGGCCCGGCAAGTCGAAGCTGCTGGAGGAGCCCGAGCGGTGGGCCCACCTGCTCCCCCGGATCCAGTGGATCGGGTACGGCGCCGGCCTGCCCTCGGCCGCCTTCTTCGCCTGGAAGTCCGTCAACGAGGACGCCCTCGCCCTGGTCGCACTGGCCCAGAACCAGGTGACGTCGCTGCTGCTCGCCGCCGCCTACCTGGCCACCCTGCTCAGCCTGATGAGGAGACGCCCGGCCATCGCCGGCCTGCTCGCCCCGGCCGGACGGATGGCCGCCTCCAACTACATCGGCCAGTCGGTGCTCATCTGCCTGGTGTTCACCGGTTACGGCCTCGCGCTCGCGGGCCGCCTCTCACCCCTCGCCGTCATGGGCGTCGCGGCCGTGATCTACGCGATCCTGCTCGTGCTCAGCGCCTGGTGGCTCCGCTCCCACCGCTACGGGCCCGTGGAGTACGGCCTGCGCCGCCTCACCCACTGGACCTGATCAATTGGACATCTCGTGGCCGAAGGCTCAGAAGGACGAAACCGTCACGTCGCACACCAACTGCTACCCTATGGCACTACTTGATTACACTGCGTCACAACGGGAGCTCTTGTGAAGGTCGCCTGCGTCGGTGGTGGACCCGCCAGCCTGTACTTCTCGATCCTGATGAAGCGGGTGGATCCGTCCCATGAGATCGCCGTCTACGAGCGGAACCCAGCCGGGTCGACGTACGGCTGGGGGGTGACCTACTGGGAGGAACTGCTCAACAATCTCCACGGCGCCGATCCCGAGTCCGCGCGCGCCATCAGCGAGAGCTCGGTCCACTGGGACAGCTGGGTCGCGCACATCGACGACCGCACGACGGTGACGGTCGAGAACGGGGACGAGGGCTTCGGCATCGGCCGTCACCAGCTGCTCGGCATCCTCACCGACCGGGCCCGCTCCCTCGGCGTGCACGTCGAGTTCGAGCACGAGATCGCCGGCGAGGACGAGCTGGCCGACGCCGACCTCGTCGTGGCCGGCGACGGGGTCAACAGCGTGCTGCGCGAGCGCCACGCCGGCCATTTCGGCACCGAGGTCGCGGTCGGGCGAAACACCTACATGTGGCTCGGCACCACCAAGGTCTTCGACTGCTTCACCTTCGCCTTCGTGGAGACCGCGCACGGCTGGATCTGGTGCTACGGCTACGGATTCGGCAAGGAGCACAGCACCTGCGTCGTCGAATGCTCCCCCGCGACCTGGAGGGGGCTCGGGCTCGACCAGACGAACGAGGCCGACAGCCTGGCCCTGCTGGAGAAGCTGTTCGCCGACATGCTGGACGGGCACCCGCTGATCGGCCGGGCGCACCCTGACGGCAGCGCGCACTGGCTGAACTTCCGCACCCTGACCAACCGCAGGTGGTATCACGACAACCTCGTGCTGCTCGGCGACGCCGCGCACACCACGCACTACTCCATCGGCGCGGGCACCGCCCTCGCGCTGGAGGACGCCGCCGTCCTGGTCAACGCGCTGCACACGGACACACGACTCCAGCCCGCCCTCGCCCGCTACGAGCGGCAACGCCAATCCGCGATCCGGCCCGCCCAGAAGGGGGCCCGCAACAGCGCCCAGTGGTACGAGAACCTGCCGCGCTACATCAACCTCCCGCCGCAGCAGTTGATCACGCTGCTCGGCCGGCGGCACTCCCCGCTGCTCCCGCACGTCCCGCCGCGGCTGTACTACCGGATCGTCCAGGTGACCGCGCGGTTCGAGTCGCTGCGCAGGTTCGGGCGAGGCTCGCACGAAGCGTGCGCGCCGGAACGTTGAGGCTATGCCCGGTAAGCGGTCAAACCGGGACCGCCGGGCGATCCGCCGCCCGGAGCGACGGCCGATCACGCCCGCGAGACACCCTTCGTAGTGTCCGCGGCGTCAGCCGTTCTCCTCGATCCACCGGTCGAGTTCCGAACGCGCGCCCCGGAACCGGGGAAACCAGAGGTCCGCCTCCCTGGGATCGAACTCCCGCAGTTCGGCAATCTGCTTGTTCCAGTCTTCGGCGGTCTCGGCGATCAACTCCCGGAACTTGGCCTCCAGCGTGCGCCGCACGAACGGCAGGACGATCGCCGCGAGCGGGCGGACCCAGCCACGTCCCCGCGCGTCCAGTGTGAGAACCAGCCGCCACTTCCCGCCGTCCGTGGCCGCCGGCCTGACCAGCAGCCGGCCCTGCCCGAACGGATGGCGGAGCAGAACCATCACCGGGGCGCGCCCGCGGGCCGGCGCTCCGCCCTCCACCTGCCGCCACCACCGTCGGCAGTCGAATTCCATGGCCCAGGACAGACGCTGAGAGCGCTTCGCGGCATGGTGCGTGCCGCCGGCCACGACCGACTCCAGCGCGTCGGGATCGCGCAGTTTCACCGTCCAGGTGGTCCTGTCGTCGCCGGGATGCCAGGTCGTGATGGTCGCGCTCACCTCACCCCTGCGCTCCCACGAGGTGAGCGCCAGCTCGCTGGTCGTGCCGTCCCCGGCCTCGCCGTCCACCGGGCCGACATGGCGCTGATAACGCGCGCCGGGGGTCAGGTGCTCGCCTTCGACGAGGGTGACGTCGGCAAGGTCCTCATCGCCCTGGATCCAGCCGTCGTCATCCAGGGTCAGGTCTTCGGCGCGGTCGAGCAGGGCGCGTACGTACCCCTCGAACCAGTGCTGCGCCAGCGCCTCGACGACGACCTCACCGCGCAATCGGGCCATACAGCCATGATCAAGGCAAAGCCGGGCCGATGTCCAGATTTGTCGCCCGCCGACCGTCCGTGCCGGCATCCACGTCGACGTCGTCGAGGTGGCGGAGGAGGCGTGAGAGCACCCGGATGCAGGCGGTGACCTCGGCCTCGGTCAGGTCGCCGCCCACCTGGCGCAGCACCGCGCGCTCGCGGTCGATCACGGCGGTGATGGCGGCCCGGCCCTCCCCGGTCAGCCGGATGAGCGAGGACCTCTTGTGCGCCGGGTTGGGGACGAACTCGACCAGGCGGCGCGCGGCCGCGTCGTTGATCATGCGCTGTACGAACTGGCGGCTCAACGCCTGGGCCCGACCCATCTGGGGGACGGTCATGGGCCCGTGCTCGCGGAGCAGATTGAGCACGGCCCGCACCCCCACCGACAGCCCCTCGATGGGCGCGTCCTGCTCCACCTTGCGCTGGGCGCGCCGGTACAGCGGCCCCACCAGGTCGAACACCTCGATGAGCCGGTCACTCGACGCTTCGGACGCCGGGCCGCGGCCTGTCTCGCTCACCACACCATGATGACACCTGAGTTGCCATCTTCGGGCCGATAGTGACACCTTGGTTGTCATGAATGATTTGTTCTGGCTCGACACCGGCATCGGCCGGCCCCTCGTCCTGCTGCACGGCGGCTTCGTGGACCACCACATGTGGGACGACCAGCTCCCGGTCCTCGCCTCGCGGTATCGCGTCATCGCGCCCGACGCCCGCGGCCACGGCCGGTCCGCCAACGCCACCGAGCCGTTCCGGCTCGCCGACGACCTCGCCGCGCTGCTGCGCCACCTGGACACCGGCCCCGCGATCCTGGCGGGAGTCTCCATGGGGGCGAGCATCGCGGTCGACACCGCGCTGGAGCACCCGGAACTGGTCAGCGCCGTCGTCGTCAGCGGCGCCGGGACCAGCGAGCCGTACTTCACCGACCCCTGGACCACCCGGGCACTGGCCACGTGGCACTCGGCGATGGCCGCCGGTGACCTGGACGCCTCGATCGAGGGGTTCATGCTCTTCGCCGCGGGCCCCCGCCGCGGCCTCGATGATCTCGATCCCGAGGTCGCGAACCGGCTGCGCCGGATGGCCAGGGACACCATGTCCAAGCACACCGCCGGCGAACCCAACCTGCTCGTCCCGGTGCGCGACACCTGGGACCGGGCCGCCAAGATCGAGGTTCCGGTGCTGGCGATCAACGGCGCCATCGACTCGCCCGACCACATCGGCATGGCCGAACGCCTCGCCGGCACGGTCGCCAACGGCCGCGCGATCTCGATCGACCGGACCGCCCACTACCCCAACATGGAGCGCCCGGACGTCTACAACGAGATCCTCGAAGACTTCCTGCGCACCTTGTGACCACACCGTCGGCGGCCGGACGGGGCCCCTGACCGGCCGCCTTAGGCTCGATTCCCGGCGGCGTCAGCCGGTGTTCTGCAGGCCCGCCGCCACCCCGTTGACCGACAGCAGGAGGAGCGTGGACAGGCGCTCGCGCTCGTGGTCGGACGGGTTGCCGGTGCGCAGGGCTCGCAGCGCCCGCAGTTGCAGGTGCGAGAGGGCGTCCACGTACGGGTCGCGGAGCTGGACGGCCCGCGACAGGACCTTGCGGTTGGCCAGCAGCCGCGAGTGCCCGGTGACCTCCAGCACGAGGGAGCGGGTGCGGTCGTACTCCTCCAGCACCTGCTGGGCGAAGTCGTCCCGGCCGCCCAGCGCCAGGTAGCGCTCGGCGATCGAGCGATCGGTCTTGGCCAGCGACATCTCGGCGTTGTCGAGCAGGGCGTTGAACAACGGCCACTCCCGGTAGGCCGCCCGCAGCTCGTCCATGGCGCCGACCGAGGCCAGGCCGGTGCCGAGGCCGTACCAGCCGGGCAGGTTGACCCGGGTCTGGGCCCAGGCGAAGACCCAGGGGATGGCGCGCAGGTCGTCGAGGGAGCGCGGCGCGCCGAGGCCGCGGCGGGCCGGGCGGGAGCCGAGGCGCAGCGAGCCGATCTCCTCCAGCGGGCTGACCAGGGCGAACCACTCGGGGAAGCCGGGCGCCTCGGTGAGGGAGCGGTAGGCCCGCTCGGAGGCGTTGGCCACCTGTTCGGCGAGGGGGCGGAAGCGGCCCGCGGCGGCGGCCGTGGTGGCGCCGACCGACGGGGAGGAGGCCATCAGCACGGCGTTGGCGACCTGCTCCATGTGCCGGCGGGCGATCGCCATGTGACCGTAGCGGGCGAAGATGACCTCGCCCTGCTCCGTGACCTTGAACCGGCCGGCGACGGAGCCGGGCGCCTGGGCGAGCACCGCGCGGTTGGCGGGCCCGCCGCCCCGGCCGAGGGCGCCGCCCCGGCCGTGGAACATGAGCAGCCGTACGTCGTGCTCGGCGGCCCAGGCGGTGAGCCGCTCCTGGGCCTCGTACAGGCGGAGTGTGGCGGCGGCGGGGCCGAGCTCCTTGGCCGAGTCGGAGTAGCCGAGCATGATCTCCAGGCTCCGCCCGGTGGCGGCGAGCCGCTCGCGGACCTCCGGGATCTCCAGCATGCCGGAAAGCACCCGCGGGGAGTTGGCGAGGTCCTGGCCCGACTCGAACAGCGGCACCACGTCCAGCACCGGGGCCCGGCTGCCCAGCGCGTGCCGGGCCAGCTCGTAGACGGCGGCGACGTCGGCCGCGTCGCGGGTGAACGAGACCACGTAGCGGGAGCAGGCCCGGACGCCGAACCGTTCCTGGATCCAGGCGATCACCCGGATCGTGGCCAGCACCTCCTCGGTGCGTTCGGACAGCTCACCGCCGGCCCGGAGCTCCTCCAGCGCCGCCGCGTGCACCTCGGAGTGCTGGCGTACCTCCAGCTCGGCCAGGTGGAAGCCGAACGTCTCGACCTGCCAGATCAGGTGCTGCAGCTCGCCGTACGCCTGGCGGACGGCGTGGTGGGCGAGTGAGTCCTGGACCAGGCGCAGGTCGGCGAGCAGGTCGCCGGGTGAGAGGTAGGCGAGGTCGAGGTCGCGGCGGCGCGTGGCCGCGAGGCGGGCGGCCACGAACAGCAGCCACTGCCGGTGTGGTTCCTTCGGCGAGCGGGTGGCGAGCTCGGAGACCAGCTCGGGGTGGGCGTCCCCGGCCGCGGCGAGCGCCGCCTTGAGGTCGAGGGAGGCCGGGGCGAACTGGGCGGAGGCGGTGAGCGTGCGGGCGATGCGCGTGGTGGCGGTCTCGAGCGCGGTCAGCACGTGCTCGGACTGGATCTGCACGGCCTCGCGGGTGACCCTGGCGGTCACGTTGGGGTTGCCGTCGCGGTCGCCGCCGATCCAGCTGCCGTAGCGGATGAACGGCCTGGCCAGCGGGGGGCGGGTGCCGCTGTCCTCGCCGAGCGCGGTGTCGAGCGAGCGGTAGACCTGCGGCACCACCCGGAACAGCGTCTCGTCGAAGGCGGCCATGGCCGTGCGGACCTCGTCGAGCGGGTCGAGCTTGGTGGAGCGGAGCTGGGCGGTGCGCCACAGGATGTCGATCTCCTCCAGCAGCCGCCGCTGGTTCTCGGCGCGCTCGGAGGCCCCCCGGCCTGGCGTGTTGTATTCGGTGAGCTGGGTGCTGACCCGCTGGATCGCGGTGACGACCGCGCGCCTGCGCGCCTCCGTCGGGTGCGCGGTGAGCACGGGCCGCAGCTCCATGCCCTCGACCAGCTCGGCGACGCGCTCGCCGCCCAGCTCCTGCACGGCCTGCGCCAGCGACTCGCGCTGCACCGCGTCCCCGGTGTCGCGCTCGCGCAGGATGCGGATGCGGTAGTGCTCCTCGGCCAGGTTGGCCAGGTGGAAGTAGCAGGTGAACGCGCGGGCGATCTGCACCGCCCGGTCGATCTCCCACTCGGCCACCATGGCGGTGATCTCGTCGGCGGAGACCTCCCCCCTGCGGGCGGCGATGACGGCCTTGCGCAGCCGTTCGACGTCGGCCAACAGGTCTTCGCCGCCCTGCTCGGCGATCACCTGGCCGAGCAGTTTGCCGAGCAGCCGCACATCGCGACGGAGCTCGTCGGGCATCTCTGTGACGGCCGCGCTGCGACGCTCGATCCGCTGGTCAATCATGTTTCGCAGATTACAGAGTCGCCCGGAGCGGGCGTAGACCGGTCTCGCCAAATGGACTAGACCACTGGTCAGGTGGGCCGCGAGACCGCCGCCACCAGCTCGGGGAGCCGGGCGAACCCGATCTTGGTGCCGAGCCGCCTGCCGAGCGCCTCGGCCAGCAGCCCGTAGAACGGCGCCAGCACGCACACCCAGATCCAGCCGAGCGCGATCGGCACCACGAACGGCAGTGAGAGGACGACGATGCCGAGCAGCGCGCCCATGGAGGAGGCGAACGCCTGGCCGCCCTGGCCGGGGGCGGCCCCGCTGAAGGCGTTGAGCCGTTCGGGCACCGTGTAGGGGATGGTCACGCTGGTCACCGAGCCGACGCCGAGCCCGATGCCGAGGGCGCCCCAGCCGGTCAGCAGCGCGGGCACGATCGCCGCCGGGTTGCCGGTGAACAGGCCCACGGCGACCGCGATCAGCAGGAGCACGGGCGTCGCGAGCGCGGCGTTGGCCAGGTGGCGCCCGGCCAGGTCGGTGCGGAACGTCTGCTCGGAGCCGCAGGCCACGACGTTCATCCAGAGGGAGGGGCCGTCGATGCCGTAGGCGTTGCCCGACTGCAGCGCGATCATCAGCGCGCCCGACGAGGTCAGCAGGATCGCGAGCCACGGACCGACCTCGCCTTCGGCGCCGTTGCCGAGCGAGAAGGCCAGCACGACGGTGACCACGATCGCGGAGAACCAGCCCACCCGGAAGCGCGGCTCCCGGCGGATGTACTTGAGCTCCTTGGTCACCACGGCGGCCAGCGGCCCGTCGGGCAGGAAGCGGTCGACCAGGCCGCTCTCCTGGCGTACGGAGGCCGCCTGGGTGGAGGAGTCGGGTGTGACGAGCGCCCGGCTGAGCGCCTTGATCCACAGCCAGCCGATCAGGAGCACGAGCAGCGCCACGACGGCCAGCTCGGCCAGGCCGGTGAGCCCGCCGTCGGAGATCGCGTGCGCGGCCAGGCCGGAGGGCGCCCATCTGAAGGCGTCGGCGGTGCCGCGCAGGATCGCCAAGGGGTCGCCGAGGTCGCTGTTGACGAGCAGGTTGGGCAGCTGGGCGAGCAGCACCACGAAGATCGCCGCCACGGCGAGCACGTCGCGCCCGCGCCGGGTGCGCAGCGCCCCGGACAGCGCGGTGGTGATCAGCCGGGAGGTGACCAGGCAGAGCGCGAACTGCAGGAGCACGGCCACCAGCCCGACCAGCAGCCCGCCGACGCCGGTGGCCAGCCCGGCCAGCGCGCCGGCCGTGACGATGAGGGTCGCCGCGGGCCACACCCCGGTGGCGGAGGCGGTGAACATGCCGAGCGCGAGCCGCCCGGTGGTCAGCGGGAACAGCGACAGCCGCGCGGGGTCGATCGTGTCGTCCAGACCGAACGCGAGCAACGGCACGATCATCCAGCCGATGAGGCAGAACGTGAAGACGATGATCACGATGTCGGTCGCGATGTCGTGCGGCGCCAGCCGGACCAGGCTCATCAGGAAGAAGCCCAGCGCCGCCAGCAGCACGGCCATGACCAGCGTGAAGACGAAGCCGAGCTTGCGGGACAGGTCGCCGCGCAGGTTACCGGCGAGCAGGCGGAGCTTCAGCTGGGCGAAGAGCGCGACCGTGCTCACCTCGGCTCCCCGTCTCTGGCCCCGAGCCAGGTCAGGCCGGCGTCGCCGGCGTCACGCGAACCGCCCACCAGTGCCAGGAAGGTGTCGTTGAGGCTGCGGTCGCCGCGCACGTCGTCGAGCGGGCCCTGCGCCACGATGTGCCCGCCGTTCATCACCGACACCCAGTCGCACAGCCGCTCGACGAGGTCCATGACGTGGCTGGAGAAGATGACGGTGGACCCCGACGCGGTGAAGCGCTGGAGCACCTCGGTGAGGGTGTTGGCGCTGACCGGGTCGACGCCCTCGAACGGCTCGTCGAGGAAGAGCACCGAGGGGTTGTGCAGCAGCGCCGCCGCGAGGCCGATCTTCTTGCGCATGCCGGTGGAGTAGTCGACGACCAGCTTGTCGGCGGCGCCGGCCAGGCCCATCACCTGCAGCAGATCCTCGGCGCGCTGCTGGACGTCGGCCTTGGGGATGCCGCGCAGCCGGCCGTTGTAGTGGAGCAATTCTCGGCCCGACAGCCGCTCGAACAGCCGGAGCCCTTCGGGCAGCACGCCGATGCGGGCCTTGACCCGGACCTGGTCGCGCCAGACGTTGAGCCCGTCGACCTCGGCCTGGCCGCCGTCGGGCCGGAGCAGGCCGGTGATCATGCTGAGCGTGGTCGTCTTCCCGGCGCCGTTGGGGCCGACGAGACCGGCGAAACTGCCCGCCGGGACGACGAGGTCGACACCCGCTACCGCGATCTGCGGGCCGTAGCGTTTGAACAGGCCTTGCGTGCGAACGGCGTCCGTCATGCGACCACTCTAAGAGGAGGGGTTACCCTTGCGCGCATGAGTGCTGTTGCCCCAACGCCGGATATACCGGACATCCACACCACTGCTGGCAAGATTGCTGATCTCGAGCGACGGCTCGACCAGGCCGTGCACGCTGGGTCGGCGGCGGCCGTGGAGAAGCAACACGCCAAAGGCAAGATGACGGCCCGCGAGCGCGTGCTGACCCTGCTGGACGAGGGCTCGTTCGTGGAGTTCGACGAGTTCGCCAGGCATCGGTCCACGATGTTCGGGCTGGAGAACAAGCGGCCGTACGGCGACGGCGTGATCACCGGCTACGGCACCGTGGACGGGCGGCAGGTCTGCGTGTTCTCGCAGGACGTGACCGTGTTCGGCGGCTCGCTCGGCGAGGTCTACGGCGAGAAGATCGTCAAGGTGCTGGACATGGCGCTGAAGACCGGCTGCCCGATCATCGGCATCAACGAGGGCGGCGGCGCGCGCATCCAGGAGGGCGTGGTCGCGCTCGGGCTCTACGCGGAGATCTTCAAGCGGAACGTGCACGCCTCGGGCGTGATCCCGCAGATCTCGCTGATCATGGGCGCCGCGGCCGGCGGCCACGTCTACTCCCCCGCGCTGACCGACTTCATCGTCATGGTCGACCAGACCTCGCAGATGTTCATCACCGGGCCCGACGTGATCAAGACCGTGACGGGCGAGGAGGTCTCGTTCGAGGAGCTCGGCGGGGCCCACACGCACAACACCAAGTCGGGGGTGGCCCACTACCAGGCGTCCGACGAGGAGGACGCGCTGGAGTACGTCAAGGCGCTGCTGTCCTACCTGCCGTCCAACAACCTGGACGAGGCGCCCGTGTTCGAGGCGGCCGACGACCTGGAGCCCGACACCGAGCTCGACTTGGTGATCCCCGACTCCGCCAACCAGCCGTACGACATGCGCCAGGTCATCGAGCACGTGCTGGACGACGGGGAGTTCCTGGAGGTCCACGCGCTGTTCGCGCCGAACCTGGTGGTGGGCTACGGCCGGATCGACGGTCAGTCGGTGGGCGTGGTGGCCAACCAGCCGATGCATTTCGCCGGTTGCCTGGATATCAACGCTTCCGAGAAGGCAGCACGATTTATTCGAACATGTGATGCTTTCAATATCCCGATCCTGACTTTTGTTGATGTTCCGGGTTTCCTGCCAGGAACCGATCAGGAATGGAACGGAATCATCCGCCGCGGCGCCAAGCTGCTCTATGCCTACGCCGAGGCCACCGTCCCGCTGATCACGGTCATCACCCGCAAGGCGTACGGCGGGGCGTACGACGTCATGGGGTCCAAGCACCTCGGCGCGGACGTCAACCTGGCCTGGCCGACGGCCCAGATCGCGGTGATGGGCGCGCAGGGCGCGGTCAACATCCTCTACCGGCGCGAGCTGGCCGCGGGCGGCGACGCCGACACCGAACGGGCCCGGCTGGTGACCGAGTACGAAGACACGCTGGCCAATCCGTACATCGCCGCCGAGCGCGGCTACGTCGACTCGGTGATCAAGCCGTCCGAGACCCGGGCGCACGTCGTGCGGGCCCTGCGGGCGCTACGGAACAAGCGGGCCACGCTGCCCCCGAAGAAGCATGGGAACATCCCGCTATGAGCGGACATCTGCGCATTGTTCGGGGTGACGCGACCCCCGAGGAGATCGCCGCGCTCGTGGCCGTCCTCGCCGCGCGCCGCACCGCCCCGGAGCCGCCCGCCGCACCCAGAACACAAACGTGGCGAAACCCATCTAGAGCGATGCGTAAGCACCTCTCGCCGGGGAAGGCGGCTTGGCGGATGAGCGCCCTACCCTAGATAGATCCCGGGAAACGGGTGTCAAGTTCTCCGGGAGTTGGGACTATCTAGAAAAGTGGGCGTATATAGTCGGCCGATCAACTAACGCCGCGGCCTGGAGGACGACATGGCCATCCCAGACCTCATGCCGCATCCTGTGGCAGCTAAGTACGCCGTCCTGGTGGACGTCGGTTATCTCTACGCTGCAGCAGGCGAAGTGCTGCTTGGCGCGAAGGAACGCAAGGAATATCGGGTGGCCGCGGATGAGCTGATCCAGAGCCTCCAGAAACATGCATTGGAACGTATTTCCGGCGAACTCCTGCGGATCTATTGGTATGACGCAGCCCGCGACCGTGTGCCCACCGTCGATCAGCGGGTCATCGCCCAGCTTCCCTGGGTCAAGGTGCGGCTTGGCAACCTCAACGCCCGAGGCCAGCAGAAGGGGGTGGACGCGCAGATCAGGAGTGACCTGGAGGCGCTGGCCAGGCATCACGCCGTGACCGACACGATCCTGCTGGCGGGCGATGAGGACATGGTGCCCGCGGTCGAGGCGGCCCAGGCGTACGGCGTTCGCATCCATCTGTGGGGAGTCGAGCCGCCATACGGCACCAACCAGGCCGAACGGCTCGTTTGGGAGTCCGACACCGTCGAAGTGATCACCGCTGAGTTCCTGAGGCCCTTTTTCAGTCGTGCTCCGCAACCCGTTCCGGTCGCCCCGCCGACCACCGCTCCCTCGCCCGCCCAGGTGTTCGCCGGACGAGCCCCCGCCAAGCCGCACGTCAAGCCGGGACAGGTGGCCAAGCTCGGGCCCAGCCGCCCCCGGGTGGAGGACGTCGGCGAGCACGTGGCACAGAAGTGGATCCTCACGCGAGGCCGCGACAACATCCGCGACCTGCTGCCGGGCCCCATCCTGCCGACCGTCATCGACACGGAGTTGCTGATCGAGGCGGAGAAGGAGCTCGGCCACTCGCTGCGGCCGTTCCCCGAGGCCCGGGTCTGGCTGCGCGACGGGTTCTGGGCCCGCGTCTACCGGGAGTTCGACCTGGGGGTCGGGGTCTCGTCCAAGTGACCTCACCGGGCCTCCGCCACGGTGGCGGCGGCCCGGCCCGAACCGGCTCCGACCAGGTGTCCGATTCCCGCCAGTCGTCGGGCGCGACCTGCTGACCTGCGATTTCACGGTAAGGTCCGAATTCCGCCGGTCCACGGGTGCCACCAGCGCATATCGTCGAAGACATGTCACCACTCGAGCTCGACTTCGACTCCTGCTACCGGGCGGTCTCCGCGCGGGATGCCCGGTTCGACGGACGCTTCTACACCGCGGTGACGACCACGCGCATCTACTGCCGCCCGATCTGCCCGGCCCGCACCCCGGCCTCGCGCAACGTGCGGTTCTACCGCCACGCGGCCTCGGCCGAGGCGGCCGGGTTCCGCCCGTGCAAGCGCTGCCGTCCCGAGCTCTCCCCCGGTGACCCGGGCTGGGACCTGCGAGGCGACCTCGTCGGCCGGGCGCTGCGGCTGATCGACGACGGCGACGCCGACGACAGCGGCGTGGCGGGCCTGGCCAGGCGGCTGCACATCACCGAGCGGCATCTGCACCGGTTGTTCGTCGCCGAACTGGGTGTGGGCCCGCTGGCCGTCGCCAGGACGAAACGGTTGCTCCTGGCCAAACAGCTGCTGACGGAGACGGCCCTGCCGGTGACGGAGGTGGCGTTCGCGGCCGGCTTCGGGAGCGTGCGGCAGTTCAACGCGGTCATGCGCGAGACGTACGGCTTCACGCCGAGCGAGCTGCGGGCCACGGCTCGCGGCCCCGCAGCGGCCCGCGCCCTCACCGGCGACGGCCCCGTCCCGGACAGCCCCGTCCCGGGCGGTTCCGTCCCGGGCGGTTCCGTCCCGGGCGGTTCCGTCCCGGGCGGTTCCGTCCTCGGCGGTTCCGTCCCCGGCGACGGGGCGGCCGAAGCCGGCCTGGCCGGTGGGGTGGTCGGCGGCGTCCTGGCCGGCGGGCCGACCGGCGGCGGTCTCGCTGGCGGCGGCGTGAGCGGAGGCGGCGGGCAGGCTGTGGTGGCCGCGCCGGCGGCGTTCCGGCTGCGACTGCACCGGCGGGAGCCGTACGACGTGGAAGGGATCTTCGGGTTCCTGGCCTCCCGGGCCATCCCAGGACTGGAGACGGCGGACACGGCCTCCTACAGCCGGGCCGTCCCCGGCGGCACGATCACCCTCACCCCGAAGCCCGGCCACCTGGCCCTGGACGTCGAGGTGGACGACATCCGGCAACTGGCCCGCATCGTGGCCCGCTGCCGCCGCCTGCTCGACCTCGACGCCGACCCGCACGCGATCGCCGCGGCGCTGGGGCAGACGTCGCTGGCCCCGCTGGTCGAGGCCCGTCCGGGGCTGCGGGTGCCGGGCACGTTCGACGGCTTCGAGCTGGCCGTACGCGCCGTGGTCGGCCAGCAGATCTCGGTCGCCGGAGCGCGCACCCTGCTGGGCCGCATCGTGGCCAGAACCGGGCGCGACACCGGGAGCCCCACGTTCACCCATCTCTTCCCCACCCCCGCCGAGCTGGCCGAAGCCGATCTCCAGGGTCTGGGCCTGACGAACCGCCGGATCGCCACCCTCAAGGAGCTGGCCTCCCGTACGGGCGACGGCCGGATCGACCTCGACGGCGGCCAGGATCCCGCCGAGGCGGTGACCGAACTGCTCCAGGTCCCCGGCATCGGCCCCTGGACCGCGAGCTACATCGCGCTGCGCGCGCTGCGCGACCCCGACGCCTGGCCCGTCGGCGACCTGGTGCTCACCAAGCGCCTGGCCTGCCTGGGCATTCCCGACGACCACATCGAGCGGTGGCGACCCTGGCGGGCCTACGCCGCCCTGCATCTCTGGAGTTCATCATGATCGAAGCACAGGTCCTGCCGACCCCGATCGGCCCGCTGTCCCTGCTCGTGCGCGAGGGCGTGCTCGTCGCGGGAGGCTTCACCGCCGATCCCGCGGAAATGTACGACCGGCTCCCGCCCGCCCTGCGAGCCGAGGGCCTAGACGTGGTCGACGACCTCGGCCCCGCGGCCCAGGCGGTCCGCGACTACTTCGACGGTGACCTCACGGCCCTCGACGCCATCCCGGTCGAGCAGCCGGGCAGCGCCACCCGCAAGCGCCTGCACCAGGCCCTGCGCGAGGTGAAGCCGGGCACCACCGTGTCCTACGCGCAGCTCGCCGAGCGTGCCGGGCTGCCCAGGACGGCCGCCCGCGCGGCGGGTTCGGCCTGCGCCCAGAACCTGATCGCCCCGTTCGTTCCCTGCCACCGCGTCCTGCCCAGCACGGGCGGTTTCGGCGGCTACTACTACGGTGTTCCGGTAAAGGAATGGCTGCTGGCCCACGAAGCGGGCAAACTTTCGGTCACATCCTGACAGCGGTCGGTAACATCCCCGGGTGACCGGATCTTACGAGCACAAGAGCGAGTTCATCATCAGATGGCTGCGCAAGGAACGAGCCAGATCGGCGCCTCGGTCCGTGATCGGTTTCCTCGACGCTCGCGGCATCCCCGTGACCGACGAGGCCCGGGCCCGCATCTCCGGATGCACGGACGAGGCACTGCTCGACGAGTGGACATTCAAGGCGCTCAGCGTGCGGAGCGTTGACGAGTTGTTCGACTGACCAGAGCCTGGCGAGGGCCGGTACGGCAAAGGCCGTACCGGCCCTTCGGCGTCTGAGCGGGCCGCCGTGAGGCCCCAGGCGGCTTCGGCGCACGGCGCGGCCCAGCCCCGTGAGCCCTACGGGTTGCGCACGTTGCTCTGCACCTCGCCGACCGGCACGTCGCGCGTGGCGCTCACCTCGACCGGGGCGAACTGGAACGGCACCACCCGTTCGGCCACCTGGACCGGCCACGTGCTCGACACGGTCAGCTCGTAGACCTCGCGCGGCTGGTCGATCGAGGCCCGCAGATACTGCACGCCACAGGTGAACTGGGCGCCCTTGACGTAGGGGGTGCCGACCTGGCCGCAACCGTCCTGGACCACCTTCGCCCGGTCCTCGGTGGTGCCCGGGGAGATCGTGATGTTCTCGCGCGTCGCGATCACGGTCGCGCTCATGACGCCCGGAAGCGTCGCCGTGACCGAGCGCTGGGAGTCGCCGGGATTGTCGAGCCAGACGAAGGTGGGCAGGTTGACGTAGCTCTTGACGTCGGGATTGAGCTTGATGACGGGCTCGGGCACGGTCAGCGCGGCCCGGGCGATCTCCGCGAGCTGCTCGAACGTGATCCCGGACGGTGGCGTCGTGTCGGGCGGCACGAAGATGAACTGCTCCAGGTCGGCCCAGCAGGCCGCGCCCTGGGGATCGTTCGTGTCATAGGCGGGGGTCCACCAGCGGCCCGGCTGCCCCTTCTTGTCCTTGAACTGCTGGACGAACCGGTCGAAGCTCTTGTCGTCGGCCTTGATCCTGGCGAACTGGGTGCGGGGGTCGGTCTGGAACTTCAGCATCTCGTCGGCGTCGAGGCCCGGCTCGTACCAGCAGGGTCGCTTGACGCGGTAGCCGTCGCTCTTGCCGCCCTTGACGTCGCCCTTGAGGACGATGCCGGAGTTGACCAGCGTGATGCCCCGCTCGTTGCCGCGCTCGGTGCCCTCGATCGTGGTGTTGCCACCCGGCTTGGGGGTGGGGGCGAGGACCAGCAGCCCGGCGACCAGTGCCGGGACCAGGGGATTCATCGTTCGCACCTTTCGTCGTCGGACACGAGTGCCCTGATGCGCCACACACCGTCGTCGCCGCGGTGCGCGAGCGCGGCCTGGTGGTAGGGCTTGCGCGTCCATTCGGGCTGGGACGTCACCGCCTTACCGGTGCGCGTGGAGATCAGGCGCAGCCGTGACTCGTCCACGCACATGTCGATCTGGGCCCCCTTGCTCCGGGCGGCGCTGACGTGCAGGTCGTAGAGCCGTGCGACACCGCGCAGCGACTGGTCGGTGTCGGTGAACGCCCGCACCCACTCGGTCGCCTGGACCTCCGCGTCGATCTCCATGTTCCGGGCGTAGCGGTCGGCGCCGGTGACCACCGCCCTGCGGCTGCCGACGTAGTAGTCGGTCAGCACCTTCAGCAGCGGGTCGGGATCCGCCGGCCACTCGATGCGCACCCTCATCCCGTCGCCGACCGCGACCGTCTGGGGCCCGGTCGTGGGCGCGGCCCGTGCCACGCTCTTCGCCGGGGAGGACGCCTCACGCGGCGTGTAGGGCTGCTCGGCCTGGGCGGCGCACCCGGCCGCCAGCAGCGCCAACGACACGGCCCCTGACAGGGCCAGCCGCATCACGCCGGCGTCTTTCCCGCCCGTACACGGGCGTTCGGTCGCGCACGAGTGCTCGGCCGTGCGCGACCGCCCGGGCGCGTGCCTTTCCGGTGAACTCTGCTCGCGTCTCATGCGGAGGACTCCCTCACCACGTGCAGGCGCCACGACGGCAGCAGCTCGTCGATGAGCGCCTCGGTCTCCGGGGCCAGGCCGCCGTACGGCTGCGACCCGGCTCTTCTGGTCAGCCCTTCGACGACCGCGCGCAGCCGTACGAGATCGCCGGTGGCGTGGGTGGCGCGGAGCAGGTCGCGCCAGAGCCCCTCGTCGTCGGCGGCGAGCAGCAGACCCGCGCGGACGGCCGCGACCGCGGCGTCCGGCTCCCCGTGCGCCAGCCTGATCTCGCACAGGCGGTGCGCGGCGTCGGCGACGCCGGCCGTGACGTCGTACTCCAGCTCGTCGGCGGCCAGCCAGGAGTATCTGCCGGATGGCCGCCCGCTCAGCAGCGGACCTCTGACCAGGCCGAGCGCCCTCTCCAGAAGCACGGTCCGGGCGGTGGGGTCGCCGTGGGACCGGCGGACCATCTCGCGGAACAGCGCCCAGTCGGTGCGGACCTCGGGCCCCAGCCTGAGCCTGCCCGCCTCGTCGATGCGAAGGTGTCGCTTGCCCAGCCAGGCGGCGACCCTGGCGATCGTCGCGTCTCTGACCATGGGCTGCACGCCCCGCGGCCACAGCACGCCGCCCAGCACGACCGGGTGCACGCCTCCGGGATGGGTGGCCAGGTAGACCAGCAGCTCGGCGGCGAGCGCCATCCGGCCTTCCTCCAGCGGATCGAGGCCGACGATCTCGATGGGACCGAGCATCCGCACCTCCACGGCGGGCAGGCCGTAGTCGGCCAGCGGCTCGGGCTCGGGAACGGCCTCGCCGTCGAGCTGCTCGGCGGTGCGGAAGAGGTCGACCAGCGCCTGATAGTGGCGGCGCGGCAAGAGCTGCGCGGTCACCTCGAAGCCAAGCTCGGCGATCTTCGCCTTGCCGTCGTCGGTGATCTCCAGGGTCCAGGTGGCGTGCGGCACCTCGCCGGTCACCACGTATCCGGCGGTGTCCTTGCGGGCCAGCAGGGCCAGCCGCCTCGCCTCGTCGTGGTTGGGGGTCACGGCCGACAGCAGGTAGTGGGCGTCGCGCGGGCGGCCGGTGATCCGGCCGGTCAGCACCTCCTGGCGGGGGGCGGCGGTCGCCTCCAGCTCCGGCAGCACCTCGGCCAGGCCGCCCACCGCCCGGATCCGGTCGGGGGCTATCGCGGTCAGCTCCTCACCGAAGCCGACCAGTGTGATGCGCATCCGGTCGGACCAGCGGTTGGTGGCCAGCTCCACGGCCAGAGCGGCCAGAGCGGCCGTGGTCTGCCGGCCGCGGATGTTGATCAGGCCCTGCGCCGCCTCCAGGTCGATCAGCACCCGCCCGCTCGCGTCGGTGCCCAGAGACACCAGCCCGGGGTAGGGGGCGCCGCCCACCGGGCTCCCTCCCGAATCGGGCAGCAGGCGGCCCTCGTGCGCGGACAACCGCCACACCTGGCCGCCGTCCTGGGCCGTCCAGGGAGCGGGCGCGTCGCCGTCAGGCGGATGGATCCACAGGTCCAGATTGCGCGGGGACAGATGGGCGGCGTAGACGGTGGGCGGGGTGCGGCCGGCCGCGGCCAGCTCGGCGCCGAGCAGCCTCAGGCCGAGGTCGAGGATGCGGGTGCCCGGGGCGTCGGCGCCCAGCCGGAGCGCGACCTCGGCCTCGGCGGCGTCGTCGTGGGGGCGCACGATGCGGTGGCCGAACGCGCGCCGCCACAGCTGCTCGCGGCGCCGCCTGCCGAGCACGACCAGCAGGCCCGCGGCGGCCAGCGACGCCCCGGCGAGATAGTCGACCAGCTCCAGCCCAGGTCGCAGCTCCTCGTCCGGGCGCAGCTCCCCGGCCTGGCGTCTCTCCTCGGCCTGGCGCCGCGTGTCGGCCGGACTCTGCCGGGTCTCGGGGGTCTGCCTGGCCTCGTGTTTGCCGTGCGGCTTCGTGACCGTCTGCCTCTGCTCCTCGCCGACCCGGGCCGGGCTGGTCGAGGCCCTGCCGGGGTGTTCGCGCAGCGTCTCGGCACGCGGCTGCTTGGCGGGCACGACGTGCACGTTGCGTGCGTCGTCCGGCATGTCGAGCACCCATCCCGGCCTGATCAGGTCGGCCATCCGCAGGCGGGTGCCGTCGGGTTGTTCCTTGTGCTGGTTGAGCCGGAAGATCTCCGGATATCTGCGCCCATCGCCCAGGCACTTCTCGGCGATCTCCCACAGGCTCTCGTGGTGGCGCCCGTGGGGCGGCTGCACCACGTACACCTTCTTGCTCCGCTGGGTCTCAAGCGGCTGCTCCACGACAGGAGAGGAGAACGCGACCGTCGTCATGGCCGGCGGGGCGGGCGGCGGCGTGCCGAGCCGGGCGATGGGCACGGCCGCCGCCCCCACGGTGAACAGCAGCAGCACCGCCGAGACCAGCCGGTTGGCCAGCAGCTGGGTGCCGCCGGACAACGGCACCCTGGCCGGCATGCCGACCCGGCGCACCCCGGCGTACACCTCGACGACCACGCACGCGAACAGCTGCAGCCAGGCCAGCCAGACGAGCAGGACCAGCACGGCGGTGATCGTGGACGGCCCGACGCGGCTGGTGAGCAGGTCGAGGTCGAGCAGTTGCGGCCCGATCGGCGGCCCGACGAAGGTGAGCAGGGCGTAAGGGACGCCGCCGACGAGCGCCACCAGCACGACGAGCGCCGCGAGCCCGGCGAGCACGTCGCCGGCGGACCGCTTCGCCGGGATGCGCGCGGGCGGCTGCGCGGGCACGCGTGGCCGCGCCTGCCCTTGGGGACGCACCGGCTCTCGCGTGGGCATCGCCCCTCCTTTCTCGCGTCCAGCGTCCTTCCTCACCGATCTCCGGGCCACCAAGCGGTCGGAATCGGTCTGGCTCATCTGGCCTCGGGTCCGGCCGTCGCCGTGCCCTCCATCTCGGTGCCCTGGAATCCGAGGGCGCCGAGGAAGAACGCGGTCCAGCTCACCTTCACGGTGACGGTCACCGCGGTCTGCCCCTGCTCCACGGCGCAGGTGCCGGCGCCCACGTCGTCGCCGCCGTGGGCCGCGATCACCTCGTCGGCCCTGGCGCACACCTGGCCCTCGTCCAGCAGCCGGGTCTGGCCGGTGGCGCGGAGGTGGTCGACGTCGATCGTGTCGGCGCCCGCGCGGGCGGCCTGCTCGGCGATGTCGGCGGCCCGCAGCCGGGCGTTGATCGCCGCCCCGCCGTCGACCAGCAGCCCGGCGAGCAGGAAGACGACCACGGAGAAGAGCACGGTGAACACCGACATGGACCCGCGCTCCCCGGCGGCCCCGGGGTTCACTCGATCCTCCGGAACTGTTCGAGCGGCACCACGGCCGTGCCGGTCATCCGCTTGGTGCCGTCGAAGCCCAGGAAGCTCAGGTCCAGCTCGCACGTCACCTCGGCCCGCACCTGGCCGCCCGCCTCCCAGTCGGATCCGGCCAGAGAGACGGCGGGTTGCGCGCACTGCCCCTGGAGCGCGGCCGTGGTGGTCGCCTCGGCGGCGGTGCCGGCGGCGTCGAACGCGCGCTGCACCGAGGCGGCCCGGGCGGCGTCCCGGGCGGCCCCGTTGACCTGGCCCTGGGCTTCGACCAGCCGACCGGCTCCGGCCAGGAACATCAGGAAGATCAGGAAGACCGGCGCGAGCATGACCGTCTCCACGGCCATCGACCCCCGCTCGCCAGACCGGCCCGCCCGGCGCACGGCTGTCAACCCCCTGGCACCGGACCAGCGCTCCTGGCGTACGGCCATCGGCCCCAGCTCGCCGGGACGGCCTGCCCGGCTCGTCGCGTCGCGGCTCATCGCATCTCCTTGAGGCTGGAAACCCCGTCCATGGGCGGGGACGAAAGCCAGAACAATGCGGCAGAATCGAACACCCATTCGATATTTGGCTGATCTTGCCGTACGGTGCGAGGCGTGGTCCAGATCGCGAAGCGGGCCTACAAGTACCGCTTCTACCCGACTCCCGAGCAGGCTTTCGAGCTTGCCAGGACGTTCGGCTGCGTCCGCTTGGTCTACAACAAGGCGCTGGAGGAACGCACCCGCGCCTACCGGCTGGAGGGCCGCGGCGTCTCCTATGCGGAGTCCTCGGCGGCGCTCACGCAGTGGAAGCGCACCGAGGAGTTGAGCTTTCTGGGTGAGGTGTCCTGCGTCCCGTTGCAGCAGGCGCTTCGCCACCTCCAGGCGGCGTTCGCCTGCTTCTTCGCCAAACGGGCCAGATACCCG